>JAAYKX010000029.1 GCA_012522155.1 Bacteroidales bacterium
CAACAGGCAGATACCTGTTTAACAGGTTTCCGCTCAATATAACAACGGGTCTGAACCCTCTCTGTTCGCTTCCTTAGGCAGGATTCAGGCTGGCCTGCCATATTTCTCCCTGTCTCATTCTTCCAGCTGTCTGAAATAATCTTCCATACCTTCTTCTGCCATCAGCAGGATATCGGTATCATCCGATGCCCGTTTATAGGATTTTATATACTCGGCCTTTTCCAGGTGTTCGAGGTAAAGTCGCAATGCATTCTCTATCAGCTTGTTTTTAGGTAATGACAAAGCCCTGGCCTTTTCATTTAACTGCCTTGACAGGTCATCGGGAATTGTACTTGTGAAGGTTACCATAATCAATCGCTATTTGTTTAAATAATAAATACAAATATAGTTTATACATATAAAATATCAATATGATTCAATTATTTTTTATTGATGATATGATTTTTGCTTAATTTCTGCCTTGGGAAAATTGATTTTATTTTTTACGCATTTTGTATTTTTGTGAGCTGATTTAACCTGAATTATTCATAAATACTTAAAAAAAAGGTGTTCCCTGAGGTGCCAGGGGTTCCATGGAACTGCGCATCAAAGACCATAAATTGTATTTAAGGTCTGACCGCTCGTCCTGTAATAAGTTTACGGCAAACCAGTTTCGTTTATTCCTGCACTCTATGGCATACATACTTATACACACCCTGCAGAAAGAGATTCTTTGCACATCACTTACAGACGGAGGGCGGTATTCATATGAGGAATTCAGGATTCTGTACCACTACCGGTGGAACGGGGCAAAAAGAAAAGGACACCGATCGCCGAAGCAAGGATGTCCTGTTCTGTCGGGGTGATCTGACTCGAACAGACGACCCCTTGCACCCCATGCAAGTGCGCTAGCCAACTGCGCCACACCCCGAAATATTTTTGACTGTTCATCGTCTTTTCAGACGACCCTCCCGAGTCCCGGCCGGGATGCGCCAGCCAACCGCGCCACATCCCGAAAAACACCACAAAAATAATCAACAATTCGGATTCTGCAAAAAGCTTTTGAAGCGTTAGACATGTAATTCAGATGTAAATTCCTGATTTGTTCATCTGAAACCGTTAACATGAATGCTTTCAGCAGAGAGTCACAGGGAACAGTCAGGAAATGATTGAATTTACAAATACTTTTTTTAGTTTTGCCTGAAGAATTAAAGAGTTCAGGGTGCAGAGTGAGGAACTCCGCTTTGTGGCTTATACCCGGCGAAGAATGAGACCGGATAAGAGACCCGGGTCCTGCGAAGGTGGATATTCCGGATACTGGCCGGACGGAGTCAGCTGAACCCGGAACATTTTATATGATTTACGGAATAAAACAGTTTTTAAAATGGAACTATTTAAACCAATGGGTCTTACAAATGAAGGCGAAAATCAGACTGTTGGTGAAACCGAAAAGGTGAAATGTCTGATAATCGGTTCAGGACCGGCAGGCTATACTGCTGCAATTTATGCTGCAAGAGCCAATCTTGATCCTGTTCTTTATACAGGACTGCAAATGGGCGGACAACTTACCACCACTACCGTAGTTGAAAATTATCCGGGATATCCTGACGGCATAACCGGTCCGGAAATGATGGAGCATTTTAAAGGACAGGCTGAAAGACTTGGTACTGATGTCCGCATAGGCATGGCGACAGCTGCTGATTTCTCAGGAGGAGATCTGATTGTTACCATTGACGGAAACAGGAAGATAAAGGCAGGATCAGTTATTATAGCTACCGGGGCCACTGCAAAATATCTGGGAATTGAAGCTGAGACAAAATATGCCGGAATGGGTGTGTCGGCCTGTGCCACATGCGACGGATTCTTTTACAGGAAAAAGGATGTTGCTGTTGTCGGCGGGGGTGATACTGCGGCTGAAGAAGCTACTTATCTTGCCGGTTTGTGCAATAAGGTATACATGATTGTGAGAAGAAATGTTCTCAGGGCCTCCAAGGCAATGCAGGAGAGAGTCATGAAAACCCCGAATATTGAAATCCTGTGGGAACACCAGGTTACAGACCTTTTTGGTGAAAATGGTGTTGAAGGTGCTGTTCTTGTCAAAAAGAAAGGCACACCCGATGAGGAAACTGTAAAAATAAATATTCATGGATTTTTCCTGGCAATCGGACATACCCCCAATTCAGATATCTTCAGTGATTTTGTTGAGACTGATCAGGCAGGTTACATAAAAACAATACCGGGAAGTACAAAGACAAATGTTCCGGGAGTTTTTGCGGCAGGCGATATTCAGGATCCGCATTACAGGCAGGCAGTAACGGCAGCAGGCTCCGGCTGTATGGCAGCACTCGATGCCGAACGATACCTGTCGGACCTGAAGAAATAAAAGACGGAAAGGATATCAGGACAGGATGCTGTGGATATCCTCGGTACAGGCATGAACCAGATGTCCTATGCCTTTATAACAGTCACTTTGTGCATGTTGCTGCATCATTTTATTCCATGCCGGAACCCATGACAGGATGTGGAGATTTATAAATCTTACGATTTCTTTCCCCAGTTCCCGTCTGCAGGGCTCATCATCAGTATTTGTAAATTTATCATTGAGCCGGGTCAGGAAGAGCAGTTCAATACCCAGATGATCATAGGGCACATGGTAGTGCTGATCCGGATTCCAGCCGTATGTTTTGTAAAATTCACCTACGGCAGCTTTTGCAGGTGGCCCATCGTTTTTATTGTCAGCATATTCGGATTCATAGACCGGCACAAGCTGCGGACCGTCATCGTCAAAGAGCCTGTGATAGTCTGAAATCATTTTTTCCCGGCAGCTATCCTCTTCCCTGCATGAATCCCTTAATATGGAGGCTGCCTTTATGAAACGGGGATTTGAACTTTTAACCGGAAGATTTTTTACTGTGCCCCTGGTCCAGAAGTCATTTATACATTCATCGCTGGGCTCCTTCATGATCATGCTGCCGGCAAAGTAAAGCAGCATATTATAGGCTTTAAGGAGGTTTATTTTTTCTGTTTCCCTTTTCATTATCCGATTCCTATGGTGAGAAAGTGAATTATCAGACAAATCCACTGAACTCAAATCTGTATAACCAATAAAAAGGGGATTTGTTCGGACAGGAACAAAAAAGAGACTGTCCTTTCCTGCTTTGAGACAGCCTCTTCAGCTTATATTATAAACATTTATTTTGAGAAGTCAGCTATTTCATGGGGATAAGCGTCATTATCGACTTTCCACTTGAGTTCCCTGAATGCATTTACAGTATATTCAACATCTTCAAGTGTGTGTGTTGATGTGGGAATAAGCCTGAGCATGACCACATCCCTGGGAACGACAGGATATATTACCACTGAGCAGAAAATGCCGAAATTTTCCCTGAGATCATAAATCAACTGAGTTGTCTGAAAAAGAGTAACTTTCATAAAAACAGGAGTTACCGGAGATTGTGTATTTCCCAGATCCAGGCCTGCTTCCTTTAGTCCTTTCTGCAGAGCTTCTGTAATGATCCATAGTTTTTCCTTGTGTTCCGGCTGGGTTTTGATGATTTCAAGTCTTTTTATAGCGCCAAGTGTCATTGCCATTGGAAGAGACTTGGCAAATATCTGTGATCTGAGGTTGAAGCGAAGATAGGTTATAATGTCTTTATCACCTGCAACAAAGGCTCCTATTCCAGCCATTGATTTGGCAAAAGTGGCAAAATAGAGATCTATCTGGTCCTGTACACCGAGATGTTCACCCGTGCCGGCGCCGGTAGCTCCCATTGTCCCGAAGCCATGGGCATCATCGACAAGGATCCTGAAATTGTATTTCTTTTTCAGCTCAACTATTTCATCAAGCTTACCAAGATCACCTGCCATGCCAAAAACACCCTCGGTAATCAAAAGAATTCCTCCATTTGTTCCCTCGGTAAGTTTCGTAGCTCTCTGGAGCTGTTTTTCACAGCTTTCCATATCATTATGGGAGTATACAAATCTTTTTCCGAAATGGAGCCTGAGGCCATCCATAATACATGCATGAGATTCGGAATCATAAACAATAACATCATGACGATCGACAAGGGCATCAATTATTGAAACCATTCCCTGGTAACCGTAATTGAGCAGATATGCTGATTCCTTGTCAACAAATTCCGCGGCCATTTCTTCAAACTTCTCGTGCATTGAAGTCTGGCCGGACATCATTCTTGCACCCATGGGATATCCCAATCCGTATTGAGCAGTGTATTCGGCATCGGCTTTACGTACTTGCGGATTATTGGCAAGGCCAAGGTAATTGTTAAGACTCCATGTGAGGACTTCCTTTCCCTGGAATTTCATTCTGGCTGCTATTTCCCCTTCAAGTTTCGGGAACATGAAATAGCCATCCCCAACCTCCGAGTATTGTCCGAGATCACCTTTTGTAGATGTGATTTTTTCAAAAATATCCATAATTACAGGTTTTAATAAAATTTTTAACAAAAGTAGGGATATTAGTGGTTATTCCATAATACCTGTTTGTACTTAATTTTCTCTGTTTATGTTGTCATCAGTATTACAGGATGATTTTTTATGCCTGTCTGTTCCGAATGACAAAAAATTATTATAATTTTGCGCAACTATTTTTGATGAGAGCACCTGCTTATATATTACTGTTGTTATCGTTTCTGGCATTCTCATGCGGTGAATACGAAAAGCTTCTCAAAAGCAGTGATTATGACCTGAAGAAGTCAAAGGCACAATGGTATTACGACAATGGCCAGTATGTCAGGGCGACTGAGCTGCTGGCACAGGTTCTGCCCAGATTCAGGGCTACAGAAGAAGCTGAAGAGCTGAACTGGATGAATGCCCAAAGCTTTTACAGGATGAAGGATTATTTTGCTGCCGGGAGTTATTTCAGATCCTATCTCGACCAGTATGCATACGGAAAATATGCAGAAGATGCTGCATTTATGGCAGCTATGTGCGATTATAACCTGTCCCCCAGGGCAGAGCTTGATCAGGAAAGTACCCGTGCTGCCATTGAGGGTTTTAATTATTTTATCAACAAATATCCTTATAGCCCAAGAGCTGAAGAAAGCAGGAATCTGATCAGGGAACTTCAGGAGCGGCTGGTTGAAAAGTCATACCTGAGTGCAAGGCTCTACTATGACATGAAAGCATATAAATCGGCAATTGTCGCCCTGAACAACAGTCTCAAGGAATATTCCGACACTAAATACAGGGAGGAAATGATGTATCTCAAGCTCAATTCGTTGTTCCTCTATGCTGAATACAGTATGCCTGACAAGCAAAAGGAGAGATATCAGGATACGCTTGACGATTATTATTCATTTATGGAAGAATTTCCCAGCAGCAGGTATTCGAGGGATGTGAGAAGGATATTTCAGGCAACTGCAAGATTCCTGAAAGTTGAGACATCTGAGCTGGAAGCAAATATTAAATAAAAATATGGATTACAGAAAATCATTGGCACCGCCCACTACTATTACCCGTGATGTTGACAATCTGACCAGACAAACAGGCAATATATATGAAACAGTGATTATTGTCTCACGCAGAGCAAATCAGATTGCAGTTGAGATGAAGCAGGAACTCAATAAAAAGCTTGAGGAATTTGCATCATACAGTGATAATCTTGAAGAGATTTTCGAAAACCGGGAGCAGATTGAAATATCGAAATTTTATGAGCGTCTTCCGAAGCCAAGCCTGATTGCCCTGCAGGAACTTGAAGAAGGGAAAATATTTTTCAGGAACCCTGAAAAAACAACGAAGCAGAAATAAACAGACATCCCGGATTCCCAAAGGCATAACTATGCCTTCTATTATAAGCGGAGAAAAATTCAGATATTATTAATGCCGTTCCGGTTAAAGAACCGGCAGGATTGAAAATCATGTCATAGTCATCCCTGTACCCGGGTGAACCGGACAACTTACCGGGCAACTTCCCGGGGAAGGTATTGAGTAGTCCCTCTCGGGGCGAATCGGACAACATTCATTGAAAAGTACAATAATATTAATAAATTTGGGTTAAAATCGATAAGGGAAACTGTCTCGGACATTCTTGATTAATTATAATGATCACATAAAGATGAAAATCATACGATCTGCCGGATTTCTTGCCGTCCTGTTCCTGGTAATACCGGCAATACAGGCCAATTCACAGGAACTGAACTGCAATGTCCAGGTATCAGCCCAAAAAGTACAGGGATCCAACCGCCAGGTATTTGAAAATATGCAGCGCGACCTGTATGAATTCATGAATAACATAGTGTGGACAAACCATGTGTACAGCTATGCTGAGCGCATTGACTGCAATCTGCTGATAACCATTAATGAACAGATATCAGCTGACGAATTTAACGGAACGATACAGGTTCAGTTAAGACGTCCTGTATATAATACCACATATAATTCAACAATGCTGAATTTCATGGATAATAACTTCAGGTTCAGGTATGTGGAATTTCAGCCACTTGAGTTTGATCCCAATACCCACAGGTCGGGGCTTGTATCTGTTCTGGCCTTTTATGCCTACATCATCCTGGGCTTTGATTATGATTCATTTTCACCTAAAGGGGGAACTGATTATTTCAGGATTGCGGAAAAAATAGTTACCAATGCCCAGAATGCTCCCGAACCGGGCTGGAAACCCTATGACGGTTCCCGGAACCGTAACAGGTACTGGCTTGTCAAGAATCTTCTGGATGCCCAGTATGACGGGGCAAGGAGATTTCTTTACGAATATAATATTAACGGACTTGACCGGCTGGAGTCACGTGCTTCGGAAGCCAGGGTGAGTATTGTTGAGAGTCTGAGGTTGCTGCAGGAAGTTTACAGGAACAGGCCGGATCCTTTTATGTATCTCCTTCAGATTATTGTAGATGCAAAAAGCGAAGAGCTGGTGAATATCTTTTCGGAATCATTCCCGGAAGAAAAAAGTCGTGTTGTGCAGATCCTTAACGAAATAGACCCCGCCAACAAGTCGAGGTATGAAAAAATAACAGCTTCAAATTAACAGTATTCCGTATGCTCGTCAAACTCAGCGTTCGTAACTATGCGCTTATCCGGGATCTGGATATTGATTTCAAAAATGGTCTTACTATAATCACGGGTGAAACCGGTGCGGGAAAAACCATTCTGCTGGGTGCTTTATCTCTTATTTTAGGAGCAAGGGCAGAGACTTCCGCCCTTCCCGACAAAAAAAGTAAATGTATTGTTGAGGGTACTTTCAAGGTTGACGGCTATCAGCTGAAACCATTTTTTAAAGAAAATGATCTTGATTATGAGTCTTTTACAATTATCAGAAGGGAGATCTCCGCAGCAGGCAAGTCAAGGGCATTCATCAATGATACTCCGGTAACCATTACTGTTTTAAAAGAACTGGGTGAGAATCTGATAGATATTCATTCACAGCATCAGACTCTTATGCTGAATAATAATTTATTTCAGCTTAATGTTATTGATTCCTTTGCCGGTACGGCTGAAATTTTAAATGATTACAGGCTGGGTTTTATTAAGTACAGGAATCTCAGGCGTGAATATACTGAACAATCCGGGAGAGCTGAAAAGAACAGGGCTGATCTGGAATATCACAAATTCCAGTTAAACCAGCTCGATACTGCCAGGCTGCTGGATGGCGAACAGGAGGATCTGGAAAAGGAACAGGAACTTCTTTCCCATACTGAAGAAATTATGACAGGACTGGCAGCCATAACAGAGCTTTTCTCATCCGAGTCATCTTCCGTACTGGGTAATCTTAATGAAATACGCAGTATACTCAACAGACTGAAGGATTTTCTTCCCGGCGGGAAGGAACTGGCCGCCCGGACAGAATCGTCATACATTGAACTTAATGATCTTTCTTCTGGCTTTGAGGGGCTTGCAGCATCGATTATTGCGGATCCGGCAAGGCTTGCACAGGTCAATGAAAGGCTTGATACCATTTATACTCTTGCCAGGAAGCATAATGTAAATGGTCTGGCAGAGCTTCTCGTCAAACGGGAAGAGATCAGGGATCTGGTGCAGTCAATTGAGACCGGTGATGAGAAGCTGACCGAAATGGAATCCCTTCTCCGCTCGGAAGAAGCGGTGCTGGCAAAAATGGCTTCGGCTATCACGGAAAAAAGAAAAAAATCCCTGCCGGAGACAGAAAAAAATATTACTGCGATGCTCAGGCAGCTTGGAATGCCTAATGCCAGGTTCAGAATAGAATTTTCATCATTGAAGGATTTCAGTGAGTCGGGCATGGATCAGGTTGATTTTCTTTTTTCGGCAAACAGGCAGATCGCTCCTGAAAATCTTGCAAAGACTGCTTCCGGAGGCGAATTGTCAAGAGTAATGCTCAGTCTCAAATCCTTTCTTGCCAGGAATGTCAAACTGCCTTCAATTATTTTTGATGAGATCGATTCAGGTGTTTCAGGAGAAGTTGCTGACAAAGTGGGTCAGATTCTAAGCAGCATGGGAAAATACATGCAGGTGATCAATATTACCCATCTTCCCCAGGTGGCATCAAGGGGTGCCGTACATTTTCATGTTTATAAAGAAGACGAGGGTGATTCAACAATTACCCGGATTAAATTGTTATCCGGAGATGAACGGATAATGGAAGTTGCAAGATTACTCAGCGGCAGTGAAGTAACCCCGGCAGCCCTTAAAAATGCCAGGGAGCTGCTTGAGGCAGCAGGAAATTAAAATAAATACTATGGAAAGATCATTGTTAAAAGGCAAGAAGGGATTGATATTCGGAGCTCTTAATGATAAGTCGATTGCCTGGCAGGTGGCTCTGAAGACATGGCAGCACGGGGCAAGGCTGGTACTGACCAACTCGCCCGTGGCCGTAAGGATGGGTAGTATTAATGAGCTTGCCCGGATCACTGACAGCAGTGTTATTCCGGCAGATGCCACCCGGATGGACGATATTGAAAAGCTTATTTCCGAAACCATGGAAATATTTGGAGGCCGCTTTGATTTTATTCTGCACTCAATAGGAATGTCGCCCAATGTAAGGAAGAATATTCCCTATGAGAATACCAGTTATGAGAATATGCTGAAGGCATTCGATATTTCTGCACTGAGTTTTCACCGTATTCTCCAGACCGCATACAGGCTGGATGCAATAAAGGAAAGGGGGTCTGTTGTTGCACTTTCGTATGTGGCAGCACAAAGAACACTGACCGGGTACAATGATATGGGCGATGCCAAGGCCCTGCTGGAATCCATAGCAAGAAGTTTTGGCTATATATATGGCCGCGACAGGAAAGTCAGGGTCAATACCATATCGCAGTCACCCACCCTGACTACAGCCGGAAGCGGAATCCATGGCTTTGATTCCCTGGTGGATTTTTCTGAGAGAATGTCTCCCCTGGGTAATGCAAATGCGGAAGAATGCGCTGATTACTGTGTGGTCCTGTTTTCAGATCTTACCAGGAAAGTTACCATGCAGAATCTGTATCATGATGGCGGATTCTCCAGTATGGGCATGAGCCTTAAAGCTATTGAACAGTACAGGAAAAGTTTTGAGGAATGCGACTGAAGCCGGCTGTTCCGTATAATTTTCAGGATGATACCGGACATGTTTCCGAAAGCAAATCTCAGAACAAATAGTTCAGGCCGATTGAAAAACCTATGTTTCCATCCTGCCTGTTGAAAGCTTTCCCTATATCCACGTCTATTACAAAGTTCTGATTCATTACGGGCATAATACTTATCCCGGCACACTGATGCAGTTTTTCATTCCCGGTATTGAAATAATCCGTGAATTTTTCGTCAGGATAAAGACTGGTAAACCTGGTCTGAAGATCTGAGGGCAAAGCAATCTTTTTTGTTATCATGCCAAAGTCATAAAAGGCGTTGAGCCCGATATAGAAATCCTGGCGGAATAATTTGAAATAAACCGGTTTCCAGCGAAGTTCAACATTGCCATAGATGAATCCGTCGCCAATGACCCGGTTTTTCAGTACTCCCCTCAGGGTTTTTGAACCTCCCAGACCTTCATTTGTGGCACCCGTAAGCATTGAGGTGATCACCTGCGACTGATAGAAGAATGGTACTTTTCCCGACAATGTGCTTTGATAGCCCATTCTGTATACTGCTGAAAGATCGTTTTGTACAAGGGTGAAATATTGACGGTGCGTAATATAGAATCTTGAAAATCCCCAGTCGTTACCCAGAAACTTTGGAGCGGCCTCAATTCCTAATTCGGTCCAGAGCCCCTTCATCGGATTGGCGAGATTATCCCGGCTGTCCCACGAAAATCCTCCCTTAACCGTATTTACCCAGCCCCCGTCTGCTTCATTCTCCGTTATCAGTCCAAGGGCCTGGTAACGCTCATACAGTCCGGGTTCATCAGTAACCGAAGGAAGCCTGTCGTCCTTGCCCTTGTTTAACTTGTCTGTATCCACCGAGCCGTTCATGAAAGCCTGAAATGCGAATCCTGCATTCCACCTGAGCCGTTCCCCGCTCAGCTTACCTTCAAAATCATTTTTGAACCTGAACTGGTTTCTTTTAAAACGGTAAAACATCATTGTCCTGTAATCCGCTGATTTATCATCCATCCAGGCATTGTTGAAAATGCTTTCATAACCGTTGAATCCGTAAAAATGATATGCCTGATCAGGCAGATAACTCAGATCACTGGTCAGATGTACACCCGGAATCAGCCGGTATGATTCAAACATCATTCTGTATATCCCGCTTCCCTTGGTGAAGCGCGAAATTTCCGTGTAGGTATGGTCGAGAAAGTCAGGAAATATACTCGGGTCTCCGTAATTGAAAAATTCAGCCAGTGCACCATACTGGAATCCGAGATTGGAGTCGTATGTCACGGCAGGCAGTGCACCGCCGAATTTCCAGCCTGTCATGGCCTTTTTTTCCTGAGCGGACAATGAAAAGGATGCGGAAACAATCAGTAGAATTGGAAGGATTTTTTTCATGGACCATGGTTTTAGTATAAGCTTCCAAAGATAAATAAAACTGGAAAGTAATGTCTTTTTTTGTAATATTTGTAGCTTATTGTATTGTCACGGATTCCGGTTTTGACAGGAAGCCTGAGGCAGCAATCTGATGGAAACAATGATTTTGAAGGGAAATGAATCATTTGTTCCTGTGTTAAGCAATAAATAATATCTCCTTATGAAGAAAAAAATACTGGAATGTGTACCGAATTTCAGCGAAGGCCGTGATATGGCCGTGATAAAGCAGATAACGCTTGAAATAGAGTCTGTTAAGGGTGTAAGGCTTCTTAACGTTGATCCCGGAAGGGACACGAACCGTACTGTTGTGTCATTTGCCGGGGAGCCAGAAGCAGTAGCCGAAGCCGCTTTCCTGGCAGTCAGAAAAGCTGCGGAAGTGATAGATATGTCGAGGCACAGGGGTGAACATCCGAGGATGGGGGCAACAGATGTTTGTCCCTTCATTCCGGTATCAGGCATATCCATGGAGGAAACCGTTGCCATAGCCAGGAAAGTGGCTGAACGCATAGGTAAAGAACTTCAGATCCCGGTGTTTTGTTACGAAAAAGCTGCGTTCAATGAAAAAAGACGAAGTCTTGCTTATTGCAGATCCGGAGAATATGAAGGCCTGGAGAAAAAATTATCTGATCCGGAATGGAAGCCTGATTTCGGGCCGGCAGTCTTTAACAGGAAATCCGGAGCCACTGCTGTCGGGGCCCGTGACTTTCTGGTTGCATTCAATGTGAATCTGAATACAACATCTGCCAGGCGTGCCAGTGCTATAGCATTTGATGTAAGGGAGAGCGGCAGGGATGTTTTTAATGACAGGGGGAAGAAAGTGAAAGTGCCGGGTTCTCTCAGAAATGTAAGGGCTATTGGCTGGTTTATCAGGGAATACGGAATAGCACAGGTATCGATGAATCTGACGAATATTTCCGAAACACCGGTTCATATTGCTTTTGATGAAGTGTGCAGAAAAGCTGAGGCAAGGGGGATAAGGGTTAGCGGCTCGGAACTTGTTGGTCTCATACCCCTGAATTCATTGCTCGAAGCAGGGAAATATTTCCTGGAAAAACAAAAAAGATCCACAGGTCTTCCGGATGAAGAACTGATACGTATTGCAGTCAGATCGATGGGACTTGATGATTTGCAGCCTTTCAGGGCGGAAGAAAAGATAATTGAATATCTGCTGGAAGAAAAAAAGGAAGAGCTTGTTTCTTTAAGTCTTAAAGAATATATGGATTTGACAGCTTCTGAGCAGCCGGTTCCCGGCGGGGGATCTGCCATGGCTTATATGGGTGCCCTCGGAGTGGCACTGGGAACAATGGTTGCCAATATTACCGGACACAGGAGAGGATGGGATGAACGCTGGAAAGAGTTTTCCGACCAGGCCGCTGAAGGAACAAAGATTCAAAACAAACTTTTAAAGCTTGTGGATGCCGATACGGATGCATATAATAAAATCATTGAAGCCCGCAGGTTGTCAAAATCCGGTAAAAAGGAGAGAGATTACAGGGATACTGCCATACAGAATGCATATAAACAGGCTATTCTTGTTCCATTACAGGTTATGGAAACTGCCTGTTCCGGTTTTAAAATTGTAAAAAACATGACTGAAACAGGAAAGTCATCCCTTGTAACAGATGCTGCAGTGGGATCCATCGCTCTGCTGGCCTGCATTAAGAGTGCCCATCTGAATATTAAAACCAATGTGGAAGGAGTTGAAGACAGGGAGTTTGTCAGTGAAATTCTTGCAAGGGCAAGGAAGATTGAAGAAGAAGCGGTTCTTTTGCAGGATGATATCCTCACTGAAGCAGACAGGAGAGTATCCCTGTAAAAGGAAAGGCTGAATAAAGTACCGGGATACCCGGTTTGGTCAGATAATCCTTTTGATTGTCCGCAAATGATGTGAATACCTGCCGGATTCTTTTTTGAAAATGCCCTGATGGTCTATGGGATCTGTTCTGACCCTTCCTGAGGCGTGAATAACGAGGCTGTGGGACAGTAACATCCCGACATGGCTGATCCTGCCGGATTCATCATCGAAAAATACAAGATCTCCCGAAATGCTTTCTTCCAGAAAACTTATTGTTTTCCCTGTTTCTGCCTGCATCCGGCTGTCACGGGGTATTGAGATGCCACAAAGCTTGTAGGCAAGCTGGGTTAATCCCGAACAGTCCATACCGGAAGGTGTCCGGCCCCCCCAGATATAAGGACTGTTAATGAATTTCATTGCAGTATCTGCAGGTGAACCGGCAGGGGAAACATAGCTGTGACTGAATTCCTGAGAGATGGTATAACGGTAATCCCCAAGCAGGAATGTCTTGTTTTCAAAATCCGGATCATATATTTCACATCCTGCTTCCAGTATCATTCTTGTGTTATCCTTCCTGTAACACAGCAGGGATCTGTTAAGTACCAGTCCGCGGGAACCATTCCTGTCATCCTTCTGCTGAAGGTGATTCCCGTCAATCCAGCCCGCATAACTGTCAAACAGGGTTTCTATTTTGATCCAGTGTCCTGATTGATCAGTTTTGCGGTATTTTTCCCCGAACAACACCTGGCTGAGCATTTCTGATTTATGCGACGGTCCCGAACGGAGCGGCACAAAGACGTTTTCACAGATATAGCTGTTCATGATTTAATCCTTATAAGTTCAAAAATAATAAATAAACAACAGAAGAGAAGCAGAATCTGATCGCTGCCAATTCATGTCAGGAAACTGTAGCTGGCCTGTGGTTACTGCGCCTGTGCCGCATCTGTGCCTGCGCCTGTGCTGCATCTGTGCCTGCGCCTGTGCTGCATCTGTGCCTGCGCCTGTGCCGCATCTGTGCCTGCGCCTGTGCTGCATTGGGGGCTGTGTCTGTGCTGCATCTGTGGCTATGCCTGTGCTCTGCATTGGGGGCTGTGTCTGTGCTGCATCTGTGGCTGTGGCCGTGGATAAGTAACGGATGGCTGTTTTACTAAACCGGACTCTTAACAAAATTTACTAATTTTAACCGGCAAAAAAATGACTGGATCGATGTTTAAATCTGCAAACTTTTCAGGCAAATTTATCAAACCTGATAAAAAAACCCAGCATATTGCAGTTTTTCTGGGCAACATAATAGCCGTCGTATTAATTCTGATCTGGGGGAAGGAGCCTGGTATAAAAGAGATAACAGGAACTGTACTTGTTGTTGCAACTTTTTATATTATACTGTTTTTCTTTCTTCTGCAATTCAGGCAGGAAGTATTGAGTGTGGTCCTGAAAACATTCTTTATACTGCTGGCTATACTGACATTTCTGATCATTACCCGGATTGTTTCCGGCCTGGCTGCCGGGAATATAATATTCCTTGTGCCCTTTGCCATAATACCTGTTATCATCAGAACATTTTATGATGCCCGGCTGGCCCTGTTTATTCTGCTTATTACCATTATGCTGGCCGGCTTCATGGTTGAGGAGCCCTTTATCTTCATTTTGATGTCCTTCATTTCCGGAATGGTGGCAATATTCACACTTACAAACAATTTCAGAAAATCGCGACTCCTGTTTACATCCCTGATGGTGATCATCAGCAATACTGTATTATATTCTGCTGTACTTCTCATGTGGAAGGTCACAGATATTCAGTTTGATCCATATGATTTCCTGATGCTTGCAGGCAACGGATTCCTCATTCTCCTGAGCTATCCCCTGATACTGCTTTTTGAACAGGAATTTCTCCTGGTATCAGATACCACACTCCTTAAGCTGGCTGATATCAACCAGCCTCTTTTGAGAAAACTTGCCGTGGAAGCACCCGGGTCATTTCAGCATTCCCTGCAGGTAGCAAATCTTGCTGAGGAAGCTGCAAGAACCATAGGTGCAAATGTCCATCTCGTGCGTGCAGGCGAACTTTATCATGATATCGGGAAAATAGCGAGACCCACTTTTTTCATAGAATACCAGGTGGATGGCTTAAGTCCTCATGATAAGATGGATCCCCGTGACAGTGCAAAAATAATTACCAGCCATGTAAAGAACGGAATGGTGCTCGCAAAAAATTATAAGATTCCCGCTCCGGTCATCGATTTCATCAGGACACATCACGGAACGACGATAGCATACTTTTTTTATAAAAAATTCACTGATCTGTATCCGGAAGAAGTAAACAGGGAAAGCCTTTTTGCCTATCCCGGGCCTAAGCCTTTTTCAAAGGAAACGGCAATTGTCATGATGGCTGATGCCGTTGAGGCATCATCTAGAAGCCTTCATTCCTATACGGAAGAAAATATCAGTGACCTGGTTGAAAGGATAATCTATCTTCAGGAACAGGATGGTCAGTTTGCAAATGTACCGATAACCTTCAGGGATATGTCAGATATTAAAAGTGCCTTTAAAAAAAGGCTGACGAATATATATCATGCCAGGATAGTATATCCTGAAAGGACCTAGCGCATATCTATAATTTCAACATCCCTGTATTTTTCAGGAAAGAACCTGAACATCCCGGGATCTGCCTGCTGTTTCAGACTGTAGTCCTGTACCAGTAAAGTTATTGTTATTCCGTCCCTCCTTTTGTATTCGAAACTTATAAGGTCGGGTGATGGTTTTTTTATTGTCAGCCTGATCCTGATCAGTTCATTTTTTATCTCTTCGGGATAAAGATCTATCAGGTATGAATCCCTTTTCTCCTCAACCAGCCGGGATTTGAATCCTGTTTTGTATATCGTGAAGATTGATGAAGGACGGCTTTCGAAAGAATTATCATTTTTATCCGGCCGGGTTATTGTGACTTCTTTTTCATTTGGCAGGTAGCTCCAGGAATCCCTGCCATCGTACCAGATAATATTATTATGAAGTTCAAGTTTGTATCTGTCCCCGCTCAGCAGGATCATTCCGCTTATTGTGTCGCTTGATTTTTCCAGCTGATCATCGGTGACCATAATGAATTTCATGCTTACCGAAGGGGCGGCGGCAACTGTTGATGAAAAATTATCCAGTATGCTCAGGGCTTTCGGATCATTTTGTCCATGCACTGCAAGCGGGAAGGCCAGCAGAAAAATTATGTAAAACAGTCTTTTCATCGATAGGATTTATTCAAGGTCCTTCAAAATCTGTTCCAAAGCTTCGCTATCGCAAAAAACTTCTCTTGCCTTGCTTCCCTCAAAGGGTCCGACAATTCCCGCTGCCTCAAGCTGATCGATGATCCTGCCGGCCCTGTTGTATCCTACCGATAGTCTTCTCTGGATAAGAGAGGTTGATCCCTGCTGATGCTGGACCACCAGCCGGGCAGCTTCCTCAAACAGGGCATCTTTTTTCCTCATGTCCATGTCGGAGCTTCCCGCGTCTGTGTCGTTAATATATTCCGGAAGATGCATCGCACCGGGGTATCCCTGCTGTGATCCTATGTATTCGGTAAGTTCTTCTATTTCTTTGGTGTCTACATATGCGCACTGCACCCGTACCGGCTCGGCACCCGACGAGATCAGCATGTCACCGTTGCCGACAAGCCGGTCTGCACCGGTGACGTCAAGTATAGTCCTTGAATCGATTGATGAAAAAACACGGAAGGCTATCCTTGTAGGAAAGTTGGCTTTGATAAATCCGGTAATAATATTGGTGGTGGGGCGCTGGGTGGAAATAATAAGATGAATTCCAATGGCCCTGGCAACCTGTGCCAGTCTTCCGAGAGGACCCTCTATTTCTCTTCCGGCTGTCATTATAAGATCGGCAAATTCATCAATAACCAGAATGATATAGGGAAGGTACCTGTGTCCCTTTTCGGGATTAAGCCTTCTTGTTATGAATTTTTCATTGTATTCCTTTATGTTTCTCGATTGTGCGGTCTTAAGGAGTTCAAGACGGTTATCCATTTCAATACACAGGGAATAAAGCGTGTTAATGACTTTCTGGGTATCCGTTATGATGGCATCCTCCTCGTCGGGGAGTTTGGCCAGGTAATGCCGTTCAATCTTTGAATACAGGGGCAGTTCAACTCTTTTGGGATCAATGAGGACAAATTTCAGTTCTGCAGGATGTTTTTTATATAATATGGATGTGATAATTGTATTAAGGCCTACTGATTTTCCCTGTCCGGTAGCTCCTGCAACAAGAAGATGCGGCATCTTGGTCAGGTCAACTATGTAGGGATCATTTGTAATTGTTCTTCCGAGAGCAAGAGCAATGTCGAACCTGGATTCCTGAAAGGCCCTGGAGGCAATAAGCGATTTCATTGATACTATTTCCGGTTTCTTATTGGGTACTTCTATGCCTACGGTTCCCCTGCCCGGTATCGGAGCAATGATTCTTATACCAATGGCTGAGAGGTTCAGTGCAATATCATCCTCAAGGGATTTGATGCGGGCCAGTTTGACACCTCTCTCCGGAATAATTTCATACAATGTGACCGTCGGACCGACTGTTGCAGAAATATGTCTGATACTTATTTTATAGTCACCGAGTGTTTTGATGATATTATCCTTGTTCTCAAGTACTTCATTATTGTCGAAGGCGCTGCCCGATCTGTGATCCCTCAGGATTGAGACAGGAGGAAATCTGTAATTCGAAAGATCAAGGCGGGGGTCATAATTTTTCATTATCCGTTCCAGTTCCTCTTCCGGAATGAGATCATCCACCTCAGTCCTGGTGATCCGTATATCCGGTTTTTTCCTTCTTTCATGCGGAGACCGGTCATTGTCCATGTCTCGGATCAGCGAACCCGCTGCCGGAACTATGACAGATACATCTTTATCATGAGATCCCTGATCATCAGCCTGTGTTTTATTGTTTATGAAGAATTCCGTATCAGCGTTTTCCTCCCTGCCGGCCTGATATTTCCCTGCTTCACTCCTGCCGGATACGTCCTCCTGTCCGGAGATTTTTCTCTCTTTTCGTCTGAAAACCGGCAAAGGTATTTTCAGCGCAAAAACAAAATAGCTTAGGGTAAGAAGAATCAGGAGAATGGCTGTTCCGGGTTTTCCAACAAATGCATTCAGCCAGTTTGTCAGATGATATCCGTGAGCTCCGCCCGGGCCTCCGTAAAGATAACCCTCAGCCTCCCCGAAAATAAAGCCAAGGATAAGAGATAGTATTATTGTTGCAAAGACAAATTTTGCTGTAAGGTTCCAGAATTTTATTTTCGGAAATTTCAACAGGTACAATCCCAGGGTTGCGAAAATCATGGGAATAAAAAATGCACTCAGGCCAAACCCGTTGCTAATCATCATATAGGCAAGATAATGCCCGCTTTTTCCCGAAGGGTTTTTTACTTGTACATCCGGACCGGATAATATATCCGCTGCCGGGATACTCAGGTCTGTTTTCCACCATATGAGATAGCCTATGAAAGCCAGGAGCAGGTAAACGGCAATGCCGCTAACAAGGATACCAGTGACGAATCTCATTCGTTCATCCTTGAAGAATGCTTTCTTTTTGCTCTTTCTTTTTACTCTTTTATCAGATTTTTTAGACACGTTTTTTATCCTTGTCCGGTTTTTGCATCAAAAATGCAAAGCAAAGTTAGTAATTATTCGAAATTCAAAAATATAAACAGTAAGTAGCGGGAATCAAGGAAGTGCAAAATATCCGGTTAATGCAGCAGTTGAAATTAAAGCCCGCCGGCGGGAAACAAAAAGCAGCAGTAATGAGAGAAAACTACATACTGACGAATTTGTTAATAATTTCATTTATATCCTTTTTGGAGATCCGGACATATTTTTCTTTTCTTTCAAATAACTTGTCGGGAATGTCTTTCCTGTAAACTGTTTCTGCTTCAAAATGCATTTCCTTCTGGTTGATAATAAAAAAGAATTTCATCAGTACTCCGTTTATTTCACTGAAAGGGGTTGCAGTATTCGGATTTTTAACTTTTATTTCATCGGTATACCAGATTATATATTTCTTTTTGTTGATATCATCCGGAAATACTATTTCCGCCGATTTGCAATTGAATCCGCATATCACCGAGGTGTTGGGGGTCTTATGTACTTCCATACCTTTCATGGCCCCAAACCCGGGGTAATTCTCACCTGGATCTGACGGATAAAAGTATTTAAAACCCAGCAGGTTAATGTATGTGTCGAATATTCCTGTTTCGGGATTTGCAAGATTGATGATTCCCGAGTTACCAAAGGGAGCCGAGATATCAAAAAGTATTTTGTCGTTTTTAAAGCAGACTATCAGATGTTTAGGCATGAATTCCCTGGGAATGAACCCGGAATCGCCACTGTAGGTGATTGAATAATGAATCTCACCCTGGTTCATGTTCCTGACTCCGTAATGGACACAGGAATCTCCTGTTAAAGCAAGAATTATGACAGATAAAAGCGACAGGTTGACTCTCACTGATTTCTTTTTTTGAATTTGTAAAAGTAGCATTTTTTTATTATAAATCGTCTATCTGTCAAATGATTGTTGTTCCTTTTAACTAACTGATGATGTTGAAGGAATCTATGTCAGGGTTTATATTGCTTGTATTCAGGAATATCACTTTTTGCTTGAAGCCCTGAAGGATGGAACTGATTCAGCATGAATTCAAAACTTTTAATAGGGATTTTTTTTGAGTCTGGCAGAATGGTTTAATAAATTTATAAATTTGCCTGATTTAATTTCAGGTTTAAAAATCCGCAAAGGTATTTAACTGTACTGTTTCACGGCGGTTTTTTGCCGGAAACGGGAAATCACAAATATCAGAACAATGGAAATAAGTCTAAAAAACCGTCATTTTCTCAAGCTTCTTGATTTTACTCCGGAAGAGATACATTATTTGCTGGACCTTGCAGTAAAACTGAAAGATGAAAAGCAGTCGGGAAAGGAAATTCAGCGGCTGAAAGGCAAAAATATTGTACTTATTTTTGAAAAGAATTCAACCCGCACAAGGTGTGCATTTGAAGTTGCAGCGTTTGACCAGGGTGCAAATATAACATATCTGGATCCGGGAGGATCACAGATCGGAAACAAGGAGTCGATAAAAGATACAGCCAGGGTACTGGGCCGTATGTTTCACGGGATTGAATACCGCGGCTACGGTCAGAAGCTTGTTGAGGAGCTGGCTGAATTTTCGGGTGTGCCTGTCTGGAACGGGCTGACGAATGAATTTCATCCCACCCAGGTTCTGGCGGATTTAATGACCATGATGGAGCATTCGGACAAGAAGCTGAACGATATCTCATTATGCTATCTCGGGGATGCCCGTTTCAATATGGGTAATTCGCTGATGGCCGGTTCGGCAAAGATGGGAATTGATTTCAGGATTGCAGCACCCGGTATGTTTCAGCCCTCCGGGGAGCTGACCGGAATTTGCAAATCGGTGGCAGAGGGGACGGGTGCAAGGATAACCATTACGGAAAATATTGATGAGGCGGTAAGGGGAGCAGATTTTCTTTATACTGATGTATGGGTTTCAATGGGTGAGCAGGAACATGTATGGGAAGAGAGGATAAGGCTTCTCAGGCCGTATCAGGTCAACATGGATGTAATAAGAAAGACGGGAAATGCGGAAGTTAAATTCCTGCACTGTCTTCCGGCTTTTCATAACAGGGAGACATCCACCGGCCGGGAGATATATGAAAAATACGGCCTTGACGGAATGGAAGTCACTGAAGATGTTTTCGAATCGGCACATTCAATAGTATTTGATGAAGCTGAAAACCGTTTGCATACCATTAAGGCTGTAATGGTGGCAACGCTTTGAAACCCGGCAGGGCTTGTCTGAGAAAAAATTTACAGGAAGTGTTTCGTGTAATGGTGCTGCCGGAATGAATTCTGAAGGGCACGGATGTCCGGACCCAAAGGGAAGACCTTCAGCTTATCAACTCTTTTACAAAATAGAAGGTCATTGCAAATGAAGCTGCAAGTTTCAGTCCTATGCCGGTAAGGAATCCGAGAAGACTTCCGAAGCCTGCCCTGACAGCATATTTCATGTCGTCCCTGAATATGAGTTCACCTACAATGGCTCCGATGAAGGGACCAAGAATTATTCCCACCGGTCCCAGGAACAGACCTATTATCAGACCTACTGTTGCTCCGCGGGTTCCGTATTTTGATCCTCCGAATTTCCGGGTTCCCCATACCGGGACAATATAATCCACTATGGTAACAATGACTGTAACGGCAGCAAGCGGGATCAGAACCGTATTGGAAAAGTGTGCAAACCTTGTCAGATGGATCAGTATCAGTCCGAGATAACTCAGGGGCGGACCGGGCAATACCGGTACAAGACATCCTATTATCCCGACTATCATCAGGATAATGGCAAGGATCAACAGAATATAATCAGACATCGGGAAAAGGCATTTTTGGAGTGCCGCCAGTAGTACAGCTATTTTTTGCCCAGATCATCAAAGTCAACATTTGTGAACTCCCCTGTGGTCAGCGGCTCCCTGTCCTCACCGGTGACCGGATCCCTGTCCTCGGGGGAAGACCTCAGGAGATAATCTTCGTTGTTTATATAGTCGACAGCTTTTTTCAGGCCGTCAGTGAATTTTTCAAAATCTTCCTTATAAAGGAATATTTTATGTTTCTCATAAAATATTTTTCCTTCCTTGCCCAGGCGTTTCTTGCTTTCAGTAATGGTCAGATAATAATCCTCTTTCCTGGTAGCTTTTACATCAAAAAAATAGGTTCTTTTCCCTGCACGTACAACTTTTGAGAAGATCTCTTCCTTCTGGTTTTTCTCCTCACTTCCGCTTAAATCATCTTTAATCCCGGTTTCTTCTTCCATTTCCAGATCAAGTTTATGAAAGGGTTAGATTTTTATACGGTCAAAAGTAACAATTATTTTAGCATTTCAAAACAGGCATATACTTTGACCCTGATTTTTTATAAACATGTGTCGGGAGTATTGGAAAAAGAGTATTTTTGCAACTCAGAAATCATGAGGTTCTTTATTAATGATAAGCAGAAGATTATTGCGAATAAAAGCGCTGATGGCTCTTTATGCTTTTAACCGCAGAGAAGATGGCGATCTGGTAAAAGCTGAATCGGAACTTGTTTTCAGTATAACAAAGGCCTATGATCTTTACCATTATCTTTTGCTGCTTGTTCTTGAAATAAGCGATGTTGCCAGTGACAGGATAGAACGGGCCCTGCAGAAAAGAATGCCCACTCCGGAGGATCTTAATCCAAACCGCCGTTTTATTGATAATCCGGTAATTGAGCAGCTGAGGAACAATAAATCATTCAACAAATACCTGAATGGGACAAAACTCTCCTGGGTGAACTTTATGCATATTCCGAAGATTCTTTATAACAATATGATTTCCTGGGATGAGTTAGAGGAATACATGAACTCAGAACAGATAAATTACCAGGGCCATAAAAAATTTGTTATCAGCCTTGTAAGCAAACTTTTTTCTGTTTCAGAGGATCTTGTCAACTGTCTTGAGGAGCAAAGCATTTACTGGAATGATGATTTGGAGTATGTTCTGCTGATGATAGAAAAAACCCTTAAAAAATTCAAGTCCGGCTCCGGTGAAGAGACGGAACTTATGCCATTGTACAAGAACAGGGATGATGAGGAATTTGTTAAACTGCTTTTCAGAAAGGCTGTGCTGAGTTCCGCGCAAAGCTCGGAACTTATTGACAATAATACCACCAATTGGGAAGTTGACCGTATTGCCCTGATGGACACGCTTGTAATGCAGCTGGCTATTGCCGAAGTGCTCGAATTCCCGGAAATCCCTGTTAAGGTTACTCTGAATGAATACATTGAAATTGCAAAGTATTATTGTACTCCAAAAAGCAGTACATTTGTAAACGGGATTCTTGACAATATTTTCAGGGAGATGAGAGAAAAAGGTCTTCTGAGGAAATATGGAAGAGGTCTGATAGGAGAATCAGTGAACAGTAAACTGAATGATTGAAAACAACAATAATAAACCGATTGAATGATGATCAGCTTAACTTTAATTTATTTGATGAGTCAGCCGGCAGGAGGAGCCGGAGGCGGACAAAGCAACCCCATGATAACATTTCTTCCGCTTATACTTGTTTTTGTGGTATTTTATTTTTTCATGATACGGCCGCAGATGAGAAAGCAAAAAGAGATGAATACCTACCGCAGTTCCCTGAAAAAGGGAGACAAAGTTGTTACAACGGGTGGTATTTACGGGAGAGTACATGAAGTGAGGGATAATTATATAATGATGGATGCCGGAGGGGATGTAAGACTTAAGATAGACAAAAGCGCTCTTCTCAAGGATCCGTCATCTGAAGAATTACAGGCGGGCAGTATTAACTGAGACAAAATACTTTGGAAAAATCTGAAAAAAACTGGTCCGGAAAACTTGCCAGAAAAGGGATTAAAAATTTAAAGGCAAACATACTGGTCTTTTCCATCTTTCTTTTCATGTCATTTGTTTTCTGGTATATTAATTCTTTGGGGAAAACGATTCAGTCAGACATCAAATATCCTGTGCAATTTATTAATGTTCCCAAAGACAGGGAGCTTGAATCAGTTCCTTCAAAGTTGAATCTTGTTTTGCAGGGTACGGGATTTTCCATGTTGCGCCTCAAGATTTCCGGAAGCAGGGATCCTGCCGTGATTGACCTCCTTAAAGTGCCATACAAAAGTATCCGCAGCAGTGCACCTGCCGGTTATTATCTTGTTACATCCGGGCTGGTGCAGAATTTCAATACACAGTTAAAACCGGAATGCAGGATCACTTCCATCAGGCCGGATACCATTTTCTTTTCGTTTAAGGAAGTTATTGAAGAATAAGCTGATTTTTTCAGCCTGAAGCTGTTCTGATCCGCATTGAGTATTTAATCGTGGCCACGAAGAGTAGCATGAAGAAACTGATGAAACTTGGGATAACAGGAGGGATGGGAAGTGGAAAAACCTCTGTTTGCAAGGTTTTTGGCATCCTGGGCATACCTGTGTTTTTTGCGGATCCCGAGGCACAGATATTGATGAACAGCAAGGCCTCTATCATCCGCGGGATAAATGATATTGCGGGAAAAGACATGTATCCGGGCGGTATTCTGAACAGGGAAGAGCTTGCAGGGATTATATTTAAAGATCCTGACAAGCTTAAAAAGGTGAACTCACTGGTTCACCCTTTCGTTTTTGACCGTTTCAATGACTGGGCGGAAAATCAGACAGCACCTTATGTGATACTGGAAGCAGCCATACTGTTTGAGAGTGGCGGATCTGTTCATGTAGACAGGATTGTCACGGTTACAGCACCTCTTGAGGAAAGGATATCAAGACTTACTGCAGGGGACAGGCTTACACGGGAACAGGTTGTTGAGAGGATAAGAAATCAGATGGATGATGAGGAAAGGATCACAATGTCGGATTATGTGATAAATAATTCCGAAAATGAAATGATCATTCCTGTAATACTCGGAATCCATGAAGATATTCTTAGTCATTCAGATATCTGAAGTCAGCTATGAGTCGACTGGGTAAGTGGATAGGGGGCGGGCTCGGATGGGTAATGGGAGGGCCTATTGGTGCATTGCTTGGCTTTCTGGTCGGTTCTGTGGTGGATGGCGCCTCAGGTTACCTTATGCCCGAAATTGCTGAGACAAGCCGGAAAACCACGCCGGGGGGATTCGGTGTCACTTTTCTTGTACTGATTGCTGCCGTGATGAAAGCAGACGGGAAAGTTCTGAAATCAGAACTTGATTATGTGAAACAGTTTTTCGTCAGGCAATTTGGCCGGGAAACAGCCCGGGAAGCCACAATAATGCTCAGGGACCTGCTGAAACAGGATATTCCCCTGGCTGATGTCTGCAGACAGATTGAAAGACATATGGATTATTCCTCACGCCTTCAGCTACTGCATCTGTTGTTCAATATTTCACTTGCTGACGGTGTTGTCAATCAGGCTGAACAGGCAGTAATTGAAAAAATAGCAGATTATACGGGGGTTTCCCGGGCCGATTATGTATCAATAAAAAACATGTTCATACCCGATACGGATCCGGATTATAAAATCCTTGAAACAGATCCTTCGGCCACTGATGAGGAAATAAAAAAAGCATACAGGAGGATGGCAATGAAATATCATCCCGACAAGGTCAGTCACCTTGGTGAAGATTTCAGAAAAGCTGCCGGTGAAAAATTCAGAAAGGTTAATGAGGCATATAAAAGAATCACGGAAGAGCGGAACATGAAATAAAATGAATTTAAATTTGAAAACATGCTTTTAAAGGATCTTATGGCTATCCCCGGTCAGCCGGGGCTGTTCCGGTTTATTGCACAGGGTAAAAATGCAATAATTGTGGAACATCTTGAAACAAAAAACAGAATCAGCGTCTTTGGTTCGGCCAGGGCCAGCTCTCTGGAAGAGATATCGGTATTTACTGAAGGTGAAGATCTTGCTCTTGGAGAGGTCTTCGACAAGATTCATGAAAAAGAAAACGGGGGAGCTGCGATTGATCATAAATCGGATTCGGAAAAACTCAGATTATGGTTCGGGGAAGTCCTTCCGGATTATGACCGCGAAAGAGTATATATAAGCGACATTAAAAAAATAATACAGTGGTATAATTTGCTCCACAGGCTTGATCTTCTTGTAAGGGAAGAGGCTGAGAAGCCCGGGGAAGGTGACGGAAGCGGCGATATAACAGCAGGAGCGGATACACAGACTAAGGCAGAAGTCCCGGGAAAAAGCAAACAGCCCGGACAGGACATGACGGATGGGACATGACGCTACAGTATCCGGAAACCGGTAAAAACAATATAAGAACAATGAATTTCGGAGGACCGGAAATTGTTTCCACCTACGGTGAATCAGGAATTGTAATAGTACCTGTACCCTATGATGAAACAAGTACCTGGATGAAAGGTTCCGACAAGGGACCCGATGCCATACTGGAGGCTTCACCAAATCTTGAGTTTTATGATATTGAAACAGGTACTGAAGTCTGGAAAAGAGGGATTTTTACTGCCAGTCCTGTCACTGAAAAAAGATCTCCTGAACTACTTGTAAAGGCCGTTCGTGAGAGAGCCGTATCTCTTCTGAACGACCTTAAGTTCCCGGTGTTCATAGGCGGCAACCACACTGTAAGCATAGGGGCAGTAAAAGCATTTGCTGCTCACTGTCAGAACCTGACAGTTCTTCAGCTGGATGCTCATGCAGATCTGAGACAGGTATATAACGGATCACCCTATAATCATGCCTGCGTCATGGCCAGGATAAGGGAATTGCTTCCCGTTGTGCAGGTCGGAATACGGAGCATGTCAGCAGAGGAACTTCCCCATGCCGACATGAGCAGGATTTTCCCTGCCCATAAACTATATGGCAACAGGGAGTTATACGGCAAGGCACTCAGTCTTCTGTCCGAAAATGTATATGTCACAATTGACCTGGATGTGCTTGATCCTTCAATAATGCCTTCTACCGGTACTCCTGAACCAGGGGGGCCAGAATACTATGAGCTGATGCATTTTCTCAGGGAAGTGGCATTTAAAAGAAATGTGGTTGGCTTTGATGTGGTTGAATTATGCCCTTTGTCTTCAAACAAGGCACCGGACTTTGTGGCGGCAAAAATAATTTATCAGCTTCTGAGCTATATCTTTGCACCGAAGGATGATTCCTGTATGAATCCCTGAGTTTTTTCAGTAAGCCTCAGTGACCATTGCCGGGTTCAGTCATTCTTTTTGGCCCTTTCCCAGATCTCGTTCATCTCATCAAGACTCATGTTATGCAGTGATTTTCCCCTTGAAACAGTTTCCTTCTCAAGATGATTGAACCTCTTTATGAATTTTCTGTTTGTCTTTTCAAGTGCTGCCTCGGGATCAATCCCGTACAGACGGGAAGCATTGATTAAAGAAAAAATGACATCCCCGAGCTCTGATTCAATTTTTT
This sequence comes from Bacteroidales bacterium, assembly GCA_012522155.1. Taxonomy (GTDB): domain Bacteria; phylum Bacteroidota; class Bacteroidia; order Bacteroidales; family VadinHA17; genus LD21. The sequence continues at coordinate 26,703 of JAAYKX010000029.1, forward strand.
CCCTGTCATATTTTTCGATTTCATTTTTCAGCTCTGATATTTCCTCAAGTACCTTATCCCAGACCTGTCCGGGCTTTTCCCAGTCAAATCCGACTCCACTGACTTTCTCCTGGATCCTGTTGGCTTTTACCATTGCCGGAAGAGAAGGCGGGACGCCCGAAAGAACAGGCTTGTTTCCGTCGTTCTCCCTTATCTTTAAATGCTCCCAGTTTTTCTCAACCTCATCGGCTCCCGAAACCCTGACCCCGCTGAAAACATGGGGATGCCTGTAAATAAGTTTTTCATTGATACCCCTGAGAACATCCTCCATGCTGAATACGCCTTTTTCAGAACCTATTTTTGCATAGAATACTATATGCAGCATAAGGTCTCCCAGTTCATTCCTTATTCCCTCATCATCGGAGGAAATAATAGCATCAGCCAGTTCATAGGTTTCTTCTATGGTCAGTTTGCGAAGAGTTTCGTTGCTTTGCTTCATGTCCCAGGGGCAGGATTCCCTTAATTTATCCATGATATCCATGAGTCTTTCAAACTCTTTCAAACTGTTTTTTTTATTAATCATAATTCCGGGGTTTTAAAAAAGGTGTCCGGGTGATTTGGTTTTTTTTGCTTTTTCTATTCTGACCACGGTTCCGGTACCGAGGTTTAACAATTCCGAGATATTTGCTCCGTTTATTGCTATTTCCAGCAGGTCGAGTGAATTGAATCTTGTAAGAAGATCCCCCACGGCCACATCACTGTATTTTCTGACAATCTGTTCGGTACAGTTTTTATTGCTCTGTATGAGGATGCGGTAGTCTTCTTTTTCAAAAATCCTGAGGAATACTTCCCTGGTAATATTTGATATGGCATTTCCATAGGAATCGATGAAGATAATACTGCCGGTAATGGTATTGCTTTCAATCGTAGCCCGGTGAGGTACACGTTCAACCAGTTCTCCTGCAGGTTTACCCAGTTCGGAAGGACTTTTGCCCGACAGAAGGGATGCTGCTGTTTTTGCAAAAGTATCCAGTTCATCAGAATCCCCGTCGTGATCTATTTTTATAATTTCATCAGGTTCCCCGTTGAGGACAAGACTGAAAATTCCATTGTCTGTCCCTATGAAAAAATGATCATTTGCCCTGATTATGAGGTGGTTTTGTTTTTTTACAGCTTCGGAATGAACACATATTATGTGAACCGAACCCGCGGGATAGTTGAGATATGTATTTCTGACCACAAATGCAGCATGCAATATGTCAAATGCCGCAATACCGCTTGCATTTTCGATAATGACAACACCCGGGCAAAGGCTTGATAATTTTCCCTTTA
>JAAYKX010000262.1 GCA_012522155.1 Bacteroidales bacterium
GTGTGATGTTTTTGAACGCCGGATAACAGGCCTGGAACAGTTTCATCTTTCAGGATTTGTTCACGTGATCACTGAACAGGGAGCAGAAATTCCGAGGAGGGAAACAAAATGAAACACTTGATTCTGAGATTCAGAAAAACTCTGTTGCTTGTGGCTATGATGCTTATCTCAGGATTTGCATACAGTCAGCAGCTTATTGATTACCTGCTTCAGGCAAAAGCTTTCAGCAGGGCCGGAAATCCGGAAGCTTCTGTCCAGGTGCTGACGGAAGCAATTGCCGGGCAGCAGGATTACCGCCTTTTCCTGGAGAGGGCCGAAGCAAATATTGTAAGCGGAAAGTATTCTGAAGCCATAGCCGATTATAATGCTGCCAACAGCCTGGCACCCCTTTCCGGTGAATATGGCCTGGCGAAAGTTTATGCAATAAGAGGTGATGCAGCCACTTCGGTATATCATCTGGAATTAAGCATGAAGTCGGATTACAGGAGGAGCGAAAAGGAAATAATGCTGAACCCTGTGTTTGAAAGAATTGAAAACCGGTCCGAATGGAGGCAGTTCTGGAGAAAGAACTGGTATACCATCGCCGAGGAGAGGCTGTCGGAAATAGAGTATTATTCTTCGGCAGGCAGGATTGAAGAAGCCTCTGCATCCCTGAATGAGCTTGTAAAGCTTTATCCGGATGAAGAAATCACGCAATATGCCGAAGCACTTGTTAACATGTCAGCCGGGCGTTTCACATCGGCTGTCAGGATACTCTCAGATCTTTTGTCAGCGGACCAGGCTAATGAAAAATATCTCAGAACCCTTGGCAGGGCCCAGGAAGCTCTTGGAAATCATGCAGGTGCATCAATGACCTATTCGAAGCTTATCAGCCTTGACGTGGCTGATCCTGACTTGTTACTCAAAAGGGCGGAGGCATTCAATAAAACAGGTGAAAATGACAGGGCAACAGCTGATCTCGACAGGTATCTCGCTCTGTTTCCCGGGGAAAAAGATGCATTGAGCCTGGCGGGAAGGATAAGTGCGGCAGCGGGAGATAATCTCAGGGCCCTTGGTTATTTTACCGAGAATCTTAAAAATAATCCGAATGATCCGCAGTGTTATATTGACAGGGCAAATACTTATCTGTCAGCCAGATCGTGGGACTGGGCTGTACTGGACTATGCCATGGCACTTGATCTTGATCCCGGCAATTCCGATACCTGGCTCAACAAGGGTATTGCACTTCTTAATGCCGGTAAAACGGAAGATGCCTGTCATGATTTCAGGAAATCCTTCAGCATGGGTAACAGGAGGGCTGTGGAATACCTTGGCAAACACTGTATAAAATAAACAGCTTGCCGATCAGGCACTGCAGAAGATTAAATCTTATTTTATATGTTTTTTAATCCTTACGAACAGATCGTGAGGCTTGAATGGTTTAAGAACATAATCATTAATGTTCAGCTGATCCAGCTTGTCATGGTTTTCAGACATTATTGCGGCAGTAAGGGCAACTATGGGTATGTTTTTTATCCGGGGATTCTCTGAACTTCTGATTGCCTGAGTGGCTTCAATGCCATCCATTATAGGCATGTGAAGATCCATCAGTATCAGATCAAAATCTTCATTTTCAAGTTTTTCAAGTGCCAGCTGCCCGTCTTCGGCATGGGTGACAATCACTCCCCATCCGCTGAGAAACTTGTTTACAACAAAAAAGTTGATTTTATTGTCTTCGGCAACCAGTATTTTCCTGCCTTCAAGACCGGTATATGTTTCGGTAACCGTGATTTCTTCATCCCGTGCATCGTCATCCGTTATGTCTTCAAAACTGAGTGTGAAACTGAATGTTGACCCTCTTCCCGTTTCGCTGTGTACCTGTATTGTACCCCCCTGCAGTTCAACCAGTTTTTTACAGATGGCCAGTCCCAGTCCGGTGCCGCCGTATCTCCTTGTGGTATCCGTTGAGGCCTGGGCATAGTTTTCAAATATTACTGCCTGCCTTTCGGAAGCTATGCCTATACCGCTGTCCTTTACTGAAAATTCAAGCTTTGAATCTCTGTTGTTTCTATCAATCTCCCTGATACTTACTGTGATACCACCTTTTTTGGTGAATTTCAATGCGTTTGAAAGGAGGTTCGAGAGAATCTGGTTAAGCCTGATCTGGTCTCCAATGACATTTACAGGAAGAGTACCTTCTTTAATTATTTCGAAATCAAGATTTTTTGCCTTTGACCTGAAGGAGTAGGACCTCATGATCTCATCAAGGAAATCGTTCAGGTTGAAACGTATCTTTTCAAAGACTATTTTGCCCGACTCCATCTTGTTGTAGTCCAGTACATCGTTTACAAGTGTGAGAAGGTGGTTTCCGGAAAACCTCAGTGTTTTGATAAAATCCATCTGGTCATCACGGGGGTTGCCCTGAAGCAGGAGATTTGTGATTCCAATGACTTCATTCAGAGGTGTACGTATCTCATGACTCATGGTTGACATGAATATCTGCTTGGACTGGGCCGCTTCTTCGGCTTTTTGCCTGGCCGTAATAAGATTGTCAAGCATTATCCTTCGCTGCAGGGCAACGGCCGTCTGGTTGGCAATAAAATCCAGGACGTACAGGTCATCCGGCGAAAATCTGTTCTCATCATTATAGTCCTGAAGACATATGACGCCAATCACATCATTTTCGACCTGCAGGGGAACTCCCATCCACACCTTGCATTGTGTTCCGATTAATTCAATATCACCTGACTCCTCAAGTCTTGCAAGATCTTTTTCCTTCAGCAGTACTGACTTTTTATTCCTGATAACCCAGCCCGTTATTGTTTTATGTGCGGACACTTCCCTGAAAGTGTCTTTTTCATCGGCAAAGAACGGCATGGTGAGTGTTTCCGTTGTGCTGTCATAGAGAGCTATATAGAAATTATTTGTGCTCCAGATCTTTCCAAGCTCCCGCTCAATGATGGGGTAGAGTTCTTCAAGGTCTGTCTGCTGAAGGGCAGCAGATGAAATATTATACAGGACTTCCTGCTGAAGGGCATTTTTCTTTTCAGTGGTTATATCCCTGTATATACCGACAAATGCCGCCGGTTCGTAATTCACAACTATTGCCGTTGAGGTGATAGAGACCTGGATACGGTTTCCGGACTTGTCATTTCTGATTGTCTCCCGTATTACCCTGTGACGTTCTGCAGCCAGCTTGTCAATGCTTTCCGCCTCTTCCCTGAACTCTTCGGGTACAACAAGGTCGTTTATATTCCTGTTTATGGCCTCGGCAGAGCTGTAGCCAAAAAGGTTGGTAAATTCCTTGTTGACCATGGTGATTTTTCCCGAGACATCGGAAATTATTATTGCCAGCGGAGTGGAATCTATAAGATGTTCAAGAAAAGCCTTTTCCCTGGTGATCTGTTCCTCGTACTTCTTACTCTTGCTTATATCGGTGACCGTTCCCCTGTATCCGATTATTTTGTTTTCGTGAAATATTGCAAATGAATGAGTTATTATGGGTACGCTGCTGCCGTCCCTTTTTCTTGCATAATATTCATTGCTTGAGATATCTTCGGGATTCCTGATTGCAGCCAGGTTCTCAATCATTTTTTTATAGTTGTCAGGAAAGAAATGTGAAATATAAAGGCCCTTTCTCATTTCTTCCACGGTATATCCCGAGAACTTAAGTGCCTGTGTGTTGGCAAAAATCAATTTTCCGGTCAGGTCAACCTCATAGATCATCTCGGGAAGCATGTTGGCGAAATTCTCAAATTCAAACCTGCTTCTTCTGATTTCAGCATTTTTTTTCTGAAGGGTTCCGGGTTCCCAGGTTACGATTATATTGCCGGGGGAAATTGAGAATCCCATATAAAATCCTTCAGAATCATCATTGATGGGAGAGGCGGACAGTTTGTGTGCTTCCCCCGACTGA
>JAAYKX010000263.1 GCA_012522155.1 Bacteroidales bacterium
CGGGTTCTTTCGAATCGAGTAGGAAGGGATTCTTTACTTCATACTCAAGAAGTGTATTAAACCTGTAGAGCTGCCAGTATCCGCCTGCCATTGCTGATTTTTCCTGAGCCTGCGTCCTGCCCATTCCTTCCCTTAATCCATGATTGATACAGGGTGAGTAGGCAATGATGAGTGATGGACCGGGATAGGCTTCAGCTTCCTTGAGAGCTCTCAGGAACTGTGCGTTGCTTGCACCCATGGCTACCTGTGCAACATATACATATCCGTAACTCATTGCCATCAGTCCGAGATCCTTTTTACGTATCTTCTTTCCGGATGCGGCAAATTTTGCCACTGCTCCTGCAGGTGTTGCCTTGGAAGCCTGGCCTCCGGTGTTTGAATACACTTCAGTATCCAGGACAAGGATGTTGATATCCTCTCCGGCAGCAAGAACATGGTCGAGACCACCGTAACCGATATCATAAGCCCATCCGTCACCGCCGAACACCCAGTGTGATTTCTTTACCAGGTATTGGCCGAGACTCAGTATTTCGGCTGCAACTTCCGACTTGTCATTCCTGCAGGCCTCAAGGACTTTGGCAGAAGCTGCCCTTGAACCTTCGGCATCATGCATGACAGCAAGCCATTCTTCAAATGCAGCTTTTGTATCTGCACCGACATTACCGTTTGATTCCTTCATCCTCAAAGCAATCCTTTCCCTCATCGTGTCCGAACCAAGCATCAGTCCGAAGCCGAATTCCGCATTGTCCTCAAAGAGTGAGTTGGCCCATGCAGGACCATGACCGTGCTTATTAACGGTATAGGGTGTGTTGGGTGCCGAACCGCCGTATATTGAAGAGCATCCGGTAGCGTTTGCAATTATCATCCTGTCGCCGTAAAGCTGGGTGATAGTTTTGATGTAGGGTGTTTCACCACATCCCGCACATGCGCCTGAGAATTCAAACAGTGGCTGTGCAAACTGACTGTTTTTGACATTCAGGAACTTGTCTACCACATCGTCCCTGTAGCCTACCTTTTCGTGCATGTAGGTCCAGCGGGGACCTTCTTCCATTTGTGTCTCAAAAGGTTTCATTATCAAAGCCTTGTTCTTTGAAGGACAGACATCGGCACAGTTGCCGCAGCCCGTGCAGTCATAAAGGCTTAACTGTATTCTGAATTTGTATTCGCTCAGTGACCTTGGAATACCCTTAAGGGTTTTTGTTCCTTCAGGGGCATTTGCAGCTTCTTCCTCTGTCAGCAGGAAGGGCCGTATGGCAGCATGCGGACAAACATATGAACACTGGTTGCACTGGATGCATTCCTCTGCCTGCCATTCGGGTACGTTAACGGCAATACCGCGCTTTTCGTAAGCTGTCGTACCGGCCGGAAATGTACCGTCTTCTCTTCCAACAAAAGCACTTACAGGAAGATCATCACCTTTGAGCATGTTGATGGGTTCTGCAATTTCACGGATAAATTCCGGGATATCACGCTTGTCTTCAACCTTTTCAATTACCATGTCAGCCCATTCGGCGGGAACTTCAACCTTTTCCACCTGGCTGCCCCTGGCGACGGCTTCATAGTTCATCCTGACAACCTCTTCGCCTCTTCTGCCGTAGCTGCTGTAAATGGCTTTCCTCATTTCCTCCTCTGCCTTGTCATAGGGAATAACATTGGCAAGCTTGAAGAATGCAGATTGCATAATGGTGTTGGTCCTGTTTCCAAGGCCAATTTCCTCGGCTATGACAGTTGCATTTATAATATGGAAATTGATTTTATTGGCGGCAAGATATTTTTTCATATGGTCGGGAAGGCGCTTTTTGGTCTCTTCCGCATCCCATATGGAGTTAAGGAGAAATGTACCTCCTTCTTTCAGTCCCTTCAGCATGTCATATTTATCGAGATATGAAGGAACATGACAGGCGACGAAGTCGGGAGTGTTTACATAATAGGGTGACCTTATCGGATGATCCCCGAAGCGGAGATGTGAAATGGTTATCCCTCCCGATTTTTTTGAGTCGTAAGCAAAATATGCCTGACAGTATTTATCGGTGCTGTCACCGATTATCTTGATGGAGTTTTTGTTTGCACCTACTGTTCCGTCGGAACCCAGACCGTAGAATTTTGCCGAATAGGTTCCTTTGGGAGCAACGTTTATCTCCGGAAGGAGAGGCAGTGAAGTATGTGTGACGTCGTCCACTATACCTACCGTAAACAGGTTTTTGGGCTCCGCAAGCTTCATATTTTCATAAACGGCAAGAACCTGTGCCGGTGTGGTATCCTTTGAGCTGAGTCCGTAACGGCCTCCTATAATAAGAGGTCTTTCAGAACGGTTGTAAAACAGATCCCTTATGTCGAGATAAAGAGGTTCTCCCGGTGCTCCCGGTTCCTTTGTCCTGTCGAGGACAGTGATTTTCTTAACTGATGAAGGGAGTACATCAAAGAAGTATTTTGAAGAGAAAGGACGATAAAGGTGTACGCTTATCAGGCCCACTTTTTCTCCTTTTTCTGCAAGATAATCTATAACTTCCTTGGTGGTATCCGTGATGGAACCCATGGCTATGATGATATTCTCGGCATCGGGTGCTCCGTAATATGTGAAAGGCTTGTAATCTTTTCCAGTGATCTTTGAAATCTCAGCCATATAATCATTAACGATATCGGCTATCGGTTCGTAGAACTTATTGATAGCTTCCTTTGCCTGGAAAAAGATATCGGGATTCTGGGCTGTTCCCCTTGTAACGGGATGTTCCGGATTAAGAGCATTATTTCTGAACTTTTCCAGGGCTTCAAAATCAACAAGCTTTTTCAGGTCTTCCATTTCCATGAGCCTTACTTTCTGAACTTCGGATGATGTTCTGAAGCCGTCAAAGAAATGCAGGAAGGGTATCCTTGACTTGATTGCCGAAAGGTGGGCAACACCTGCAAGATCCATTATTTCCTGTACGCTTCCCGTGGCAAGTATTGCAAAGCCTGTCTGGCGTGTGGCATAGATATCACTGTGATCCCCGAATATTGAAAGTGCGTGTGCAGCAATTGTTCTGGCACTGACATGGAATACTCCGGGAAGGAGTTCCGCAGAGATTTTATACATGTTCGGTATCATGAGAAGCAGTCCCTGTGAAGCCGTGAATGTTGAACAGAGGGCTCCTGCCTGAAGGGAGCCGTGTACTGCACCGGCAGCTCCTCCTTCAGACTGCATTTCAACAACCTTTACCTGTTCCCCGAACATGTTTTTCAGTCCGTTGGCCGACCATTCGTCAACAAATTCGGCCATCGTGGAAGATGGTGTTATAGGATATATGCAAGCAACCTCGCTGAACATATATGCAATGTGCGACGCGGCCTGATTGCCGTCGCATGTTATAAATTTACCTGTTCCCATATTTTTTAAAATAAATTATGTTTGATTGTTAATTTTTTAACAAGGCTACAAATGTATGGATTTTTATTTGGATTATCCACCATTCATGGAGATCAGGAACTCTTCGTTTGACCTGCTCTGCATCAGCCTGTCCCTGAGGAATTCCATTGCTTCAATTGAATTCATGTCGGCAAGGTAATTCCTCAGCACCCATATTTTATGCATGATATTTTTGTTGAGAAGGAGGTCTTCTCTTCTGGTGCTTGAAACCGGTATGTCTATTGACGGATAAATTCTCCTGTTCGACAGTTTCCTGTCGAGCTGAAGCTCCATATTTCCTGTTCCCTTGAATTCCTCGAAAATCACATCATCCATCTTGGATCCGGTCTCCGTCAGGGCCGTTGCAAGAATGGTAAGTGATCCGCCGTCCTCTATGTTACGGGCAGCACCGAAGAATCTTTTTGGTTTATGCAATGCATTTGAATCGACACCTCCCGAGAGGACCTTGCCCGATGCGGGGGCAGTGGTGTTGAATGCCCTGGCAAGCCTGGTAATGGAGTCAAGAAGTATTACAACATCATGTCCGCATTCAACAAGCCTTTTGGCTTTCTCAAGAACAATATTTGCCACACGGCAGTGCCTTTCGGCCGGTTCATCAAAGGTTGATGCAATAACCTCGGCCTTTACGTTACGTGCCATGTCGGTCACTTCCTCGGGTCTTTCATCAATAAGGAGGATCATCAGATACACTTCAGGATGATATTTTGCTATGGCATTGGCTATCTCCTGGAGAAGAATGGTCTTTCCGGTTTTTGGCTGGGCCACGATAAGTCCTCTCTGTCCTTTCCCCAGCGGGGTGAACATGTCAATAACCCTCACGGAAAGGCTTCCTTCACCCGGAGTGCATAAGGTGAATTTTTCATTGGGGAAAAGGGGAGTCAGGAAATCGAAGGGAACCCTGTCCCTGATGTAATCGGGACTTCTTCCGTTGATCTCATCCACTTTGATAAGCGGGAAATATTTTTCTCCTTCCTTGGGAGGCCTGATTGTTCCCTTGATGGTATCTCCTGTTTTTAATCCGAAAAGTTTTATCTGGGACTGGGAGACATATATATCATCCGGTGAATTGAGGTAATTGTAATCGGGTGATCTGAGAAATCCGTAGCCGTCGGGCATGATCTCAAGAACTCCGGTATTGTAAATTATGCCTTCAAATTCATAGGGTCTTTCCTTTTTTTCTTCTCTTGTGTACACCGGCTGGCTTGCCGCAGGGGCTTCGCCAGGCGTTGCCCTGGAAGCCAGAGTGGCAGCAGTTCCCGTTTTTGCTGTAGCTTTTTCATCACCGGCGGCAGTTCTTGTTTTTGCCTGTGCTGAATCATCTTTGCCGGCAGTCCTGCCATCAGATGTTTCGCGTACAGCTTCCTTTACAGCCTTATCCTGACCGGTATCGCCTTGCTTGCCGGATACGGCTGTTGTTTCTGCTGTTTCTTCGGATAAGGACCCGGACCTGGCGGAAGGAGCTGGTTTTTCTTCCTCCTGTATTTTATTGCTTTCTGAAAACAGTTCCGACTGTTCATGTTTTTCATTTCCGCCCTGTGCGGCAGAAGACCCGGCATCTGCCGGGGATGCTGCAAACGGAGATTCCGGCGGACTCTTGAATACAGGCTTAACGCTTGTTCTCGGCCTTTTCCCCCGCCTTTGATTCATATCACGAACCGGTTCGGGTTTGACCGGGGGAGTTTCTTCCTTCTTTTGAATGGTTTTTGATTCTGTGGAAACGATTGCCTGCTGATCAAGAATTTTGTAAACAAGATCCTGTTTTTTCAGCGACTCAGCTTTTTTAATATTAAGTGTTTTCGCTATTTCCCGTAATTCGGGCAACAGTTTTTTACTTAATTCAAGAATGTCGTACATGTGTAAATAATAATGGTGGAATAATAAAAAATGACCAATTTGATTTTTTTTGGGAACCGTATCAAGAATGATTATGAGCCAGACAGTTAATGCAGCGCTTATATTGCATGTCCTGAAAACCGGTGCAATTATAATAAAAAAGTCCGAATTCTAACAGTTAACGAAATAAAATGCAACGGAAAATATTTATTTGAGTTATTGCTTTGTTGTTCACTAAAAAGCACCGCAATTTATGACATAAAAATGAATTTTCCAAAAAAATTATGTACTATCTGTTGTGTGCATTACTTTTTTTATTAAAATTGTATTTTGAGTACCTGATCCTTTGCAACTAATCCGGAGCTGTAATGCGCCAGCTGAAAATAACCAAACAGGTCACCAATCGTGATACTCCTTCCCTTGACAAATATCTGCAGGAGATTGGCAGGGTTGATCTTATCTCACCGGAAGAGGAGGTCGCGCTGGCCAGAAAGATAAAAGCAGGTGATCCTGAAGCCCTGAAAAAGC
>JAAYKX010000264.1 GCA_012522155.1 Bacteroidales bacterium
GGTTTTTCGCCGGAGGTAGTTTCCGGAGTTGTCTCATTGGTGGAAGCTTCAGGGGCTGCTTCAGCAGGGGAAGCCTCGGGTGCTGCTTCAATGGAAGCCTCCGGTGCTGCTTCAATGGAAGCCTCCGGTGCTGCTTCAGCGGAAGCTTCAGGGGCTGCTTCAGCGGAAGCTTCAGGGGCTGCTTCAGCAGGGGAAGCCTCGGGAGCTGCTGTCCCGGGTGCTGCTTCAGAAGCTGCTTCAACGGAAGCCTCAGGAGCTGCTTCAGCGGAAACTGTTTCAACTACTGCTTCTTCAACGCTGACTTCTTCTGTTTCCGTTTCGGGCTGACTTTCAGCAAGGATTTGTGCTGCCAACTCGGCCTGTTTCTTTGCCAGTTTAGCAGCTCTTGCCTCATTAATCCGTTTTTCAGCTACCAGCTTCTTCGCTATTTCATCTTCTTTGGTTTTCTCAAGACCGGATTTTTTTGCATCGATCTTTGCTTCATTCTGCTTCATCCACTCTTCAAAACGCCTGTCAGCTTCAGCCTCGTCAAATGCACCCTTTTTAACACCTTCGAGAAGATGCTTTCTGACAAGAACTCCTTTATAAGAGAGGATAGCCCTGAATGTATCAGTAGGTAATGCGCCTTTTTGCAGCCAACCAAGCGCCTTATCGAAATCGAGTTCGATCGTGGCGGGGTTAGTGATCGGATTGTAACTTCCGATCTTTTCAATATATCTGCCATCCCGTGGCGACCTGCTGTCTGCTACCACAATGTGATAGTGTGCCAGTTTCTTACGTCCTTTCCTGGCTAATCTGATTTTAACTGCCATTTAATTCAAACGCTTTTTTACCTGTTAAAAATTGTGGGTGCAAATATAAATTTTTTTATTAACAATCATGTTTATTTACTTATCATTATTCATTTTTAAATACTTTTGCAGTTCAGCCGATCATCCCAAATTTCTGCTACAATGACAATATTCTCTCATTTACACGTACATACTCAATATTCCATACTTGACGGAGCTTCAAACATTCGTCTGCTTGTCGACAAGGTAAAATCACTCGGAATGGAGGCAGTGGCAATAACAGACCATGGAAATATGTTCGGGGTGAAGGAGTTTCACAATGCAGCAAGCAGAAAAGGTATTAAACCCATAATCGGATGCGAGGTTTACGTTGCCCGACGACCCATATCGGAAACACCCGGGAAAGAAGACCGTTCGGGAGATCATCTCATCCTCCTGGCAAAAAACCTCAGGGGATACAAAAATCTGATAAAACTCATCTCCCTTTCATGGATAAAGGGATTTTATTACACGCCGCGCATTGACAAGGAATCTCTTGCAAAATACAGTGAAGGACTTATAGCATCTTCTGCCTGCATTGCCGGTGAGATCCCTGACAAAATACTCAACGGCACACCGGAAGCTGCGGAAGAGGCACTGAAAAGCTACATCAACATATTCGGAAAGGATTTTTACCTGGAAGTTCAGAGACATGAAACTTATGAACCCGATACCGATACCATGGTATTTCCCAAACAGCAGAAAGTGATAGAGGCGCTTAGAAAACTTGCAGCCAGGCATGATGTAAAGATAATAGCGACAAATGATGTCCATTTCATAAATGCAGAGGATGCCGAAGCCCATGACCGGCTTATCTGCATCAATACGGCAAGGGACATTGATGATCCGGACAGGCTTAGATATTCAAAGCAGGAATATCTCAAGAGCGGGGAAGAGATGAGAAAGATCTTTGCTGACATTCCCGAAGCCATTGACAATGTGGCAGAAGTTGTCGGGAAAATAGAAAAGTACAAGCTCGACCACGATCCCATCATGCCTGATTTTGACCTGCCTGCCGGCTATAAGAGCAAGGATGAATATCTCAGGCATCTTACCTATGAGGGTGCAGAAGAGCGGTGGGGCACCCTGAACAGGGAACAGACCGAAAGGATAGATTTCGAATTGCAGACCATAGCCAAAATGGGATTCCCGGGATATTTCCTTATAGTGTGGGATTTTCTCAAGGCAGCACGGGAAATGGATGTATCAGTAGGTCCGGGAAGAGGATCCGCCGCAGGATCAGCCGTGGCTTACTGTCTGAAAATTACAGATATTGATCCCATAAAATACGGACTCCTTTTTGAGCGTTTCCTGAATCTCGACCGCAGCTCAATGCCTGATATTGATATTGACTTTGATGAAGACGGAAGGGAGTCAGTACTGAATTATGTTGTAGACAAATACGGACATGACAAGGTGGCCCATATCATCACATTCGGGTCCATGGCTGCAAAAATGGCAATCAGGGATGTGGCAAGGGTCCAGAAGCTGCCTCTTGCTGATGCTGACCGCCTTGCAAAACTTGTACCTGACAGGCCCGGAACCACTCTCAGACAGGCCTACCAGGAAGTCCCCGAGCTTGCAAAGGAAAGGGAATCGCCAAACAAGCTCATTTCACAGACACTCAAATATGCCGAAGTCCTTGAAGGCTCGGTAAGACAGACCGGTGTTCATGCCTGTGGTATTATAATAAGCAGGGAGCCTCTTGACAATTATGTTCCCCTGAGTACTGCAAAGGATACCAGGCTCTATGTGACTCAGTACGACGGAAACCATGTCCAGGAAGTGGGACTTCTCAAAATGGATTTCCTTGGACTGAAAACTCTTTCAATAATCAAGGATGCCATAAGGAATATAAAAATCTCCAGGGGTATTACGGTGGATATTGATTCCATTCCCCTGGATGACAGGATAACCTATGAGCTGTTCAGTAATGGTGAAACGACTGCAATTTTTCAGTTCGAATCTGCCGGAATGAAAAAATACCTGAAGGAGCTAAAGCCCAACAGGTTTGAGGATCTGATAGCCATGAATGCCCTGTACAGACCCGGACCCATGGATTATATCAGGGAATATATCAGAAGGAAAAATGCCGGAAGCCAGGTTGAATACAAACTTCCCGTAATGGAAAAATACCTGAGCGATACATACGGCATCACCGTTTACCAGGAACAGGTTATGCTTCTTTCACAGGAACTGGCGGGATTCACAAAAGGTGAAGCCGACAACCTGCGGAAAGCAATGGGAAAAAAGAAACGTTCCATCATGGATGAGATGAAGGTCAAATTTTTTGAAGGAAGTCTTAAAAAGGGATATGATGAACAAACCGTTAATGAGATCTGGACCGACTGGGTTTCCTTTGCCGAATATGCATTCAACAAGTCCCATTCAACCTGCTATGCCTATGTGGCTTATCAGACAGGTTACCTGAAAGCCCATTATCCGGCGGAATTCATGGCTGCAGTCCTCAGCCGAAATATCAATGATATTAAAAAGATCACCATTTTCATGGACGAAACCAGGCGAATGGGAATGGAAGTGCTTGGGCCTGATGTGAATGAAAGCTATGTCAACTTCACGGTTAACAGGGAAGGAAACATAAGGTTCGGACTGGGAGCAATAAAAGGAGTCGGCGAAAATGCAGTGATTCAGCTTATTGAAGAAAGGGAAAAAAATGGCTTATACCACGATATTTATGACCTGGTGGAACGCGTGAATCTCAATTCTCTCAACAAAAAAAATCTTGAGGCAATGGCTGTTGCCGGTGCCTTTGACTGTTTTGAAGATATTTCCAGGGCCCGGTATTTTGCACTGGACACCAGGGGATCCAGCTTTATAGAAAGTCTGATCCGTTACGGCCAGAGCGCCAAAACCATAAAGCAGAACAGCGCCCAGACCCTGTTCGGGGAATCGGGCGGTTTTGACCTTGTCAAACCGGTACCTGCGGTCTGTAGCGACTGGCCCAAGCTGGAAAAGCTAAACAGGGAAAAGGAAGTGATCGGAATCTATCTCTCCTCCCATCCCCTTGACGACTTCAGGCTGGAAATAAATACTTTTACAACGGCTACACTTGCAGATCTTCAGAATCTGCGGAATCATCTTGACCGTGAGGTGACCGTTGCAGGAATGGTAACCGACACCAGGAACGGTATCGGGAGAAACAATAAGCCCTATGGCTCCATTACCCTGCAGGACTATACCGATTCGTTCAGATTCATGATGTTCGACAAGGATTATATTGATAACAGTAAATTCTTTACGATCGGATACTATCTGCTTGTAAAGGGCAAGGTCCGGAAAAGAAGATACCGTGAAGATGAACTCGAATTCAGCATTAGTAAAATAAGTCTTCTTTCAAGTGTGAAGGATGAGCTGATAAAAAGCATAACCCTGAAAATTGATCCGGAAAATATAAACAGGGAGATGATCAGTGAACTCAGCCAGCTTGTAAATGAGAACAAGGGTGAAACGGAACTGATATTCATGTTCCTGGACAGGGAAGACAGGATATCACTTCCCATGTTTTCAAGAACACTGAGAGTAAGGCTGAACAATGAATTTGTTTCATATCTCGAAGATCATCCCTCTGTTGAATTCAAAGTTAATTAACTATCTTTGGCCACTGTTTTTTAAACTTTTGAACTATGGCAATTGAAGTAGGTGACGGAAATTTTGAAGAAGTGGTCATTAAATCTGAAGTACCCGTTATTGTTGATTTCTGGGCCGAGTGGTGCGGACCCTGTAAAATGATCTCTCCCATCCTGGAAGAAATCTCAAAAGAGTACACGGGAAAAGCTTTGGTTACAAAATGCGATGTTGACAATAATCCGCGGACAACCGCAAAATACGGTATAAGGAATATTCCTACAGTATTGTTTTTCA
>JAAYKX010000265.1 GCA_012522155.1 Bacteroidales bacterium
GGCTGTTCCGTTTCAGATTTGCTGTATGCAGGGCATACTTTACTGTTACATGATCCCAAAACAAAAACAGTAACAACAAATAAAACCAGTATTACAGCAATTTTCTTCATAATGAAAACTAAATTATATATATACAAAAGTACGATTTTACATTAATAAACAATATTCATGTCCGGATATTGTCCATTAAATCGTGTTTACCTCTAAGTTTTATATTATCCTGTTGTATTGCTATCAACAAATTATTGTAAAAAAAGTTATTTTTTTCCGTATAAAAAACGGAAATATCAAAAGTTTTACTGAATTGTGAACAATAAACAAACGGAAACAATTGCTTCAGGGATGTATTTTCAACTTTTTTACTCGTGAAATGTTTATATTGAAAAATCTTGATGTTATGACGAAGAAAATTATAAGTTATTTAACCATCAGCATATTACTAATTATGAGCAATGAATCATTTTCACAGGAAAAACTTCCTTTTAACATACTCAGCAGGTCAGAATCGGCAGTGATTGACAATAAGGGAACGGAAAGGCCCTTTACCGGGAAATACAACGATCACCGGGAAGAAGGTACTTATGTATGCAAAAAATGCGGAGCTGCGCTCTACCATTCTACCGACAAGTTTGATTCGGGATGCGGATGGCCCAGTTTTGATGATGAAATAAAGGGTGCCGTAACAAGATCGACGGATGCTGACGGCATCAGGACGGAGATCACCTGTTCCTTCTGCGGGGCACATCTCGGACATGTTTTCAGCGGTGAAAGGCTGACTTCGAAAAATCTGCGGCATTGTGTCAATTCCCTTTCCCTGGATTTTGTTCCTGCAAGTCTTGAAAACGGAAGATACGGAACTGCAATATTTGCAGGGGGATGCTTCTGGGGTGTGGAGTATTTTATGCAGAAAGCTCCCGGTGTGATATCAGCAGTATCCGGATATACCGGTGGACATGTGAAGGATCCTTCCTACAGGGAGGTCTGTACCGGAAAGACAGGTCATGCCGAAGCAGTAAAAATAACCTATGACCCGGACAAGACAAGTTACGAAACACTTCTGAAGCTCTTTTTTGAAATACATGACCCCACCCAGGCAGGGGGACAGGGACCGGATATCGGCGACCAGTACCGTTCGGAAATATTTTATATGAACGGGGAACAGAAAAAAATTGCTGAAAAGAATCTTAAAATACTGGCTGACAAGGGTTATAAGACAACAACCGCTCTCAGCAGGGCAGGCGAATTCTATGATGCTGAAAAGTATCATCAGGATTATTATTTCCTGAATGGCAAGTTGCCTTACTGCCACAGCTATACAAAAAGATTCTGAAAATATATGTTTCCGGCCCTTCTGTTGGCCGCCGCTTTGTGCCGGGCAGCCTTATCCCCTGAAGTACTGCAAGGGACATGACATTTTAAAGAAATTTAACAAATCATTTTTGACGGGATAATTATTAATTCAATTAACTTTAGTGTTTTTTAATTGATTTCTTCCCGCAATATGACCTTTCGCAAGAAAACACAGAAGACTTCTGTTTCCCGTAAAACTAAATTATGGTTTTTTATTTCCGGACTGGTTGTTTTTGCCCTTTTGGCATTTTCCTATAAAAAGGCAATAAAAATTACATCAACCGATAATTTCTGCGTGTCGTGCCATGTGCACCCCGATGCAGACAGGAACTGGAAACTGTCGACACACTACAATAACAATTCAGGAGTGGTTGTTCATTGTGTTGAATGTCACCTTCCGCCTGAAGGGCAGGGCTATTTTTTTGCAAAGGCAAAGACAGGCCTGAAAGATCTTTACGGCTATATCTTCAAGGATACTGCCGATATAGACTGGGGAAGGAAAAAGCTTCTGGAGAATGCCAGGAAGCATGTTTATGAAAGCTCCTGTATTAAATGTCATGAAAATCTTTATCCGGTCACCCTTTCCGTAAACGGCGGTAATGCGCATCTCCTTTATGAAACGAGCAAGGATCCCGTTCACTGCCTGAATTGTCATCTTAATGTCGGGCATTATGACAAAAATGCTGCCCTGCATGCCCCCGATTCAAGCTTTGGCATTATTGTAAGCTCAACGGAACCTCCGTTTGCAGAAGCTGCACAGGTTGAAGGATTTGAAAATTATACGGAAATGATCCCGGGGACAAGGGTATCATTTGAAATGGTGGCCCTTCCCGGTGGGAAATTCAGGATGGGATCCGCTGAGGATGAGCCTTTGCGCAATGATGACGAGGGACCGGTAAGGGAAGTTACGCTCTCTCCTTTCTGGATAGGCAAAGCGGAGGTCAGCTGGGATGAGTACCTGGCTTTTTTCAGGGAGACAAGTTCCCAGGGCAGGACCGAAGGTCAGGTTGTGACCACCGGGAGAACCGATGCAATAAGCGGTGCCACGCCTCCCTGGGGAGCACCCGACCAGGGCTGGGGAAAAGGATCAAGACCGGCAATTACAATGTCATGGCATGCTGCCACTGTGTATTGCCAGTGGCTGTCACAGGTAA
>JAAYKX010000266.1 GCA_012522155.1 Bacteroidales bacterium
GTCAGTTACCTTATAAAATCCTTTCGGACTGACTGATTTAACCCTCTCCCTACCCTCCAATTTAAAGGGCAGCATTATTTTATGAGGTATCCAGTTTTCCATACCCTCCCCAAGCCATGCGCCTGCTTCCACAACACTGCCCGCTTCAGCCAGCGGGCTAAACTCCCACTTCGCATTCTGATCGAGGGGAAAATTATATTCGCCCTTTTCCAGGAAAATACCTTCCAGCTTTTCAAGGTCATTCTGCAGGCCGTCATATTTGCGTGACAAAATGCCGGGACCCAGTGTCACCTCAAGCATACTGCCGGTAAATACAACCTCAGAACCTATTTTTAATCCCCGTGTACTTTCAAAAACCTGCACATAGGCATGGTCGCCCTGCACCTTGATGACTTCAGCCATAAGTCCCGTCCCCTCATGAGTGATCATACATATCTCATTCTGGGCAACCGGTCCATCAACATTAACAATGACCAGATTAGATATTATCCCGTATACCTTTCCTTTTGTCGCCATTTATCTTAATTACATCGTTTGTATATCAGTTTCATCATTATCCTCTTTCCCCTCTTCCCCGACCGTCTGAGCCCCGTCCTCAGAGGGTTTCATTTCTTCCACAAGATTTCTCAGCATGATCTTCCCGGTTTCAGGATCCAGTTCCTTCCATCTTGTTACAATTGAAAGTTTTAACAGATAGCCCATAATCCAGTCAATGGAAAAATATTCAAAAAAAGTATTCGTGTTAATAAAATCCCAGCGGGCAATATCGATCTTTCTTTCTCTTTCTAGAAATTCCTCTTCCATCATTATCCGGAATATATCCGGAACATAATCCGGTTCTGACGGTATCTGGAAGTCCCTGCTGCTTTTGAATATCTCTTTCAGCCTGTGGGCAAGAGGATAATCACCGGAAATAAAATTAACAGCATCCAGTCCCAGGGCTTTTGAGCTGATTAAAGCACTGACATTCTTCATGTCCCTGTCAAACCTTATATAATTCATCAAAAAACTGTTCCCCGAGGCAAGCGCGGTATTAATATAGCCTTCCGTCAGGAATCTCTCAGTCTCAAACCTGTCATTCGTACTGCCGGTGTCAAACCAGTTTCTCATCGCTTCAACCATATAGGGTGGCAGAATATCGTCTTCCCTGAGTATTGATTCAGATATTCTCCTCTGTTCCTCCATATCATGCCGTGTGTATATACCCAGATTATCCCATTCCCTGCCACTGCCCTCAAGAAAGGTCAAAAGATTTTTATTGTCGTGAGGAAGAAAAAGGGTACACACCACCGAATAATCTGAAGGATGAAGGGAATGTTCAAGTTCCTCACGGAATTCAGCAATATCTGAAAAATCCTTGCTGCCGTCAAAAATAAGATCTGCAAGCCCGGCTACCAGGTAATGATATTCTCTTTTAAACATTACTTTTCCTTGCCAAAAAGAAGTTCTGCCAGCCTGGGTCTGATAAATTCCCTGAGAAAATATGCCATACTGTCGTCACTGACACTGATTTTATATTCCCGGCCGGAAGGATGAATTTCAAAGCCCTTCCCCGTCGTCTTATCCGGGTACAGCATAATTTTATCCGACAATGTCTTATGAATTTTTTCCCTGAGATATTTCTCAATGTCCGGCATCTGTTCTTCAGGCAAATGGATTTCAAAACCTGCATCATCTCCCTGCTGAGCCCATTTTCCGGTGATTATTTCAATAAGGCCCGCCAAAAACCTGTCATCTTCAAAAGCTTCTGAAACAGGTTCATCAATAATTTTAAGAGCTATTCTGTTTTCTATTTCCTGCTTAAGGGAATTCATGGCTAAACGAAAAGACAGTTTTATCTCCGATTCAGCATTCTTTATTATCTCCCCGGCTTTTCTCTCTGCGCCGGCAATGATCTGCCGGGCATCTTCTTCAGCCTTCTCTGTCATTTTTACCGACTCGCTCCGTGCTTCTGCAATGATTTTTTCTGCTTCTTCATTGCCTTTGGAAACACCTTCCCGGTAAATTTTTTCTGTTATTTCCTGAAGTTTATCCTGCATGTTTTCCTTTGTTTTGGGCCTGTGATTTATATCTGTTTAAAACAGCATTTCTGATTAAAAACATAATAAATAAACGAAATTATGTGTTCTTAATCAGATTTCGCACCTGAAAAA
>JAAYKX010000267.1 GCA_012522155.1 Bacteroidales bacterium
AAAAAGTACGTTATAGGTATTGATTACGGCACGGATTCAGTCCGTTCTGTTGTTGTCGATACAGACAACGGCAGTATTGCAGGGAGTTCGGTTTTTGAATATCCCAGGTGGAAGAAAGGACTCTACTGCGATCCTTCAGTCAACCGTTTCCGCCAGCATCCCCTCGATTACACGGAAGGACTTGAAAAATCGGTCAGGGATGCCCTCAGGGGCTTAAATCCTCAGATCATTGACAACATAGCCGGGATAAGTGTTGACACGACAGGATCTACTCCGGTTGCCGTCGGCAGGAACGGTATGCCTCTTTCGCTTACTCCGGGATTTGAGGAAGATCCTGATGCCATGTTCATTCTCTGGAAAGATCACAGCGCTGTGAATGAAGCTGCGGAAATAAATGAATTTGCCAGGTCGTGGGGCGGTCAGGATTATACGAAATATGAGGGAGGTATCTATTCCTCTGAATGGTTCTGGTCAAAGATACTTCATGTCATACGGAAAAACCGGAGGATTAGGGAAAATGCCTTTTCATGGCTTGAGCACTGTGACTGGATACCTGCACTGCTGACCGGTAATACCGATCCGCTGCGACTGAAGCGGAGCCGTTGTGCTGCCGGCCACAAGGCAATGTGGCACAGGAGTTTCGGGGGGTTGCCTTCTGAAGATTTTCTTTCGGGACTTGATCCCCGGCTGGCTGGTGTGAGGGACAGGCTCTATACCGAAACCTTTGCCTGTGATGTCCCTGCAGGTACAATTAGTGCAGAGTGGGCTGAAAAACTTGGTCTTCCCTCCGGCGTGAAAATAGGAGTGGGGGCATTCGATGCGCATCTTGGAGCTGTGGGAGGCGGAATAAGACCCGGACAGCTGGTCAAGGTGATGGGAACTTCCACATGCGACATGCTGGTATCGCCTTTTACCGGAGAAAATGAAAGGCTTGTCAGGGGGATATGCGGGCAGGTTGACGGTTCAATTATTCCCGGTATGCTTGGTCTGGAAGCCGGGCAGTCCGCTTTCGGTGACATTTATGCATGGTTTGGAACACTTATTTCCTGGCCTGTCACGGAGATTATAGGAAAAATGAGCCGGCTCGACAGCAAAACCCGGAAAAGAATAAGAATGGAAACATCCGGAGCAATGATCCGTGAACTGAGCAGGGCAGCACAGAAGATCCAGGCGGAGGAGAGTGCGGTTCTTGCACTTGACTGGATGAATGGCCGCCGTACGCCTGATGCTAACCAGGCACTTAAAGGTGCAATAAGCGGATTGTCGCTCGGATCAGATGCACCGCATGTATTCAGGGCACTGGTTGAGGCCACTGCTTTCGGATCAAGAATGATCAATGATCGTTTCATATCGGAGGGAATGAAGATAGACGGCGTAATAGCTGTCGGCGGAGTTGCCAAAAAGAATCCCTTTGTCATGCAGATTGTTTCGGATGTGCTGAACATGCCCATTAAAGCTTCCGGGGCAGAACAACCTTCCGCACTCGGCTCCGCCATGGCGGCTTCGGTGATAGCCGGAATCCACGGGGATATTTCTGCTGCACAGAAAGCAATGGGAAGCGGATTCGAAAAAGTTTACAGGCCGGATCCGGCAAGAGCGGCGAAATATGATGTCATTTTTAAAAAATACATGAAGCTCGGATCTTTCATTGAGAATGAACTGATCTGAGTCCTTGTAAGACTCAGGTTTTCACTGTCTTTATTTGAAGTATTTCTGTAATTATCAGTCCGTTATGTTTGCATAAACAGAAAAGTAACATTATATTATCAAATATACACCTGGCGGAGATCAACAAACGCATAAGTTCAACGAACTCAAAAATTTGCCGGCTATTGTATAATATCAGCAACTATAAACCCTGTAAAAGATAATACTATGCGAAAACTGTTTTTGTTATTTTTAGTTGTTTCCTTCGGACTGCTCAGTATCAGTTCCCGGAAGGGAAATTCCGATCCGGTCAATCAGCTTGTTATTATTGCCAACAATCCCGGACCGCTTATCAGCAAGGATATTTACGGTCATTTTTCGGAACATCTCGGAACATGTATCTACGGAGGTATCTGGGTTGGCACGGATTCCAGGATACCAAACACGCACGGTATAAGGAATGATGTCCTGTATGCCCTCAGGGAGATAAAAGTTCCCAATCTCCGCTGGCCGGGCGGATGCTTTGCAGACACCTATCACTGGAAAGACGGTATCGGTCCCCCGGAAAAACGGGCTTCTATTGTCAATACCCACTGGGGCGGAATTACCGAGGATAACTCATTCGGCACTCACGAGTTCATGGAACTTACCCGGCTGATTGACTGTGATGCATACATCAACGGGAATGTCGGTTCGGGAACTGTCAGGGAGATGGCCGAATGGGTGGAATATCTGACATCCGGTTCAGACAGTCCCATGACAAGGCTCCGGAAGGAAAACGGAAGGGAAGAACCATGGAAGGTCAGGTATTTTGCCATTGGCAATGAGAACTGGGGCTGCGGTGGAAATATGACAGCTGAATTCTATACTGATTTGATGCGGCAGTATTCCACCTACCTCAACAATTACGGTGAAAACAGACTGTACAGGGTCGCATGCGGTCCCTCGGACTATAATTATGCCTGGACCGAAACTTTGATGAAAGATCCCGGAAGCCGTGCGAGGTTCCAGGGATTGTCAATCCATTATTATTCACTTGTGGACGGCTGGAACAACAAGGGATCAGCTACTGAGTTCGGGGAAAGGGAATGGTTCCGGACCATGAATTCAAATCTCCGGATGGATGAGATAATAAAGGGCCACAAGGCAATAATGGATCGTTATGATCCCGGGAAGACGAAAGGCCTGGTGGTAGATGAATGGGGTAACTGGTTTGATGTTGAGCCCGGCACAAATCCCGGATTCCTCTATCAGCAGAATACCATTAGGGATGCAGTAACTGCAGCCGTTCATCTGAATATCTTCAACCAGCATGCCGACAGGGTTCATGTGGCCAATCTTGCCCAGACGGTGAACGTGCTTCAGTCTGTCATACTTACCAGTGACGACAGGATGGTCCTTACCCCGACATGGCACGTTTTCAGGATGTTCAGGGTGCATCAGGATGCAAGATTGCTGACAACGGATCTCAAATGTGAGGAATATGAGTATCAGGGAAGCAGGATCACTGCTTTGTCGGCTTCAGCCTCTGTGGATAATGAAGGAAAGATCCATGTTTCCATGGCAAATCTCAATCCCGGGAAGGAGATCACGGTGACATGTCCGGTTATCGGTGCTGCAATCAAAACGGTTACGGGAGAAATTCTGACCGCAGACCGGATGAATGCCTGTAACACATTCGAAAAACCGGAAACGGTGAAAACCGTGCAGTTCAGGGGGTTTAAAATGAAAGACGGAGTGATTACCGTAACCATGCCGGCGAAGTCGGTAGTTATGCTTGAAGTGGAGACAAAATAAAATCAATCCCCGGCATACATCATTTTTTCAATATCCACTTTTTCTTTTCCGCTCACACGAATGGGATGCAGTATCTTATACACTACAGGTACCACTACCAGTGTAAGAAGTGTGGACATGAGCATTCCGCCAATGATCACCCATGCCATACCGTTGCGCAGTTCAGCACCCGATCCTGCTGACAGGGCAATGGGCAACATTCCTATAGTGGTTGACAGGGCTGTCATCAGAATGGGACGCGTACGAATCCGGACGGCCTGAATCAGGGCTTCATCAATACTCCTGCCTTCGCGCCGGGCATCATTGGCAAAGTCAACCAGCAATATGGCATTTTTGGCTACCAGCCCGACGAGCATCACCAGTCCGAGCATGGCATAAATGCTCATGGCGGTATTGGTGAGGGCCAGTGCCAGTATGGCACCCACAATGGAAAACTGAATGGAAAACATGATTACAAAGGGATCCGTCCAGTTGTTATACAGCAGCACCAGTGACAGGTAGATAAGCAATAATGACATTATCAGTGCGGTGGTGAGCACGCTCATGGAATCACTCATCTTTTTCATGTCGCCCGTTGCTTCAATACGCAGACCTTTTGGCTTGTAGATATTATCCATTTTTGCCATAAACTGCTTTGATATGGCACCGGCAGGCACGCCGAAGGCTTGTGAACGAAGCGTCACTGAACTGTTGCGGTCGAAGCGTTCCAGGCGGTTTGGTCCTGTTCCGGCTGATATATCTGCAAACTGTGACAGCCGGATATTTTCACCGCGGTTGTTGACAAAGACCAGTCCGGATACATTTTCAGGCTGTCCGCGGTATATCCTGTCGGCACGGATATTAATATCATACTCAGAATCCCCCATGGTGTATTTTAACTGATCATTTCCCTGGAAGCTCATCTGCATTATCATTCCCACGTTTTCGAGCGACAGTCCGAGTTCAGACATTTTATCCCGGTTTACTGTTACCGTAATTTCGGGTGTTGCATTTTCAACCGATAATTCCTGCTGCATCACACCGGGTACAGAGCCCAGGGCTTCCAGTGCTTTCCCGGCAAAGAGCATCACGGAATCGCTGTTGTTACCGGAAATTATATATTCAACAGCTGCTTTTGATGCTGTTCCGGTCAGACTCACGCTAAAAATATTCACTCTGGCATCAACCAGGTAATCGGAAAGAGGTTTACGTATACGGGTGATGTAGGTTTCCGTGCCTTCTTTCTGCTTTTTCAGCTTTACATCCAGCTCGGCCAGATTAGGTGTGCCTTTGCCACTTTGAGTATTATCGCTGGTGAGGCCTACCATGGTAATTACTTCTTCAACTTCGGGACGACTCATAAACCAGTTTTCAGCCTGCAGTACCAGGGCATTTGCCTCTTCCATTGAAATATCCTTTGGCATTTCCAGCTGCACTATAAATTCTCCGCGGTCTATATAAGGCTGAAATTCAAAATTTATGAATCCGAGCGGAAACAGTGTCATAACGGCAAGTGTAAGACCAAGTACCACCAGGCCGACATAACGTTTGTGGCCCAGGCCCCATTTCAGAATATCGGAGACCCAGTGACTGAAACGTGAAATGGCATTTTCAAAACCTTTCAGCAATTTCCCCAAAATGTTTTCACCCCTTACTTCCTGAATGTTTCCAAAGCGCGAAGTAAGAAGCGGTACCAGGGTAAGGGCAGCCAGCAGGCTGAACAGTATGGAAATAACAATAACAGCACAAAACTGCCGTAATATGTCAGACACAAGTGTGTCGGTGAAAATAACGGGCAAAAACACCATTACTATGGCAATGGTAACGGAGATAACTGTAAGTCCGATTTCTTTCAGTGCATCGAAAGAGGCTCTCACACGATTTTTTCCCATTTCAATATGGCGGTGTACATTTTCAATAACGACAATGGCATCATCTACCAGTACTCCGATAACCAGAGACAGTGCCAGCAGTGACATCAGATTGAGTGTGAAGCTGAAAAGCTTCATCCCGATAAATGTTGAGATGAGTGAAACCGGGATGACCAGCATTACGATAAGCGCATTGCGGATATTTTGCAGGAAGAGCAGAATAACCAGCGAAACAAGAAGGATGGCAAGCAGCAAATCGGTGATAACGGAATTAATTGACTGATGTGTAAAAGCAGTTGTGTCCTGTGCCACACTGATCTTCAATCCTTCGGCAGAATGAGTTTCCTCCAGCCGGGAGATGGTCTCCATCACCTGTTCGCTTACCCTGATGGCATTGGCATCGGATTGTTTCTGCAGGCTGATAAGGATGGCATCCTGGCCGTTAATGCGTCCAAGTGTCACAGGATCCTTAACGACATCTGCAACATCTGCCACATCCCCGAGCCGTATTTGTGTACCTGTTCCGGCAGTGCTGACGATCAGGTTCCTTAGTTCTGCTATATTCTTCAGTTTTCCTGACAGACGGACGGCTGTCTGTGATTTGCCATCCTGCAGATAACCGGTCGGGAAGTCGAGATTGGCAGCGCGGATGGCAGCCTGTATCATTAAGGGGCTAAGACCGGTGGCGCTTAGTTTTTCCTGGTTGAAATTAATTTGTATCTCACGTTGTGTGCCGCCTGTAAGCGATATTTTAGCCACTCCCTGCAGGCGTGAAAATTCAGGTAGTATTCGTTTGTCTGTCAGATCATAAAACTCTGCCGGTCCGATGCCTGAAGTTGCCGAAAGTATCATGATCGGTTTTTCATCCACTGATATTTTTGAAATAACGGGTGAAAGAATTTCCCGCGGCAGTTCAGCCCGTTTTGCATCAAGCAGGTTATGTGCATCGGTGACAGCTTTGTTGATATCGGTTCCGTATTTAAACGAGACTATAAGCATAGACATTCCTTCAAACGAAAACGATTGCAGCTGATCAATGCCTTCCATGCCTGAAAGGGCGTCTTCTGCTTTCCGTGTGAGCGAGTTTTCCACTTCGGCGGGTGATGCGCCCGGATACACAATCTGGACATTCAGTACGGGCGGAGTGAATTTCGGCATCAGTTCCGCACCAAGTCCCCTGTAACTCAGGTATCCGAGAACCGTCAGCAGCAGAAACAGTACAATGACATATGCCGGGCGTTTTATGGATAATTCCGTTATTTTCATTTCAAGGTTGTTTAAATTTCATTACCGGCGGATGCTTCTCACTTTTGAACCATCGGATACATTTATTAATCCGCCTGTTATAACGCTGTCCCCGGGATGCAATCCCTGCAGGACTTCCACATATTCACCGCTTATATCGCCGATAATGGCATTTCGCCTGCGTGCAATCCCGTTTTCAATGACGAATACATCTGCTCCGTGAACACTTCCGCTGATAGCACTTCGTGGAACAAGAATTCCGTTTTTCTTTGTTTCGGGTTCAAAAAGCACAGTAACAAACATACCCGGCTTCAATCCTTTTTCAGGGCCGGTAATAGTTGTTTCCACCGGAAAATTCAGTGAGCGGTCGGCTTTTTCACCAATGAATGTGATCTTTCCCGTGAAGTCTGTTCCCGGGAATATTTCACTTGCCAGGGTTACCGCTTGTCCTTTTCTGATTTCAGGAATTTGTTTTCCGGTAACGGAGCATATCGCTTTCAGCTGCGAGTCATCTATAATATCGAACAGTAATGTTCCCGGATTTAAATAACTGCCCACTTCCACATGGCGTTTGTAAATTGTTCCTGTAATCGGTGATTTTACCGATGCATCGGCAAGGCGGCGCCTGCTGGCGATCAGCTGACTTTCTGCCGTAATCACCTGGGTGTGGATATTATCCAGCTGCTGATCTGTAACACCACCCTGTTCACTGGCATTTTTAAATCTTTCATAATCTTTTTTCAGTCCTTCATAAGCGGCTTCACGAGAGGTGAGGTCGGCAAGAAGCATCTCATTATCGAGCTGCAGCAGTACTTCCCCTTTTTTTACATAACTTCCTTCACCGGCGTAAATATTTACAACACGTCCGGAAATATCCGACACGAATTGCAGGTCGCGCAATGCTTTAAGTATACCGGCGGTTGAAAATCCCAGGGAGTATGTACTGTCTTTGGCGACAGCAACTCTCACGGCAACAGCTGTTGAAACACCGGCTGCCATCCGTGTCTTTTTCGCAGTGGTTCTTTTATTGAATATCAGAATTGCTATGATGGCAGCTATTACTGCACATACCGACAGGATTTGAATTATCTTTTTCATTTTAAGTTCCGGTTGTTTTTTAGTTTTCACTCATTAAATCGCGGATACTGCCACTTGCTTTTTTTAAATCAATCCAGGCTTTCATATAATCATTCAGGGCACCGGCATAGCTCAGCTGTGCCTGAACCAGCGACTGGGCTGCATTGAGAATATCAGACATTGAGGATAGTCCGAGCAGGTAATTGTTTTCAGTCACTCTTAATACCTCTTCGGCAAGATCCTGGTTGTCACGCTGCAGTGTAATCGTGTTGCACATATCATTCAGTTTTATCCGGGCATTCATATATGTCATGCTTAATGATTGCCCGAGCAGCTCGGTATCTTCCCTGGTTTTTTGAACTTCCACGCTGCTTTGCGAAATTCTGGATTTACGCGAGAAGCCGCTGAAAACAGGAATTTTTAAGCTTAATCCGACAACTGAGCCCGGATACCAGTAATTTGTTTCGCCTCTGAAAAATTCATCGCTCACACCGTTATACTGGTAGTTGAATATAAGTGAGAGGGCAGGCATATTTTCATAAACGGCGGATTTTTTCTGCAGCTTCATCATGTCCAGTTTTTCCATATGCAGGAGGAAGGCTGTCTGGTTTTTCAGGGAAAAGGGTAACACGGAATTGTCTTTTACCTTTTCTTCGAAAAGAGTGAGGTCGATTGGCTGAATTTCAACCGGACTGCTTACATCGAATCCCATTTGCAGTTTCAGCAGATTTTTTTGGATTTCTGCAGCGTTTTTAACAGTAACTTTTTGTGTTGTCAGATTGACCAGATTTACTTTCAGCCTGTCAACATCAACTTTTTTCACCAGACCTATCCTGTGGTTCTGTTCCATTGTTTTCAGCATTCTGCCTACCAGGTCAACACTTTTTTCCATTTGTCCGGCTGCATATTCGGCGGATTGTACGGCGTAAAAAAGGCTTACCGTCTGGCTGATCACTTCTTCTTCACTGGATTCAATTCCCAGGGCTGCCATTTTTTCGGCAGTTTTGGCAATTTCAAGTATGTTAAAAAGAGCGGGATTCAAAACCTGCTGACTGAGTGATATTCCTACACTGGCATTATAGGTTGTTCCCATCTCAATTATCATATACTTTTGTGCATCAGGGTCCTGGGCAGCAGGCGGCAACATGCTGTTTACAAAATTCGGCATTATGAATTTTGTCTTTTTCAGGTTGTCGTTCAGGTTTGCCGAACCACTGACCTGGGGCAGCAGGGTACCCAGTACCTCCTGCCTGGCGTAAGCTGCTTTCTCTTTATCATGGTGTGCCTTTTTCAGATTCCTGTTATTAGCGATGGCATATTCCAGGCAGTTCCGGAGTGAATATACTTCCTGCGAAAACCCGCCCCTTGATACAGGCAGGAGGCAGATCATTATAAATACAGATTTGATAAACTGTGTATTCATGGTGTAAATGTGATGTTACAATAACTGTTTTCCTTTCTCTGAAACGATGGCTCTCAGGTTATACTCTGTAATATCTTCAAAGTATGATTCGGGGATATGCGGATTGTGGTTGATCACGCTGTTTATATAAAAGCCGAAAACAGAATAGGAAATGTAGCGGCTGATAAATTCCACATCCAGATCCTTTCTGTAATTTCCTTCATTCATTCCCAGTCTGAGATTTGCCTCCATTTTTTTTTGGAATAATTCCGATCCTGTAAAATGCTCTGTTGTTGCCTGATTTGGATTCAGACGCATAATGTCGTAGAAAAAAGCAGGACTCAGTTCAGTAAAAAAAAGATTGAGATTAAAAAAACTGATGCGCAGGTTTTCAATTGCCGTATGTGCTGTGTCATCCAGTTCTGTTATGGCTTTTTGCATATCTGACGAAATGGATAATATACATTCCCTCAGCAGTTCATCTTTGGATGAAAAGTGGTTGTACAGTGTTTTTTTTGTGATGCCCATCTTTCCGGCTACTTCCTCCAGGGCCAGACGCAGACCGTCCTGTTTGAAAACTGATATTGCCCTGACTGTGTACTTCTTTTTTCGGCTGGTTGAACTCATAAATATTTTGTTGATTATTTTCCGGATAAAACCTTATACAAAATTATACTATTTATACATTAATTGTGTAAAAAGTATATTAATATTTTTAATATTGACAATAGTTTGTAATGGATCCGCCGGCACCCTCATTGTCCGTGACGGTGATGTGATTAAGACTGAAACAGGACAAAAGGGCAGAGGCATGGATCCGGAATTGGCAGAAGGTTTCTTTTGTCAGATGACAGTTTTGAGACTTTTCCGGCATTTTCAGCCTATGGCAGAGAACTTTACTTCTGTATTCATTCAATATGCCAGGCTTCGTCAAAGGCAGGGTGAGGTATAAGGGACGCAACATGATAAATGCCATTGCCGAGGAGCCAAAAAGTGTTATTTTTGAAGTCTAAGATTAACCTGGAATGGCTAAACCCTATTATGCGATTCTTCCTTCAACTCCGGGAAGTGTAGAAGAGGAATTCAAAC
>JAAYKX010000268.1 GCA_012522155.1 Bacteroidales bacterium
AAAATGGGCAGAAACAGTTCCGGCAGCTGCAGGAAATCCGCTTTATCACTGGACACACCTTGAGCTGGCCAGGTATTTCGGTATTTTTGATCTCCTTTCACCCTCCACTGCCGACAGGATTTACAGGAAAAGCAGTGAGCTGCTGAATACAAGGGAATTCAGCATCAGGTCCCTGCTCAAAAAATTCAAGGCAGAAGTAATATGTACCACTGATGATCCGGCAGACACGCTGGAACATCACAAAAAACTCAAAGATGGTTTTGAGATACTTATTCTCCCGACTTTCAGGCCCGACAATGTCTTAAAAACTGAAGATCCCGCAAAATTCAGGACATATATTGAAACACTCGGCAGATCAGCCGACAATGAAATTGATGATTTTGAAACACTGATTGAAGTGCTTGACAGGCGGCATGAATTTTTTCACCGTATGGGAGGAAGATTGTCGGATCACGGACTTGACAGATTCTATTATACAGCTTTTACTGCGGCTGAAGCTGATAAAACATTTAAAAAGCTGTTAAAAGGAGATCATATCACGGAAGAAGAATCTGAAAAATACAGGACAGCCGTCATGACCGAGCTGTGCCGGATGAATCATAAAAGGGGCTGGACCCAGCAATTTCATGTAGGTGCACTGAGAAACAATAATTCCAGGGCATTCCGGCTCCTGGGGCCCGATACCGGCTGGGATTCCATCGGAGGCCCGCAGGATGCGGTCAGGATGTCACGCTTTCTCAACAGCCTGGATGATACTTCACAGCTGGGCAGGACAATCCTTTACAACCTCAACCCCTCTGACAATGAAATGCTGATAACCATGGCAGGAAATTTCAACGACGGCAGTACTGCTGCAAAGGTTCAGTACGGGGCTGCCTGGTGGTTCCTTGATCAGAAAACAGGCATGGAAAAACATATCAGGGATCTGGCCTCATTCGGGCTGATGAGAAGGTTTATCGGCATGGTCACCGATTCAAGAAGCTTCCTGTCATATCCCAGACATGAATATTTCAGGCGTGTGGTATGTAATTTTGTAGGAGAAGAGGTTGAAAAGGGAAGTATCCCTGACGAAGAAGAAATACTTAAACCCCTGATTGAAGGTATTTCCTACAGGAATGCCAGGGAATATTTCGGATTCTGGGAATAATTCCCCGGTCATGCTGCATCATACCATCATGCTGCATCATACCATTATTCATACACTATGAAACAGACCAAAAAAATATGATAAACACATAAAATATGGATGAACTTAATTTAAAAGGCAAGGTGGCAGTAATTACCGGAGGAGCCGGGGTGATATGCTCCCGGATGGCGAAATCTCTTGCTTCCCGGGGAGTAAAAACAGTTATTCTTGATCTGGACGGGAAAGCGGCAGCAAAAGTGGCCGCTGAAATAGAAAATGAATTCAAGCTGCCCTGTATGGCTATTGCGGCAAATGTTCTCGATAAAACATCCCTGGAACAGGCAGGGAAAGAGATAAACCAAAAATTCGGAGAAATAGACATTCTCGTGAACGGAGCCGGGGGAAACTCACCTGAAGCAACCACAAAAGTTGAAATAATGGATGGATCAGAAGATCCTGAGGATACATTTTTTGGCCTTAAGACTGAAGGATTCGACAAAGTTTTTGACCTGAACTTCAAAGGCACCCTGCTTCCTTCAATGGTCTTTTCTACTGATATGGTAAAAAACCGTTCCGGGGTAATAATCAATATTTCCTCAATGAATTCCTACAGGCCGCTGACAAAAATTGTTGCCTATTCTGCTGCCAAATCGGCTGTAAACAATTTCACGATGTGGCTGGCTGTTCATTTTGCCAGGGTTGGAATAAGGGTGAATGCGATTGCTCCGGGTTTCCTTCTTACTAATCAGAACAGATTCCTGCTGATTGACGAAAAAACGGGCGGACCAACCCCCAGAGGCCAGAAAGTATTGAACAACACGCCTATGGAAGCATACTGCGTTCCTGAGGAACTTACCGGAACCCTTCTCTACCTGGCTTCTGACTTTTCAAAAGCCGTAAGCGGTGTGGTTATTCCCGTGGATAAGGGATTCAGTGCTTTCAGCGGCGTATAAACCTATATATTTATCCTATGTTGTATTATCAGTCAGGTTCGGAAAACACGGTAATAGGTCCGGAAGACCTTAAAAACGGGCTTTACTCGGCACTTGACATGCTCGGCCCAAAAAAGAGAGTCCTGGTGATACCGCCCGATTTTACCAGATTTCATTCAAGGGCAGGAGATATTACCAGCCTGTTATATAAATATTACAAAAAAAATCTCAGCGATATTCTTCCGGCACTGGGCACACATGCTCCCATGAGCGAAAAAGAGCTTGACACAATGTTTCCGGGGGTACCGAAAGAACTGTTTCGCGTACACGACTGGAGACAGGATGTGGTCACAGCGGGAATCGTTCCGGGAGAATATATCTCAGAAATAACAGGTGGTGCGCTCGGCTATTCATGGCCTGCCCAGCTCAACAAACTTGTCTTCAACGGCAACCACGACCTTATATTGTCTGTCGGACAGGTAGTTCCGCATGAGGTCATAGGAATGGCCAACTACAATAAAAACATCCTGGTCGGGACAGGTGGTGCAGAAGGTATCAACAAAAGCCATTTTGTGGGAGCCGTACACGGAATAGAGAATATACTGGGAAAAGCTGACAATCCGGTAAGAAAAATGCTGAACTATGCATCGGAGCATTACATAAAACATTTGCCCGTTGTGTATATTCATACTGTGATAGGCCGGGATGATTCGGGAGAACTTGTCATACGCGGCCTGTACGTGGGAGATGATCCGGAAGTGTTTACCATCGCTGCCTCCCTTTCGCTCAAAGTCAATTTTACAGTATTTGAAAAGCCTCTCGAAAAAGCAGTTGTCTACCTGGATCCCTCAGAATTCAAAAGTACCTGGCTTGGCAATAAAAGTATTTACAGAACCAGAATGGCCATGGCTGACAACGGCCAGCTGATTGTACTTGCTCCGGGACTGAAGGAATTCGGGGAAGACAGGGAAATTGACCGTCTTATCAGGAAATATGGCTACAGGGGAACGCCTGCAACACTCGAAGCCCTGGAGACCAGCGATGAACTGAAAGAAAACCTCAGTGCTGCAGCACATCTTATTCACGGTAGTACGGAAGGAAGGTTTTCAGTGACCTACTGTCCCGGCTTCCTGACAAGGGAACAGATTGAATCGGTTAACTTCAGCTACGGCGATCTCAGCGAAATGTTAAAAAAATATGATCCGGGAAAACTTAAGGATGGTTTTAATATAACAGCCGCGGGTGAGGAATTCTTTTATATTTCCAATCCTGCAACAGGCTTGTGGAGTTCCATGGAAAGATTGAAATAACCATAAAACAACAAAATGATCAACTGGGGAATAATTGGCTGCGGCAATGTAACCGAAGTTAAAAGCGGGCCGGCTTTCAGTAAGATAAAAGGTTCCCGCCTTTTGGGGGTCACGAGACGAAATACTGAACTGGCAAAGGATTATGCTGCGAGGCATAATGTTCCAAAAGTATATTCTGATGCCCCGGAACTGATCAATGACCCTGAGATAAATGCTGTTTATGTGGCAACCCCGCCCGACAGTCATGCAAAATATGCAATAATGTCAGCTGAAGCAGGCAAGCCGGTCTATATAGAGAAACCGGTGGCCCGTAACTATAATGAATGCCTCAGTATTATTGAAGCTTCGGAAAAAAACAGGGTTCCGGTATTTGTAGCCTATTACAGGAGAACCCTCCCTGGATTTCTGCTGGTCAGGGATCTGATAACAAAGGGCAGCATTGGCAAAGTAAGACATGTGCTGATACAATGTTTCAAATCACCATCCCGGGAAGAACTCTCAGGAAAACTGCCCTGGAGAGTCATGCCCGAAATCTCGGGCGGAGGCCATTTCTTTGATCTGGCATCTCATCAGCTCGACTATCTTGATTTTCTTCTGGGTCCGGCAGTGAAGGTCAAATCGCTTGTGATAAACCAGGCCGGACTGTACAGGGCCGAAGATTTTGTCTCTGCCTCCTTCCTCTTTCCTGATAATGTTGCCTGCACGGGCATATGGTGCTTCAGCGCATCGCCGCAAAGCAACAGTGATATCATTGAGATTACCGGAGAGTCCGGAAAAATAAGCTTTTCCACATTCAGTTTCGAAGCTGTTGTCCTGGAGAACGGTGAAGGCCGGAAGGAATTTGTAAATGAAAGACCGGAACATGTTCAGTTTTATCTTATAGAGCAGATTGTAAGGGAGCTTTCAGGCGGGGACAAAGCTGTCTCAACAGGTATAACGGCCGCAAGAACTAACCGGCTGATGGATGATGTGGTGGCTGAATACTACAAGAAATTTACCTGATTAACGGTATGACTACTGAATACTACAAGAAATTTACTTGATTAACGCTAAACGATAATTACTATGGACAAACTTTCGGACATTGGATTAATAGGGCTTGCAGTAATGGGTGAAAACCTGGTACTGAACATGGAAAGCAAGGGATTCCGGGTTTCCGTATACAACCGTACAACACAGAAGGTTGATGATTTTCTGACAGGAAGGGCAAAGGGAAAAAATATTATCGGAACTCATTCCATTGAAGAACTGGTAAAATCCCTGGCCCGCCCCAGGAAAATCATGATCATGGTCAAGGCAGGACCGGCAGTGGATGACATAATTGACACACTCATACCTCTTCTGGAAAAAGGAGATATAATCATTGACGGGGGCAATACCCATTTTCCTGACACTGACCGGCGCACCGCCCTTGTTGAAAGCAAGGGACTGCTGTATATCGGTACAGGGGTATCGGGTGGTGAAGAAGGGGCTTTGCTCGGCCCGTCAATAATGCCAGGCGGGTCTAAGGCAGCATGGCCTTTTGTAAAGCCTGTTTTTCAGGCAATTGCAGCAAAAGTTGAAGATGGCTCACCCTGTTGTGACTGGGTTGGTGAAAACGGGGCAGGACATTTTGTAAAAATGGTGCATAACGGAATTGAATACGGCGACATGCAGCTTATTTGTGAAGCATACCATATAATGAAGGATCTCCTGGGAATGAGTGCCGGCGAGATGCATCAGGTTTTCAGGGAATGGAATGAAGGCGAGCTTGACAGTTACCTGATTGAGATTACAAGAGATATTCTGGCCTTCAAAGATGAGGACGGAGAGCCTCTTGTAGACAAGATACTGGATACTGCAGGCCAGAAGGGTACAGGCAAATGGACAGCAGTTACCGCACTTGACCTGGGAGTTCCCCTCACTCTTATCGGAGAGGCGGTTTTTTCAAGGTTCCTCAGCGCCATCAAGGAAGAAAGGGTAAAAGCATCCGGGATTCTTGGCGGACCGGCCCCGGCTTTCAGCGGTGACAGGAAAGAATTCATAAATGATCTGGAGAGTGCTCTCTATGCATCAAAAATTGTTTCCTATGCCCAGGGATATTCACTCATGAAGGCTGCTGCCCTTGAATATAAATGGGATCTTAACTACGGAGGGATTGCCCTGATGTGGCGGGGCGGATGTATAATACGATCTGTTTTCCTTGGAAAAATCAAGGAAGCCTTCGATAAAAATCCTTTGCTTACCAATCTCCTTCTTGATCCTTTTTTCAGGACTAAAATGGAGAAATCGCAGGAAGGCTGGAGAAAGGTTGTTTCAGCCGCTGTTACAAACGGTATTCCCGTTCCGGCAATTTCATCGGCCCTGGGGTATCTTGACGGTTACAGGTGTGAAAGACTTCCCGCCAACCTTCTTCAGGCACAGAGGGATTATTTCGGAGCACATACATACGAACGTATTGACAGGCCCGGAGGAGAATTTTTCCATACAAACTGGACCGGAAGGGGCGGCACAACGGCGTCTACTGCCTACAATGCGTAAAAATCCCATAATAAACCAATCATGCCGGAAAAAGTAAAAATCGGAAACTACAGGTGGACAGTCTGCGCCCTGATATTCTTTGCCACCACAATAAACTATATCGACAGACAAGTCATCGGGATTCTCAAACCTTTGCTGGAATCTGATCTTAACATCGGTGAAAGGGAGTACTCATACATAGTTATGGTCTTTCAGCTTTTCTATGCCCTTGGCCTGGTTCTGACAGGAAGGCTTATCGACAAAATCGGCACGAAGATCGGTTATGCCATAGCTGTCACTTTCTGGAGCATTGCAGCCATGGGTCATGCACTTGCCAAAGGAGCCCCCGGCTTCGGATTCTGGAGGGGATTACTGGGTATCAGTGAAGGAGCCAACTTTCCGGCAGCAATTAAAACCGTAGCCGAATGGTTTCCCAAAAAGGAAAGGGCACTGGCTACGGGAATCTTTAATTCCGGTACCAATGTCGGAGCAATCGTTGCACCTGTTGCCGTTCCTGCAATTGTTGTCCTGTGGAGCTGGCAGGCAGCTTTCATAATCACCGGCGCACTCGGGTTCATCTGGTTGATCTTCTGGATCATCTATTATGAGATACCGGAAAAGCAGAAAAGAGTGAAAGCCGGTGAAATTGCCCATATCAACAGTGACGTGGAAGAACAGGCAGAACCAAAGTCGGATGTGCCCTGGCTTAAACTGCTGAAATACCGGCAGACATGGGTGTTTTTTATAGGAAAGGGCCTGACTGACCCTATCTGGTGGTTTTACCTGTTCTGGATCCCGGGATGGCTTGCAGAAGTAAGAGGTGCAGGACTTGATCTCAAATCTTTCGGACTGCCCCTTGTATTTATATATTCCATGACAACCGTGGGAAGCATATTCGGAGGCTGGATTTCCGGTTATATGATCAGGAAAGGCATGACGCCCTTCAATGCAAGAAAATATTCCATGCTGATCTTTGCCCTGCTCGTAACACCAATAGTCTTTGCACAGGCTCCCGGCATAAGCACCTGGGGTGCAGTAATACTGATTGCACTCGCTGCATCATCCCACCAGGCATGGTCTGCAAATATCTTTACCACCGTTTCGGACGCCTTCCCCAAAAGAGCAGTCAGCTCGGTTACCGGTATCGGCGGGATGGCAGGTGCGCTTGGCGGTCTGGGTATTTCATACCTTGCCGGGGCAGTACTCAACCATTATAAAAATGCCGGACATGTTGAAACAGGATATATGATCATGTTCATTGTTGCAGGCTGTGCATATATCATTGCATGGGCTGTAATGCACATATTTGCACCAAAAAACAAAATCGTTACCCTTGAATAAATGAAAAAACCAGGAAAATATTCACTAGGAATGGGCGACAGGTTCGGCCATCAGGGCAGTGCACAGCTTGCCGCAATAATTGAAGCGGAAAAGAAAGGTGTTGATATCACTCCTGTCTGGAATAAATCAAACCGGGAACATATGATAATCGGCACCCGGCCGGAAGATGTAAGGAAGGAAGCTGATGAAGCAACCCGTAAAGCCGGTTTCACAAAGCCATATTTTGTTGACGCTGACCATATCAACCTCGACAATGTTGATAAATTTATCGGAAGCTCCGATTTTTTTACTGTTGACGTTGCTTCTTACATTGGTAAAAAGGCAGATGAAGAATCAATAAAACAATTTGTTTCGGGCTGTCCGGGATATACCGGCGAACTGAAGATAGAAGGAATAAAACCTTATCCCGTGGTATCAGAATCACAGATTTTGTCCTTTGCGGAAAAATATCTTTATGCAGCACAGAAAGCCGGTGAAATATACAGGAAGATAGAGCTTCAAAAAGGGAAAGACAATTTTGTTACTGAAGTATCAATGGATGAGGTGTCGTCACCGCAGACACCAGTTGAACTTTTTTTTATCCTCAAAATGCTGGGTGAAGAACAGATACCGGTACAGACCATAGCCCCGAAATTCAGCGGACGCTTCAACAAGGGAGTGGATTATGCTGGGGACCCCCTTCATTTTGCTGCTGAGTTTGAAGCTGATCTCATGGTAATCGACATGGCTGTCAAAGAATTCGGTCTGCCCGGGACTCTTAAAATGAGTGTACATTCAGGTTCAGATAAATTTGCAATATATCCTCATATAGGGTCAATTATCAAAAAGCATGACAAAGGTCTTCATCTTAAAACTGCCGGAACAACCTGGCTTGAGGAAGTCATCGGACTTGCCGAATCAGGTGGCGAAGCCCTGGAATTCGTCAGGAAAATTTATGCGGATGCCCTTGAGGATATTGAAGAACTCTGTGCACCCTATGCCGATGTAATAGATATTGATCCCGAAGCACTTCCCTCAGGGGATGAGGTGGCGGGCTGGACCAGCAGCCGGCTTGCAGGGGCACTGAGACATCTTCCCGGTAATCCTGACTATAATCCCGACATGAGACAACTGATCCATGTAGGCTATAAACTTGCAGCAATAAGGATGGATGAATATTTCAGACTGCTGGATGCAAACAGGGATACTGTTTCCGCCTGTGTTTTTGAGAACATGTATAACAGGCATATCTGCAGACTGCTCGGGATAAAATAATTATTGTTTTCCTTTATCCCTCCTGCCGTTGTGATTTAAACTGAGGTATTGCCGGCGGGATTCCGGTTTCTCCGGCAATTTTCATCAGGTGGATGATGTCATTCACCAGGGGAAAATCCACCCCTGATTTGAATAATAATCTGATCTCTTCCGGAGAATCGGTCCCAAAGAAATTCACCCTGATACCTTTCTCCTTAAGTCTTCGGGTATAATCAGACAATAAGGGTGTTATCGGCTGAGTTAGCTGAATAAATTCAGCTTCCGACTCAATCGTTTCATTTATATAATCCATATTGTCATTCTGCCTGTCCATATTGCATATCATTATACCCGGAACAGACCTCCTTGCCAGATCAGCAGCCTTTCTGCCACATGCCAGAAAGGCCTGGTGAAGCCTGTTTTCCGAAGCTATTTTTTCTGCAACCATAACGGGCAGACTCCCTTCTCCCTTCAGATGTATATTGAGCCAGACATTAACGGGCATAACAGCCAGAACCTCATCGAGTGTCGGTATTTCAGTACCAGCAAACTCAGGTGATTTCCAGCTGCCTGCATCAAGACTTTTTATCTGTTCAAGGGTCAGGTCCGATACTTTTCCCGTACCGTTGGTGGTCCTGTCAACTGAATCATCATGAATCACCACCATATGATTGTCCCTGGTCAGAAACACATCAAATTCCAACATATGGGCACCGGCAATAACCGCTTCCCTGAATGCCGGAATGGTATTTTCCGGATGAGTGGCCATGGCTCCCCGGTGTGCACATAATCCTCTTTCCGGCAGAATAATGTCGGATTCGTACAATTCCTGGCTTAAAACAGGGACCAGGGCCAACAGGGTAAACAATCCCAGAATAAGAAAAATCCTCCGGTTCATAATCTTTCAAAAAAATACAGATACTGCCCTCCTATTCGAGAGTCCGGACTGCAATCACCGGCTTGGGCTCTGTCATATGCAGGTCAAGTATTATTATTTCATTTAATCCCGGCCTGAGAAAAGATTCAGGACAGTAAAGTCTTTTCTGCGGACCTATATCCCAGAATCGTCCGAGGTTATGCCCATTCACCCAAACAATGCCTTTTTTATAGTTTGAAACATCGAAATATGTATCTCCGGTTATTGCCAGTGAAAAATTTCCCTTGAAAAAAAGACCGGGTTTATTAATAATCTTTCCTGATGAACGAAGGTCATATATATATTTCCAGTCCATCGGCAGCTTGAATATCTCCCAGTTCATGAGTGTCATTCCGTTGAGGGTTACCCTTTCAGTGATCCCCTTTCTGTCAATGAGATGCTGCGCAAAATTAATACGTCCCATTGCTTCGACAAGTATTTCAAGTACCGGCACGTCAGCCTTGCTTTCAGGCAGATCTATAGTGTTAATCCCTTCCCTTCTGTCGAGGTATCCTATGTACTCTCCGTTCAGGAATACAGTTGCATAATCATGTATATCGGTTACGGTAAGTCTTCCTTTTTTATGTCCGATCAGTTCGGTACGGTAGAGAATAAAACCGTAATCCTGGCCATAGGCCTCAAAGGTATTCGGGGTAACGGAACTGACAGGCTCCGGAAGATTATCCCATATTGATGTAAACCTGGCAGGAAAAACCAGGGGAATATTAATTGCCGGAATGGTATCCGGTATTTTAGGCAGTTTTTCATTTTTCGCAAGATATGATCCGATAAGCTTCCTCAGCGCAAAATATTTTGCCGTAGGTCTCCCCTGCTCATTTATCGGGGCATCATAATCATAGCTTGTAACATCCGGTTCATATCCTTTTCCGCCCGAATTTGCACCTGCGGTAAAGCCAAAATTTGTGCCGCCATGGATAACATAAAAATTGAAGGATTTCTTGTTGTCCATCAGAAATTTAACCTCTTCAAGAAGCCGGACCGTATCGGGCCTGTTCCATTCTTCCCCCCAGTGAGTCAGCCAGCCCGGATAAGTTTCACTGCTGAAGACCGGTACACCCGGATTCATTTTTGAAGCCAGCTCAAAATCAGCAGCTGAACTGCCGGGGTCAAGGCCCACGGCACTTCCCGGAAGAGAGCCCGCTTCCAGCATATGAGTAGTGGGGCCGTCACCTGTAAATGTAGGAATATCTATTCCATTGGCCAGCCACACATCCTTCAGCCTTTGCATATAATTCCGGTCATTGGCATAGCTGCCATATTCATTCTCAATCTGCAACATAATGACAGGACCTCCCCTTGTTATAAGAAAAGGCTGTATCTCTTCTGCAAGACGTGCTATATATCTCTCGGCAGCAGCCATATACCGGGGATCCATGCACCGGAGCCTGATATCAGGTATCCTCAGCAGATACGGTGGTATGCCGCCCAGCTCCCATTCTGCACAAACATATGGCCCGGGCCTGATAATCAGCCACATTTTTTCCTTCTGAACGGTTTTTATGAATTCTGCCAGGTTACGGTTACCGGTGGAAAAATCAAAAACACCTTCTTCAGATTCATGATAATTCCAGAAGATATAGACCGATATGGTATTACATCCCATGGCTTTGGCCATCCTGATACGATGCTGCCAGTATTCCGGGGGTATCCTTGAGGGATGGAGTTCACCGCTTATTATCTGAAAAGGTTCATCATCCAGAAGAAATTCTTCCGGGCTCAGCCGGAATGTATGTTTTGCCCTCTGGGCATCAACTGTTGTTCCTGCCAGTGTCAAGACAAACAGCAAAAGACAGCTTCCAAATCTGATCATGTTTCCCAGTTTAATTACTGCAATATATATGAAAATCTTCAATATTCAGCTGATCATCCGAAATATGCCCTCTGTTTAGTCTTCGCTGCCGGACTGATCACAATCCCTGCATCTTCTCCCTGTTGCAGCTATATTGCCTGATAGTTTCTGAGTTTTGCATAAAAACCATCTTTCCTGTTCATCAGTTCGGCATGGGTCCCCCTTTCCACAATCATTCCGTCATCAATAACCACAATAAGATCTGCGTGCTGAATAGTTGAGAGCCTGTGAGCTATTACAACCGATGTTCTGTTCTCCATAAGTCTGAGAATAGCATCCTGAACAAGCCTTTCCGATTCAGTGTCAAGTGCCGAGGTCGCCTCATCAAGAATCAGTATCGGAGGATTGTTCAGTATGGCTCTTGCAATACTTATCCTCTGCTTCTGGCCTCCGCTGAGCTTGTTACCCGACTCACCCACATTATTATCATATCCGCTCTCCGTTTCCATTATAAAATCGTGCGCATTGGCAATCCTTGCAGCATTTTCCACCTCTTCCTGCAATGAGGAATTCATGCCAAAAGCGATATTTTCGTAGAAAGAATCATTGAAAAGGATGGGGTGCTGGCTTACTATACCCATCAGGCTTCGCAGGTCAGTCATATTCATATCCCGGACATCCACTCCGTCAATCAGGACAGTACCTTTATCCGCGTCAATGAAACGCGGAAGCAGATCGGCAAGTGTGGATTTGCCTGCACCTGATTTACCCACAATAGCAACAGTCTGACCCTTTCTGATCTTCAGGTTAATATCTCTCAGTACAGGTTCAGTGTTATAAGAAAACCAGACGTCCCTGAATTCAATCTCGTTCCTGAATTCCTTTACAGAAACCGGATTGATCCTTTCACTGATCTTTTCCTCTGCTTCGAGGATCTGATCAACCCTTTCTATTGATGCCATTCCTTTCTGAACACTGAACCATGCATTAGTAATACTTTTTGCAGGAGGAATTATCTGGGAAAATACAATAAGAAAAGCGATCAGGGTATCGGGAGTCAGGTTTGATTCACCACCCAGAGCCATCATGCCGCCAATGT
>JAAYKX010000269.1 GCA_012522155.1 Bacteroidales bacterium
AATAACCAGCCTGAGGCAGCAGGTAATCGGAATAGGCAATTACAAATTTATTGCTTGTTTCCCTGAATTTCAGGAGTGCAT
Source organism: Bacteroidales bacterium (assembly GCA_012522155.1). Classification (GTDB taxonomy): domain Bacteria; phylum Bacteroidota; class Bacteroidia; order Bacteroidales; family VadinHA17; genus LD21. The sequence goes on from JAAYKX010000269.1 coordinate 82, forward strand.
TCCGGATCTCTTCCGTTGTGGCCCACCCTGAAGCCAGTAGCCCGTTCTCGATGAGGATGCCTTTTATTTTTTTGTCATCAGCAGCCTTTTCAATGTTCCTGAGAATATCATTAAGACCCGGAGTCTGGGTAATTGTCATGTTAAGGATATCCAGGCCCGCAAAGGGGTTGGGATCTGTTCTGTCGGGAACGGGAATGCCGGCCTTGAGTACCAGTACCGAATTATTGGCCAGTGATACACTTTTGCTTCCTGAGGCAATTATGATACTCAGACTGGCCGTCATGACCAGGAAAAACAATAACGATGCAATTATAATACCTGTTATTGTTGCAAGTACGTAAACAAGAAAATTTTTCATTGCTGGAAGAGTTTAAAATAAAGAGAACCAAATATATGAAAAACCTGAAAATTATATAAAGTTATCACAGGATTTAATAAATTTGAACATGATACGGGGAGGAACAGAAATAGTTTTTCTCGGTCTGGGAACAAATCTGGGAGACAGGGAGGAAAATCTCCGTAAAGCGCTTTTGCTTACCGGAGAACATATGGGAAGGATTATTGAGGAATCATCCGTTTATGAAACGGAGCCCCGGGGTTTCACCAGCCGGATAAGTTTCCTGAACATGGCAGTAAAGCTTGAAACAGGACTTGATCCTTCCGGTTTGCTGGGAAAGGCGCTCATGCTTGAGACGATGATGGGAAGACTGCGGAAAGGCAAAGGATACAACTCCAGGATTATAGATATCGATATATTGCTTTTTGGCAACAGGGTGATAGAAACCACAGACCTGATTATTCCCCATCCGCGCCTGCACGAAAGGAGGTTTGTCCTGCTTCCTCTCTCCGGGATTGCCGCAGACATAATTCATCCCGTACTGGGGAAAAGTATTGCCGAACTGCTGAAGGAATGCAGGGACGACGGTAAAATAACAGAATACGGCAAAAACTATTTGTAACAGTCCGGCTTTATCCGGTACCGCCGGTGATTCCGGGCTGTAATTCCTTTTTGAAATTACAGCAATCCGTTATCAGCGAAACTGTAGTATTCCTTTTCCGAAATTATCAGATGATCCAGGAGCTGGACATCCATATATTTTCCGGCTTCCCTGATTTTTCGGGTGATTTTTGTATCTGCTTCACTGGGATTCAGGTTCCCTGACGGGTGGTTATGGCACAGTATTATTCCCGAAGCCAGGCATTCAACAGCTTTTTTCAGTATCAGTCTTACATCAATGACTGTTCCGCTGATGCCTCCCTGGCTGAGTTTCATTCTGCTGATTACCTTGTTTGACCTGTTAAGGTACAGTATCCAGAATTCCTCATGGACAAGATCAGACAGTATCGGCTGGAAGATATCCGCCGCATCCTTTGAACATTTTATCCGGACAGAGACTTCTGCCTCCGCCAGCTTCCTCCTTCTTCCCAGTTCAAGTGCCGCAGCAATGGTTACAGCTCTTGCCGGACCGATGCCATGAAGCTTTGTGAGATCTGAAATTGTGAATTTCCCCAGATTGTTCAGATTGTTTTTTGCCATGCTGAGAAGTTCTCTGCCAAGATCTACAGCAGACTTGTTCCTGGTGCCCGAGCTTATCAGGATACCCAATAATTCGGCATTGCTTAAACTGGAAGTTCCTTTGTAAATAAGTTTTTCCCTGGGTCTGTCCTCGGCAGCCCAGTCAGTAATTTTTAGCGACATACAGCGATAATTTTTATTCCTTATGCAATATAGGAAATTGCAGCGGAAATAAAAAAGGCCGTCAATATTGACGGCCCGGAAATGTATTTGTCTGATTTTATTTCAGGCTGTTTACATGTTTTGCTACAGAAGATTTGAGGTTTGCTGCCTTTCTGTGGTGAATGACATTATTTTTTGCCAGTCTGTCGAGCATGGAATTCATTTTTGGCAGTAATTCCGCAGCTTCGTTTTTATCAGTGGAAGTCCTTATGGTTTTCAGTGCATTACGCATTGTCTTCGCATAATGCCTGTTTCGGGCATTCCTGGTTATTGTCTGCCTTATCCTTTTTTTCGCTGATTTGTGATATGCCATTTTCTTCTGCAGTTCTGTTTTAGCGGGGCAAAGATAATTATATTTTTATAAAATGCAAACGGCAAGAAAAAATTTTAGTTTGTAAGCAGCTGCATGATCTCTTCAAGTTTGGGAGAAAGAACAATTTCGGTACGTCTGTTCCCGGCCCTGCCCTCAGCTGTGGTATTGTCTGCTTTCGGAAAAAATTCACCCCTGCCCGAAGCCGTAAGGCGCGTGGGGGCTATATTATAGTCTGCCGATAATATTCTGACAATGGATGTGGCCCTTGCAACACTCAGGTCCCAGTTATCCTTGTACACTGCTGTTTTGATGGGTACATTATCCGTATGGCCTTCAACCAGTATATCGATATCCGTATTCTTGTCCAGAACATCACCCAGAACTTTCAGGGCCTCACGTCCCTTTGATTCAACCGTGGCACTGCCGGAACTGAATAACAGCTTGTCTGACATGGAAACATAGACCTTGCCGTTCTTTATTTCCAGCGACAGTTCATCGGGATTAAACCCGAGCAGGGCATTGTGTAAAATGTTGTTAAGACGTTTTGTGATTGAATCCTGCCTGGCAATTATTTTCTGCATATCCCTCAGTGTCTCTTCCCTTTCGGAAAGCAGTTTTTCCTTCCTGTCGAGTTCACCGGATTTTGCCATCAGGGCCTGGTTAAGCTGTTCTGTCTGAGACAGACTGTTGTCGATAAGAGTATTGTATTTTCCCTCCAGTTCCCTGTTGGCTTCCAGCTGACTGGTATACTGGTTACTGACCTCGCTATGCATTCTGGTCATTTCAGCCAGTTCGCTCTTGAGTCCGGCATTTTCTGCTTCTCTCAGTTCCAGTTCAGAACATACTATATCCCTTTCCCGTACCACATTCCTCAGATTTTTACTCCAGGTAATGGGTGTTTTTGCCGGTCTCGGTTCCCCGCATCTGTAAACAGGTGCACAGGAAGCAGCCAGCATTACAATCAGTACAGGCAGTGCAGCATAACGGATATTTCTCATCTCATGTGGTTTTTAATGAATTAACTATTGTAATATCATCTTCAGACAATCTGTTCTCAAAGATATATTTTCTTTTGATTCAACGCATTTTTAAGCGATATCATTGTGCTGCTTTCCTGTAAAGTCCTGCTTTCCCGGGAAAGTGTTTCCTTTCCCGTTCCCGCGACGGGAACATGGCTGGCGGTCAGTAAGGGCTGAGAGATGCCCGGTGGGCAGGGAAACGGTATGCATCGGGTAAACAGGTGAAAGCCGGCAACAGCCGGTGCTTAAATTGAAAAAACCCTGCTTATCAATTGATTGCAGGGTTGATCCGTAGTCCATAGGGGAATCGAACCCCTGTTACCAGGATGAAAACCTGACGTCCTAACCACTAGACGAATGGACCATTTGAATGTTCAAAAACGCGGTTGCAAAGAAAACACGTTTTTTGATTAATTCAAAATATTTGTTGCTAAAAAGGATAAAAATCAGAAAACATACCTTGCCGATATTCCTCCGTTTATTCCTCCCCAGCCGCTATATCCGAAAATATTGAATGTCGGGAAAAGGTCGAGTGACAGATTCAGCGGGATATCATCAAAGGTATATTCAAGACCTATTATGGCATCAAGACCCAGAACTGCATTTCCCCTGTATGAGTCACTGAAATATGGATTGTTCCTGCCTTTGTCCCAGAAGCCTACATGTGCCCCTGCACCCCAGAACCAGTTGAGCCCGGGATATTTACCCGTCCAGTGTACATTCTCATACAGTCCCGTAACGACAAAACCTCCCCAGAAGGTACTGGCCAGGATTCCTTCAATAGCATTGGTTTTGGAAAGAAAATGCTTGGCAGTCAGACCATAGGGCAGTCCTGCCCGGAGCCCGACAGCTGTTTTATAATCCTGTCCGTGAACCTGTAAACCGATAAGCGCTGTGAAAGCCAGCAGCAGAAATGTTTTTTTCATGATTAATTATTTAATTTTTTAATAATTCTCCCGTCATCCCGCAAAATCAGTGCCGTTATATTGTCCGGCAATTTTGTCAGATAATTGTCCGGGGCCGGATATTTCACTGCATAAACGGAAAGCACTTCGCTGAATTGTCTTTCGGGTGATGTTTTAAAATCCGGGCTGACACAGGACAGGAAAGGACCGGGCAGTTATAAACTGTGCCGGACACTTTTTTCATAAAAGCAAACTTCATAACAGTAATATTAAAGACTTATATTTGTATCAGGTAATTTCAGCTGGAACCATATATGAAGAAACCTTCAGGTCTTTCCGGTTACAAGGGCGGACACTACGTCGAACTGCTCCGGGGTGGTGAACCTTTTTTTGCAGCTGTTGAAAAAATCATTGACGAAGCAAAACATTTTATTCATTTCCAGACATATATTCTTGATGAGGACGAGACCGGAACCAGGATGGTGAATGCCCTGATTAGAGCTGCGGAAAGGGGCGTCCGTACCTATCTTCTTCTTGATGCATACGGAACAAAATATCTTTCAGGGGAGTTTATTCACAGTATTGAAAACTCCGGAATCCTTTTCCGTTTCTTTTCTCCTACTTTTACAGGAAAGGGATTTCAGCTCAATCTCCGCCTTCATTCAAAAGTGGTGATGGCAGATGGTGAAGTTGGTATTGTAGGAGGTATGAATTTTGCCAACCGCTACCATGGTTCGCCCCGGAAAATGGAGTGGCTTGACTTTGCAGTGCTGTTTAAGGGACCCGAATGTGTTCATACTCTTTCTATTCTGAAAAGACACTGGAACAAAACCTTTTTATCCAAAGAGGAAAGATCCAATGAAACTGTTGATACACATCCATTTTACAGGGAGAATATCAGGCTGAAGGTCCTTCAGAACAACTGGTACCGTAACAAGATGGAGATACTGAAAAGTTACCGCGAGATATTCAGCCTGGCCCGGTCAAGGATAGTGATTTTCAACAGTTATTTCCTTCCCGGGGGGAATGAGAGGAAGTTGATGAGAAATGCCGGTCTGAGAGGTGTGGATATTTCTGTTGTATTTTCTGCCGAATCGGATGCACCCGTGTTTAAGAAAGCAACAGAATTCCTTTATGACTTCATTCTGCGGAGCAAAATCAGGATCTATGAATACCTGCCGTCAAACCTTCATGCCAAAGTGGCAACGGTTGACGGGCTGTGGAGCACTGTGGGAAGTTATAACCTGAATCACCTGAGTGATTATGCGAGTATTGAGATCAATGTGGGAATACTGGATGAAAAATTTACAAAGAATTTTGATGAGATACTGGCAGAAATAATAAGGAATGACTGCAGGGAGATTACCATTGAAGAACATAACCGGAGACGCACATGGTATTCGCAGTTTGCCGGATGGCTTTCCTACCAGGCTCTCAGGCTGCTTATGAGGATAACATACCAGATGACAACAAAAAAGAGCAAACCACGGCGATCATATGCTGACAGTGAGATAACAGACTGAAGCGTATCATGATGTGGGGCAACAGCCGTTCCGGTCCGTCTGATGGTCTTTTTTTCCGGTTCCTGAAAGGGATAATTTCTGAAACAATGAAGGTAGATCTGTTCAATATTGTGAATTTCAAGGCCGACGGCGGTGCCATGTTCGGTGTGGTTCCTAAAGTCCTGTGGTCAAGGGTTTATAAGTCCGATGAAAATAATCTTGTCACTCTCTCTTTAAGGTCACTGATTGTCAGTGCCGGTGATCGTGTAATACTTGTTGATACCGGCTGGGGAGACAAGCAGGATGAGAAATTTTTCAGGCATCTGTATCTTCATGACGGGGAAGGTTTGACGGATGGATTGCTGAATCGTGGCTTTACTCCCGGTGATGTCACCGATGTATTCCTGACTCACCTTCATGCCGACCATTGCGGAGGCTGTGTCAGGAAAAACGGTAAAGGGACAGGCTATGAACTTGTTTTTCCAAATGCAATCCATCATGTAAGCAGGATACAGTGGGAATGGGCGCTGAAAAACAACCCCAGGGAGGAGGATGCCTTCCTGAAGGAGAATTATATTCCGGTACACGACAGCGGACGTCTCAGACTGGTTGATGAGGAGGGAGAACTGTTTGAAAATTTTTCAGTCAGGGTATGTAACGGCCATACTCCCGGGATGATGGTAGCTCTTGTTAAATACAGGGGCAGGACACTTGTATTTGCAGGCGACCTGATTCCCACCGCCGCACATCTTCCCCTGGTCTGGAATATGAGCTATGACATAGAGTCACTTAAAACTATTGATGAGAAGAAGAAGATTCTCGGGGAAGCCCTGGAAAACGATTATATCCTGGTGTTTCAGCACGACCTGCATGTTGAATGCTGCGACCTTAAGGTGACTCCCAAAGGAATAGGGGCAAAAAATATATTTAAGCTTTCTGAGATATAGTTGAACTGTATCAGAGATATAATTGAACTGTATTCCGGTATAAGTTTTTAAAAATAAAGATACTGACATGGCAAAATTTATTTATGAAAAACCTTTTCAGATTGAAAAGGATACTACAGAATACCGGCTTCTGACAAAGGATTATGTAAAAATTACTGAAGCCGGGGGAGTGAAAATACTGCAGCTGGATCCGCGCGGTCTTGAACTTCTTGCAGTAACGGCAATATCGGATCTTTCATTTTTTCTCAGGACATCCCACACTGAGAAACTCAGGGAGATAATTGACGATCCGGAAGCCAGTGACAATGATCGTTTTGTTGCTTACACTATGCTCCGCAATTCGGTGATCTCCGCAAAAGGGGAGCTGCCCTGGTGCCAGGATACCGGTACTGCCATTGTCATTGCAAAAAAAGGGGAACAGGTCCGGACAGCTGCCGACGATGCCATGCATCTGTCAAAAGGTATATATGATGCCTACCGGGAAAAAAACCTGAGATATTCCCAGATAGTGCCGTACACGATGTTTGACGAAAAAAATTCCTGTACCAATATGCCGGCACAGATCGATATTTATTCCGTTGAGGGAAATACATACGAGTTCCTGTTTATAACCAAGGGAGGCGGATCGGCCAATAAAACCTTTCTGTACCAGGAAACAAAATCACTGCTCAATGAAGAATCCCTGATCAGATTTGTAAAGGAAAAAATTAAGGATCTTGGTACTTCAGCCTGTCCGCCTTATCATCTTGCCCTGGTGATAGGCGGAACATCGGCGGAGGCTACGCTCAAAACCGTGAAGGAGGCTTCGGCAGGCTATCTTGACCATCTTCCGGTAACGGGAAATAAGAGCGGAAGGGCATTCAGGGATCCCGGATGGGAAGAAAGGATTCAGAAAATATGCCAGGAATATGGTGTCGGGGCACAGTTCGGCGGTAAATATTTTGTACATGATGTAAGGGTTATACGTCTGCCAAGACATGCGGCTTCCTGTCCCGTCGGTCTTGGTGTGAGCTGCAGTGCCGACCGCAATATCAAAGCCAGGATAACGGAAGAGGGCATCTTCCTTGAGGAGCTTGAAAAAAATCCTGCCCGTTTTATGCCTGAAGAGGCTCCCGGCTTGCAGGAACCCGTTGAGATTGATCTTGACAGGCCCATGAAAGAGATACTTGCCCGGCTTTCACAATATCCTGTCAAAACAAGGCTTAGCCTGACCGGAACCCTGATCGTTGCAAGGGATCTGGCCCATGACAGGATCAGGCAGATGATTGAGGAAGGCAGTCCTATGCCTGAGTACCTGAAAAACCATCCGGTATATTATGCCGGTCCGTCAAAAACGCCTCCGGGAATGGTGACGGGAAGTTTTGGTCCCACAACAGCAGGCCGTATGGATTTTTATGTTGACCTTTTTCAGAGCCTGGGAGGATCACTTGTCATGCTGGCCAAGGGAAACCGTAACCGTGCCGTCATTGAGTCATGCAGGAAGCACGGAGGGTTTTTCCTGGGATCAATAGGAGGGCCGGCTGCAATACTGGCTGAAGAAAATATAAAATCGGTAGAGGTGGTGGATTTTGAGGAGCTGGGTATGGAGGCAGTGAGAAAGATAAGGGTTGAAAATATGGCAGCCTTCATCCTTACTGATGACAAGGGGAATGACTTTTTTGATGAGTTCAACAAATGAAACGGCCATGTTAAGGATTTACACAGGGCTATGATTTTGGACTCATGGGAGTTTTACTGTTTCAGTTCACCGATCTCAAATATATCATGCCTGTCCATATCCCTCCAGTATTTTATGGTGTTCTTGCGGACCAGCTCCCAGTAGATATTGCTGTCGAGACCATAAATAAAATTTATTTCCTTAAGCTCCGAGCTTATTTTTGTGCTGATCTCTGATTTCAGTTTTATGCGGTATTTTCTCCCCAGGTATGTGAAATCAACCATGGGGATCAGAACAGTATCATTCCTTACTGTCAGAAGGCCGTGTCCGGGAGTGGAGCCGGTACTTACCAGGAATCCGTCATTCATGCAGCTCATGGGCTGTATCGAACCCGCATAGGAGACAGCCCGGAATTCATCAACACCCGTATTGAAATATTCTCTTGCACGTATGCCCATTTTCACACCAATAATTTCAAAAATTCCCAGGTGGCGGTGCATCTCACTGGCAAATATACCTGATTTCCATTCCTCAACTCCGTGTCTTTCAATGATTTCACTTACCACAGGACTGAGATCATCAAAATAAAATTCCGGATCAAGAGGAAGTTCCTTTATCACCTGGTTTTCTTCTATGGTTTTCATACTTATTATTTTCAGGGTGCCTTCCCTGATCCCTTCTATATCTGCCGGTATGCTTTCCGATATGCTTCCCCTGATTTTGTTCGCAAAAAGTGATGGATAGTGTATGAAAACGGATACCATCTCATCGGTTCCGAGAAATGAAAAGCTGTGGGACCAGACGGTTTCATCGCCGAAAAACGAGGAGACTTTTGATGCATACGGGTTTTTTATGCCGGTCAGATCCTCTATCAGTCCGTCATCCCAGAGATTGCCCTGCCGGGATGACATATTCCTGACCATCTTTACCGGTATTTCCTGTTTAAGGAGTGCGTCAGCGGCATCCCTGTCGATCCTGTAATTGAAACCGCCCATGTATCCCGATTCATTGATGCTCCAGACAATCTCCTTTACCTGTGTTCTGAAAGCGGGTATGCTCCTGAAGGCATTAAGAGCAGTCCTCATACTTCCGAGACATACGAAGGAGATTTTTGTACTTTCAGCTTCAAGCAGGAAGGAGATAAGTTCAAGATTATCAGGAGCATCTTTTGCGGAAATATCATCCTCCCTGCCCCATTCCGTCTGAAGGGCAAAAGCTATCTCCTCCATATTGTAAACGCCGCTGATATCAGTTCCCACAGGAACACCTTCATGATACAGTGAATTAAGAAGGCTTTTTACTTTGATATAGGCGTTTTCGTGGGAAAGGGCCCCGCCGGAGGTGGTTATTCCCAGAACCCTCACATCGGGTGATGCAAGAAGCATGGTTATGGCCCTGATATCATCTATGCCGCCGTCAGTATCAATTATCACATAGTGATTTGGTTTCCATGGATGACAGTAAAGGACGGCACTGAGTAACAATGCGGGCAATATTAATAAAAATCGTTTCATATTATAATCCGGACAGTATTGATTCAGCAAAAATAAACATTTTAAAATAAGGAAGAGAATTCCATAATGATTGAGGAGTTGTTACAGCGTAGTATAAAAAGAAATATTTTTTATCTTCACCCGGATTAAAGCAAGATGCTCATGAAGAAATTCCTCATTTGGTTCAGTCCGGGACTTATCCTTGGGATAGTGCTGGTTCTGGGAAGCGGAGTACTGATTGAAAAGACTTCCACAAATGAATTCTGTATGTCATGTCATATCCATCCCGGAGCCGATAACAGCTGGAAAAAGTCTGTTCATTACATTACAAAATCGGGCTACCGTGTCGGTTGTGCGGAATGTCACCTTCCACCCAAAGGAGAAGGTTTCCTGTGGGCAAAGGCAACTACGGGCCTGCGTGACCTGTGGTCCTACTGGACAAAGGATTCGGCATCGTTTGACTGGGATGCAAAGGGGAAGCTGGAACATGCAAGGTTTCATACCTATGAAAGCAGCTGCACAAACTGTCATGAAAATCTTTTCCCTCCCGAACTGACAAAGGAAGGAGAGGATGCCCACCTTTATTACAGGCAGACCAAGAAAACCCCGGACCTGCACTGCATAAACTGCCATCTTAATGCAGGCCATCACATAGAGGGATATACAACCGGAAGCAATGTTACGTTCGGGGCGGCAGCATCGGCTCCCGGAGAGTTGTTTACCGGACCGGCAAAGGTACGCGGTTTCGAATCATTTACGGAACAGATACCAAACTCATCTGTTTCTTTCAGTATGATAGCCATTCCCGGAGGAAGATTCAAAATAGGAAGTCCTGCCGGGGAACCATTCAGAAGATCAAATGAAGGTCCGGTGAGGGAAGTGGAGCTGAGTCCCTTTTTTATGGCCGAAGTGGAAGTAAGCTGGGATGAATATCTTGCCTTTTACGCACAGACCTCCGCAGAAGGGAGAACCACGGATACGGAAGGGATAAGATCCGGGGAGGGGGAGGAAACTGATGCAATATCCGGTGCCACACCACCCTATGGTCAGCCTGATCAGGGATGGGGAATGGGACAGAGGCCCGCAATCTCCTTTACTCACCATGCCGCAGTAACATACTGCAGATGGCTTTCGCAGGTGACGGGAAAAACTTACCGCCTGCCCACCGAAGCTGAATGGGAATATGCATGCAGGGCAGGAACTGAAACAGCATATTTTTTCCCGGGTGATCCTGATAATTTTGAAAAAACAGGACTGAGGGCAAAATTTTCAAAGAATGACACCACAGTCATCAATTCCTATGTAATATACCAGGGCAACAGTGCCGCCAGAACCCAGACACCCGATATGGTTAAACCCAATCCCTTTGGTCTGAAAAATATGCTGGGCAACGTTGCTGAATTCTGTTCCGACTGGTACAGTGAAGATGCATATTCCGGATATCCGGCGGATGAAGTTATAAAAGATCCCCGGGGACCCGAATCAGGCGAAGAATATGTGATAAGGGGCGGATCCTTCAAGGATATGGCAGGAAGGGTAAGGAGTGCAGCACGCGGGCATACCCAGACTGATGAATGGCTGAGGACGGACCCCCAGATCCCAAAGAGTATCTGGTGGTATTCAGACTGTTACCACGTAGGTTTCAGGGTGGTTTGCGAATTTGATGAATATACCGGAAATATTGCTGTCCGCTAACTGAATGTGTTTAAATCCTGTCCGGGGCTTTTTGCCGGTCCGGGACTTTTTGCCGGTCCGGCCGGTATAAGCTTCTCCTGCTGTCTTTATAATTTTCATGTTTTTACCGGTGACCGCTTTTTTCTCTGCTGTAGTCACTGAAATCTGATATTAAATTTTTTTCTTTTCTTAAAAAATCTTAATTTACCACTTACGTAGACTTATAAACCTGGGAGAGAATAATCCCGCTTTTTAGATTTTAGTTTTAATAACCTAACACTGTAGTGGTATGAAAAAAACTATCCGAAGTTTTAGGCCCGACGGGCCTGAGTTGAATTTTCACAGCCTGTCGCTGATCATGAAAATTCTGACTCTCATGCTGGTCATGGGAATGGTTCTGCCAGCCGGGTCTTTTTCCCGTGATCATGCTTCTGCTGATTTACAGCAGCAGATAAGAGTTGCCGGGACAATAAGGGATGCAGCCACCGGACAGGCCATGCCCGGTGTGAACATTCTTGTCAGGGGCACTACCCTGGGAGCAATCTCCGATTTGGACGGAAGATATGAGATTGCGAGTGTCAGCGCAGATGCCACACTGGTATTTTCCTTTATTGGTTATGTAAGCCAGGAAGTTCCGGTGGCGGGCAGATCTGTTGTTGATGTTGAGCTTACAGGTGAAATCACTGACCTGGATGAGGTTGTTGTGGTAGGATACTCCACACAGAAACGTGCAAATGTTATCGGCTCCGTAACAGCCATCTCCGGTCAGAGTATTCAGTCGGTGCCGGCTCCAACGGTTTCAACTTCACTGGGAGGCCGCCTGCCCGGTTCGGTGGTAATACAGAACAACGGGGAGCCGGGCCAGTACGGCACAAGGATACTTATCCGCGGCCGCAGCACTCTTGGCGGTGACAGGAATCCGGGTTCGGCCGCATCACAGACGGCACCACTGGTGATCATAGATGGTGTTCCCGGCCGTAATATGGATGAGATTGATCCGAATGACATTGAAAGCCTTTCGGTCCTGAAGGATGCATCCGCGGCAATATATGGTGCACAGGCAGCAAACGGGGTGATCCTTATTACAACAAAAAAGGGAACGGAAGGGAAAACAAGACTTAATTACCAGTTTTACCAGGGTTTCCAGACTCCCTCGCTTATCCCGCAGGTTTGTAATTCTGCCGAATATGCCACCATGCTTTCCGAATATCAGACGGCATCCGGCAGTTCCAGAACCTACACAGATGCGGATATTGAATTATTCAGGTCAGGAGCCGATCCGTGGAGACATCCGGATACTGACTGGTATGGCGATCTTATTAAAAAATGGACCACGACCTACCGGCATAACCTGACAATGGACGGGGGCACAAAAGGTATGTTGTATTATATTTCTGTCGGCCTGAAGGGGGATGAATCATTCTATAAGCAGTCCTCCACGAAATACAGTCAGTATAATGTCCGTGCCAAGCTTGACATGCCGGTAACCGACTGGCTCAAAACAGGAGTTGAACTTGCCGGATTCCAGGTTAACAGGGTTTATCCCTACAAGAGCGCTGATGCCATTGTAGGCCAGTCAACACGTCTTGTGCCGACCAACTGGTCATTCTGGCCCAACGGACTGCCGGGACCCGATATTGAGTACGGGGATAATCCTGTTGTAACCTCTACTTTTGAAGGCGGAAAGAATGATCAGAAAACCTACAGGCTGCTGAGTTCATTCAATGCCACGGTGACGGTCCCCTTTGTGGAGGGTTTGTCACTGAATGCAATTTACAGCTATGATCTGACAAATTATTACCAGAAAGCGTTTTACAAGCCCTGGGTTCTTTATTATCCTAACTGGGACGAGGCAGTTGTTGATCCGCAAACGGGATTTGTAACCGATATGCCCATGAAACCGACGCTGAGAGGCCTTTCTTCACCTCAGAATACCGAAAGATTTGACAGAACGATCAACAAGACGATAAACATGGGTGTCACCTATGCCAGGAATTTCTATGATCACAACATTTTTGTCTACGGCGGTTTTGAGCAATATTCCAATGATTACAACTGGTTCAGGGGATTCCGCGAGCTGTATATCTCATCCCTGATACAGACCATGAATGCCGGAGCAGACCTTAACAAGAATACTGACGGGGAGGCAAGCATCTACGCACGGAAATCATATATCGGACGCGTGACCTATGATTTCAGGGGAAAATATCTTGCCGAAGCCCTGTTCCGGGCTGACGGATCCCTTAAGTTCCCGCCTAACAGCCGCTGGGGCTATTTCCCGGGATTTATGGCAGGATGGCGGGCTTCCGAGGAAGGATTCTGGAAAGATAATATTCCGTTTATAAACTATTTTAAACTGAGGGCTTCATGGGGCAAAATGGGTATGGACCCGGGAACAGCCTTCCAGTATATGAACAGTTTCGGGCTGGGCGGCGGAATGTCATTCGGCACAAGTGCTGCAATAGAGTCTGTCGTCGGTCCCCCGACTATCGCAAATCCGGATATTACATGGGAGACCCAGACAACCAGGAATATCGGTTTTGAGTCAAAATGGCTGAATGACCTTATTCACTGGAATTTTGAGTTCTTCAAGAATAAAAGAGAAAATATTCTTGCTCCCAGGGATGCATCTGTACCGGATTTTACGGGTTTGTCACTTCCCAATGAAAACATTGCCCGTGTTGACAATTCCGGTTTTGAAATGGAAGCAGGAGTACATAAAAATCTTACAACTGATCTGCGGATAGATGTGTCGGGTAACCTCAGCTATAACAGCAACAAAGTGGTTTTCAAGGATGAGCCCGAGAGAGCGGTTCCCTGGCAGAGAGAAACGGGTCACCCCTACAATGCCTGGCTCATGTATAAATGCATAGGTGTTTTTGCCGATGAAGCGGCAGTAAAGAATTATCCGGCCTGGACCGATGCACAGCCCGGAGATCTCATATTCGAGGATATTTCCGGGGATGGCAAGATTGACGGCGATGACAGGATCCTTATTGACGAGGTTGATGTGCCGAAAACATATTACGGACTGAATTTTGATGCCAGCTGGAAAGGCCTGACGCTTTCACTGATGTTTCAGGGTCAGGGTAAATTCTACAAGTTCAATCATTATGATGAGCGCCGCGGTGAGGCAGGAAACTATTTCAAGTGGACCTATGACAACCGCTGGACACCTGACAACACAAACACAAATATCGGCAGGGCCTTTAACCGTAACGATTTTTACTGGGCCCATGCCGTGAATATGAGTACCTACTGGCTTGACAATACCGCGTATTGCCGTCTTAAAAACCTGGTGGTCTCCTACAGTATTCCGGGCCGGTTATTTAGGGATGTTGGCATCTCAGGCGCAAACGTTTATTTTTCAGGGAACAACCTTGCATTGCTGTGGAGCGCAACAAAGAAGTTTGATCCGGAAGCCAACGGCGCGGGAGTATATCCGATAATGAAAACTTTTGCGTTTGGTGCAAATATTTCCTTTTAAGTGATTGAGAAATAAAAAATATACCAGTATGAAAAAATTATTAATTTATATAAGCGCAATATCAGTCCTGTTGTTCCTGCATACATCATGCACGGATATCCTGGAACAGGACCCGGTAAGTTCATTTAACGAGCAGGTAGTATTTGCAGATGTTAATGTGACCAAGGCCTATCTTGGAAAATGTTATGACAGAATGGGAGGTGATACTGATAACGGTATTCTTGGCATGCGTGAAGATCTTTTGTCTTCGGCAACCGATCAGACATTATGTATTCACCGTCCGGCCAATTATGTTAACCTGAAAGGAACGATGAGTCCCGATCAGCTGGGATATTTTACAAATACAGGTTATGCAGGCTTTCTCAGATGGAATTATATTTACCAGAATATTCAGAATGTCAACACCATCCTGGCAAATATAGACGACGTTCCTGCTCCTACATCCTCGGAGGAAGCACTTAAAATTCAGATAAAGGGTGAAGCATATTTTATCAGGGCTTTTGAATATGCAATGATCCTGATGAATTATGGCGGGGCGGTCATTTCAACCGAGCCCTATCAGCTCGGAAGCGATTTTCTTACACTGGAGAGATCATCCTTGCAGGAGACTCTTGATCAGGTACTCTCGGATATTGACAATGCCATTGCCAATCTTCCCGAAAGTGTGGAGCAGGGACGTGCCTCACGTGCTGCTGCAGCAGCACTGAAATCAAGGGTATTGCTTTTTTGTGCCAGTGACCTGGTTAACGGGGGATATGAGGCAGGGAAAGCTCTTGTTTCTTTCGGAACAGGCACTCAGGCAGCCCGCTGGACTGCAGCAAGAGATGCAGCAAAGGCCGTGATGGACGGAACCTACGGAACATTTTCTCTTGTGGGAGATACCGAGGATCCGCCTCCGGGGGGATATTCCGAAGCTGAGGTTCAGGCAATTGCCGATACATATTTCGGAATATTCAATCAGAAAGGTGCCTGGAACAGTGAAACCATCTGGGGAATTCAATTCCCTCTCACCGGAGGCAATGTCAACAGGGCCAATATCTGGTTCGGCCCCTGCGGATATCACAACTGGGGAAACAATAATCCTACGGAACCTGCGGTAAGACAATATGAGATGGCAGACGGAAGTCCCTTTGAATGGGACAGCTATGATCCGGGAAACCAGCTTCTCCGTACGGCTACTGCTGCCCAGCTTGCCGCCGATCCGCAGAGGAATCCCTATGCCGGTCGTGAGGCACGCTTTTACGGAACGGTGCTGTATCATGGGGCACCATGGCAGGCAAGTCCCGCCGACCGTGCAGCATTTGATCCCACAGACAGGGTGCAGACCGGCCATGTATACAATATGGACGGTACTGTGAGATCCTATGGCGTGGATACCCGTCAGGGTCAGATTGAAGCATGGAACGGAACCAAAAACGGCTACTATCTGAAAAAATTCATGGATCCTGCCACTGTCGGTCAGTATTATTATAATACAAATACCTGGGTTGAATTCCGTTATTCCGAGATACTGCTTAATTATGCGGAGGCCTGTATTGAAACAGGCGGTGCAGATATGCAGAACGGTCTCGATGCATTGAATATGGTACGTAACCGTGCCGGACTGCCTGACCGGGTGACAACAGACCAGGCTGAGGCAAGAAAATGGGTCCGCCATGAAAGATATATCGAGCATTTTGCCGAAGGACACCAGTGGTATGATATGCGTCGCTGGATGACAGCTCCTGATGTGATTGACCATGTATATGAGATGAAGATCAGGGAATTTGTGAACGGAGACTGGGAATGGGAATATGATTTGTCTGCCAAACCTGATGACAGATCGTGGGCAAGCGACAGGTTTTACTGGATACCGCTGACCCGTTCTGAAATCAACAAGGCACCACAGCTGGAACAGGCTCCGGGATATTAATATTTTCAGAAATATTTGATGTCATTTGAAAGAGACAGCCTTCCGGAAACGGAAGGCTGTTTTATAATCATCTGATCTGCCCGCTGACCTGCCGGACGAATACGGAAACAGACGGCTTCCTTCAGCAGAGAGGCTGGGGAAACCGTTAATTCACAGACAGCAGTCAGTTATAAAAGGCCTGGTACCAGAAAGTATTTCCAAACTGCTTTTTAAGAGCCGGCCGGGCAGCTTTCAGATTATTGCCGTAAGCCTGGAATACCTGCAGGAATCTTTCAAAACGGATTTCGGTATCAGGATTGAGGCTGAGCTGTCCCTGCGGGACAAACTGTCCGCCATACAGTATTTTTATTGCTGTTGCAGCTTCATCAATATGTACCGGAACTTTTTCAAAGCCGTATTCCCCAAGTTTGTTCCATTCATGTGAAATACCCGGATAGTCTTTTGTCAGGAGCAGCCAGGCCAGTTTGTATTCAAAAGCTTTCCTGTTTACCTGGCCGGTGGCAAGTATCCTTTCGATATTGATCAGCGGATCCCCGGAGATTGTTATAAAATCAACCCGCACCCTGTTCCTGCGCCTCCCGCCGAGCTCCGGATGCAAATCCACCGCCCGGTCATCGAAAAGGAGTTTTTCATATTCTCTTGCTTCTTTCCTGTAAAACAGAGTATTTTTCAGGATGTTTATATATTTCGCCGCAGTCCTGTAGTCACCGTTTATGATATCTGCCCTGATCAGCAGCCTGAGCCCTTCCGGTGTCATTCCCCGGGTAACCATGTTTTCAAAAGCCCAGCGGCGTGCTTCGTTCATCATGCCGATGGTATAATAGAAATAGCCTCCCCTTCTGGATATCTCACCGCTGATATCCCATTTCAGGAACAGTGTGCTGCCATCCGGACTCTGACGGAAATGAAAGAGCATATCATTCAGCCGGCCCGTTTCGCACAAGGCAATATTGTTGAGGAAGAGTGTAAGAATATTGCCGGAGGGATACCTGATATTATAATCAATTACATCCTGGTACCTGCCCTGGTAAAAAAGATTTTCCACCCGGAAATACCGGTTGATCTTTTTGTCATATCTCAGAACTGCGATGACTGACAGAAGGATAAATAATAAGGCAGATCCGGCAATTACCGCAGGGACCCGGAATATTTGAGTCCTGAACGGATTCTTTTTCCCGGCTGCTGACAGCAAAGGCAGAAAGGCAATCATGATCACTGCCGCAGAAAAAATATATATCTGTGATCCTGTACCGGATTCGGAGAAAGGATATTTCAGCAGTGTACCGGCCGGCTGGAAAAACAGGAATTCCTTTGACAGCCAGAAAAACAGAAGTATCACCAGCCAGAGTGAGATTATTTTCAGCAGCCATACTTCCGGCCTTTGCCTAAGGAGCCAGGCTGAAAACATAACAAGATAAATCCATGTGAATCCGCCTGTCAGGAAATAAAAAAGGGGTAGCAGCAGTACAGGAATAAATCCTTTAAGGTATCTTACTGACAGCCAGAAAAAAAGAATCTGCAGCAGGATCCCCGTATTGTTGAACAACAGGTACCTGTAGTCAAGCTGAAGATAAAACAGGGCAAGTCCGGCCAGGAAAGGTATCAGCATTTTTTTTGATCCGCTTACTGCAAGGGTGATCTCGAGGGAGAAAACAACAATCATCCATAGTATCGTTGCATATATCAGGGCTCCGCAAACGGGATG
Source organism: Bacteroidales bacterium (assembly GCA_012522155.1). Taxonomy (GTDB): domain Bacteria; phylum Bacteroidota; class Bacteroidia; order Bacteroidales; family VadinHA17; genus LD21. Next base: position 18,434 of record JAAYKX010000269.1, read on the forward strand.
ATAAGAGAATGTTGCAAGGAATCCGGAAAGATAAACCAGGAATCCGCCCGGCTGCTTAATGCTTTCGGCCAGAAAGTCTGAACTGAAGATGAAGAGACTGGTTTTTTCCTGGAAAAAAAGTATATGACTCCCGGAAAAGAAGAAATAAAGGAAGGTAAACAGGAAAAATAATCTGGATGGCAGGACTGAGAAAAACCGGCTTGATTTTGCACTTTTGATTTTCATTATGTACTATTTTCCTCCCCACTTTGCCTGAATTGCCCCTGAAGTGACGGCATTGCGTATTTTCCCTGGTCCGGTTACAATTTTCAGGTTTGAAAATTCCGGCAGATTGAAACTCTTGAGGAAAGTGTTATAATATTCCGGATTTTTACGGGGAATTACAAATGCTTTTCCTGACTTCCCGTTTTCCCCGATATATGCCATATAGGGTCTGGTTGTCAGACCATCATCGCGGCGGCTTGCAAACAGAAGCCATCTGCTGCAGGATGACCAGGAATGGTAGCTTTCAGAAAAATCACTGTTCAGGTCAGGCTTTTCTATTGCGAAAGTTTCAAGGTTGAGCAGAACAAGATCAGCCTCTTTGTGCCAGACCGGAAAACAACCATAGTCGTGGTACACCATGGCAAGAAACCTGCCATCGGGTGAAATTCTCGGAAATGAAATACTTTTAGCCTCTTCCGAAGCACAGAATACGGGTTCCGGTTCTCCGAACAGGCGTGATGCGGGATCAAAGGGAACCCTGTAAAGATCATAGCGGGTCTGCCGGAAATCGTATATCTCCCCGATCCGGGGAGTCCTGCAGAAATACATCATCCTGCCGTCGGGAGACCATTCCGGATATGTGTCCATGTATTTCTCCCGTTCAGGAAGATCCACCGGCATGATCTCATTTTCGCCGATGTCATAAAGCAGCAGGGAGGATTCAAGATCGCTTACCTCAACCTTGTTTGCGTCGGCAGAATGGAATTTCTGTACAATGTTATTGGCTGAAAAGGCAACAAATCTGCCTGAGGGATGCCACCTGGGATAAACCGGTCCGTTTTTCATCTCAGGTGTATTAAGATTAATTTTTATAAATTCTCCTCCTGAATAGAAATATGTTCCGGCCAGATTTCCCCTCATGTGAAAAAGGAAATCATCAGTCCTGCCGTTATTGAAACAGTGGCAGTTAACACAGTTCCCGTCTGCAACACTGTTTTTTATCAGAGGCCATTCCCTGAAGCTGCTGATATCACGCTGCCGGATTGAAATATCACTCCATCTCTCATATCCCGGAAGGATAAGTCTGTAAGTCACGTAGGGATCAGCGGCAGCGTCAGAAATGACATTGGTGACTGTTTTATATTTTATCCAGCCGGATTTCTTCTGCTTAACATAAATGTCAATGTTTAATTCCCTGCCCCTGTTTGCTGACAGCAGGGCCTTCCATTTCCGCAGCGGGATTCTTATTACAGCCTTCCGTGAATTCAGCCTGATGAAAATATCATTTCCGGAGCTGATCCTGACGAAATATGCAGAGCCCTCCTCTTTCACCACAAAATTCATAGGGGCAATATTACAGGGGATTATTATATCCGTGTAATCCGGACTGATCCGTGGCTGCCTGTCTGATTCTGTCAGATCACCGGCAGGTTCTGTTTTACATCCCGGAACACCCAGCATCAGGATAATCAGGAAGGAAAAAGAAGTAATAAGCTTCAGAGTTGTTGACATAAAGTACAGGTCTTATTACAAATTTAAATTTTTTTTGGAAAGACCTGCCGGTATTTACCATTTTTACAGCATCCCCCTGCGGGTGGGATCTTTTCTGCTGATAGCCTTTCCTGCAGCGGGGGATTTTCTGCAGCCGGCCCTTTTTTAACAGACGGGTTTTCCCGATGGGCTGTTTTATGTATTGACGCTGTCAAAATCATAATTTTTCATGTACATTTGACAATAGAGCATAAAACTTTTGAGCTTGTTGATCTCCGGAAGACATATACCTGGTTATGAATATTTTTAAAAAAAATAATTATTTGATAATATATTGTTGCTTAGCTGTTTATGAAAACAGAATGAGTAAGTGTCTGAATTGTAAAGAATAAATTCATCAGTTAACAGGAAAAGAAGAATTACCATGAAAACCAGTCGTCGTGATTTTTTAAAATCAACAGCTATTGCCGGAGCCGGGGTAATGGCAGGAAGTATGATTCAGGGCTGTGCTCCGGGGGAAACCAGATCAAATCTTCCAGAGATCATTGCTGCGGCAGGAAAAAAGCATAGCATGCATTTTAATATGTCGGGCTATGCAGCGCCTGCCCTCCCGCTTGTCCGTACCGGTTTTGTCGGTCTGGGAGACCGGGGCAGCGGTGCAGTTCAACGACTTTCCAATATTGAAGGCGTTGAAATAGCAGCTTTCGGAGATCTCCGGGAGGCTGCTGTTAAAGGATCCCAGCGTTATCTGGAAAGGATCGGCAGGCCGCAGGCTGAGGAATTTTTTGGTGATAAAGATTCATGGAAAAAGCTTGTTGAGCTTCCTGGTCTGGATCTTATCTATGTGTGCACACCATGGGACATGCATGCGGAAATGGCAAACTATGCAATGGAATGCGGCAAGCATGTGGTATGTGAGGTTCCGCTGGTAAAGACTGTTGATGAAGCATGGATGCTTGTGGAAACATCGGAAAAGACCCGAAGACATTGCATGATGCTTGAAAACTGCTGTTATGACTTTTTTGAAATGCTTACTCTTAACATGGCCCGCAACGGACTATTTGGTGAAATAATACACGGTGAAGGTGCATATATTCACAACCTAGTGGGAATGAATTTCAAAAAGCCCCTGGATGACCGTCAGTCAGACGGAGCCTATACCGGGATGTGGAGGCTTGAAGAAAATGCAAGCCGCAATGGTCTGCTTTATCCCACACACGGCCTGGGGCCGGTTGCACAGATTCTGAATATCAACTGCGGCGACAAAATGGATTACCTCACTTCCATGTCAACCAATGATTTCACAATGCATAACCGTGAAGAAGAACTTGTGGCAGAGGATTCTTTTTATGAACCATGGAAAAATTCCCGCTTCAGAGGAAATTTCAATACTACACTTATCCGTACTGCACTGGGTAAAACAATCAAGATACAGCATGATGTGTCCTCTGAGCAGCCATATTCCAGGATACATCTGGTGAAGGGAACAACGGGAATGGCCGTGAAATATCCTGACGAAAGAATTGCTTTCGGGGAGAGCTGGCTGGAAAATGAGGAAGTGGCAGAACTGCAGGACAGGTACACACCTGAAATAATAAAAAGAGTGGGTGAGATGGCCAGGAGGGTAGGCGGACACGGAGGAATGGATTTTATCATGGACTGGCGGATGATTGACTGTCTGCGTAACGGACTTCCCCTTGACCAGAATGTTTACGACGGTGCTGCCTGGAGTGTGGTGGCTCCCCTGAGCGAATGGTCGGTAGCCAACAGGTCACAGTCAATAGATATTCCTGATTTTACCTGCGGGGCATGGCAGACCAACAGCCCTCACGATATTAATCTTGAAGCCGGAGGGACAACACAGGTACTGGAAATAAGGAGCCGGCAGGAGAACCTTCAGCTGGATGTGGTATAGGCCGTTATAAACGTTGCAAATGATACCGGACAGATAGGTTTCGGGCATATTGCCGTTTCTGCGGTTAAAAAATTTATTGACATACTATATATTGTTTATTAAATTTATATATTTAATGTTGATTGCTTCTTTTCGACTTGATTGTTAGTTTATTTAACCTTAAATAAAATCAATTTCATATGAAAAAATCTGGAATCTCGAGACGTGGTTTTCTGGGCACGACCGCTGCAGGCGCTGCAGGTATTGTGGCACCTGCCATAATTACAGGTTGCAGCCCAGGCAGGGAGAAGGCCTTTAAACCGGTAGCCGACGGCACATGGCTGGATGCTGCACCTGACGGACCGGTACTGAAAGCCGGTATTATCGGCTGTGGCGGCCGCGGAAGCGGGGCTGCCATTAATTTTCTTAACGCCGGTCCCAATCTGCAGGTCACGGCACTTGGAGACACTTTCGGGGATCGTGTTGAACAGGCAAAAAATTCGATTCTCAAACAGAAGGGACAGGAAGTACCTGAAGAAAATTGCTTTGTCGGCTTTGATGCTTTTGAAAAAGTAATTGAATCGGATGTTGACATAGTGATTCTTGCTGAACCGCCGTATTTCCGTCCGGCACATCTTGCAGCCGCCGTAGCTGCACGGAAACATATTTTTGCCGAAAAACCGGTATGTGTTGACCCCACCGGTGCCAGGTCAGTAATGGCAACCGCCCTTAAGGCCCAGGAGCTGGGACTGACAATTGTGACCGGCACCCAGCGCCGTCATCAGCGTAACTATGTTGCCAACTACAACCAGGTAAAAGCCGGGGCAATAGGAGATATAGTCGGGGGAAATGTCTGGTGGAACGGCGGCAAGCTGTGGCATCGTGACAGTAATCCTGAATGGTCGGAAATGGAATGGATGATCCGCGACTGGGTTAACTGGACCTGGCTTTCAGGAGATCATATAGTTGAACAGCACGTTCATAATATTGATGTCATGAACTGGTTTACCGGCTCACATCCTGTTAAGGCGCATGGCATGGGTTCACGGCTGAGACGGGTAACGGGTGATCAGTATGATAATTTCTCCATTGAATTTGTTTTTGAAGACGGCCGGCGTTTCCACAGTCAGTGCCGTCAGATTAACGGATGCTGGAACAGTGTTGCAGAAAGATTGCAGGGAACAAAAGGTTCCACAAACTGTGCGGATGCCATTTATGACCTTGAAGGCAATGAGATATGGAAATATCAGTACCCTCTTGACAGTGAGGGCAATCCTTCAAGCGGAGCAATGATGGATCCCTATGTGCAGGAGCATATAGACATGGTTACAGCCATCCGGAACAATCAGCCTTTCAATGAGCTTGAAAACACAGCTATATCCACAATGACCGGGATCATGGGACGTATTTCCGCCTATACCGGCAGGGAAACAACCTGGGAGGAAATGATGAACTCCGATTTGAAACTTGGTCCTGCGGTATTCAGCTTTGGCAAGGTTGATATTCCGAAGGAAGTTCCTGTTGCCGGCGAAGCCTATGATTCAGGTGCCTAGGCAGGAAGAGCTTCAGCATGAGCCGCTCGGAGCACTTGGTCCCTGCGGCAGAAATGGTATTATACATAATGTCTTAGGATTATGAACAACTCAAGAAGGAATTTCATAAAAAAAGCCACTGTGTCAGGAGCTGTCGTTATGACGGCTCCTACGGCCTTTGGTATTACGAAGAGCAGACTTCCTGATGCCACGGCTCCCTTCAAACTGAAATACGGGCCCAGCATCGGAATGTTCCCTCATCATGCGGGTAGCGATCCCCTGGATCATATCAGATTCTGTTACGACCAGGGGTTCAGGGCCATGTTTGACAACGGGCTGATAAACCGTCCCGTTGAGGAGCAGCAGAGAATAGCAGGTGAAATGAACAGGCTGGGAATGGAAATGGGTCCCTTTGTGCTGTATGCTGATTTTTCAGTCACATCATTTGTTCTGGACAAAGAGGAGATAAGGGAAATGCTATCGAAAAAAATGCAGGAGGGAGTCGAATGCTTTAAGAGAACAGGAGTGAAATGGGCTCTTGTTGTGCCCGGAAGATATGATGAAAGGCTTCACCGGGATTATCAGACAGCAAATGTGATCGACAATCTGAGAATGTGTTGTGACATAGTTGAACCTGCCGGACTTACACTGGTACTTGAACCACTCAACACATTGATCAATCATCCCGGATTGTTCCTGACCGGTATTCCGCAGGCTTATTCAATCTGCCGGGCCGTTAACAGGAAATCGTGTAAGATAGTCGATGATCTTTACCATCAGCAGATAAGCGAGGGGAACCTTATTCCGAACATGGAGGCGGCATGGAGTGAAATAGCTTCATTCCATATCGGTGATAATCCCGGGCGCAATGAACCTACTACCGGTGAGATTAACTACAGGAACGTGTTCAAATATATCTACAGCCGTAATTTTGACGGTGTGCTGGGAATGGAGCATGGTATAAGCATGAGGGGTACAAAAGAGGGTGAGGCCAGGGTGATCAGTGCATACAGGGAATGCGATAACTTTGAGATCTGACGGATTTATGTACCGGGCAAATTTTTCCGGAAATCCTCAGGCTTCCGGCTTGAAAATGATCTTGCAGGTAACTTCCGGACGCCGGGAAACACAGCTTAGTCAAGAAGGTGTTCAACAGGTTTGCTCCCTTCAGTCCCGATCATCCTTATCCTGATCCTGCCGTCAGTGATATCTCCGCGGAGGTAGGTGTTGTTGCTGTTGACAACTACGGGGAATGTTGTTTTCCCCGGCATGGGAGGATGAAAGGAGTATCTGTGTGTATGGCCGCTGAGTACCGCATCAATCCCGGCTTCATTAAGTACCGGAAGCAGAACCTCATCAATATGAAGGGTGCCGTGCCAGCCGCTGACGCCGGGCGGCATATGCAGTATTGCAATTTTATTACGGCTATCCCTGAATGATTTTTCCCTGACAGCCTGTTTAAGCCATTCGGCCTGTTCAATCCTGTAGGCATCGAAATCGGCAAGACCACTGTATTCGATGTCGGAATCAGGCTTGTCTTCACCACAGTCAAGCATGATAAAGGCAACATCCCCCACATTGAAAGTCCTGTAAATCCTTCCGTCTTTCAGCGGGAAGTAATACATCAGATAATCGGCATAGGGGCCGCGTGTTTCATGATTTCCTCTGGTAAAGGCTATAGGTACCCTTTTTGCAAACAACTCAACTGCAGCATCCATGAAATCGCTGAATATCTGTTCTTCATTATGTATGGAAGAGGACATGTCACCATTAAAAATGACCATGTCCACGGATGTGAAATCTATATCCCGGCAGAGTTCTTTCATGAATTCCGCCCTGCCGTGTATGTCGTTCAGCATAATAAAGGATACAGTATCATCACTGCTGCTGAAGGTCCGGAATGAAAGGGAATTCCTGCTGTATGCGGGATTGGCTGTGGTGGTTCCGTAAACAATTTTTGCATCATTTTCCCAGTGCAGGACCTCCTTCGAGAAAATACCATAGCGGTATCTTGTTCCGGGGGAAAGGTTTTCTATTCTTACCTTGTGCAGTGTGGTGGCAGCCTGTTTCCTGCCAAGATATGTATCATAGTATTTCGGGCGTTCCCTGCCGTAGAAATGACTTCCGTCATCCGGAGCTATTTCAACCCATGCAAGAGCATTTTTATTTGTAATCCAAACAATTGTGACAGCAGTTTCACTCATGTCTGTCAGCCAGGGACCGTGTGTTATTTTAAAGTCTTGTTCCTGTGCCGGCAGCTTAAGGCTGTATAGTGCCAGCAGTCCTGATAACAGCAGGTATTTTTTCATTTTTTCCGGTGTATTTCTCTCTCATTTCTGTAAGTTCACACAGTGCTGTTTCCTCTTTTATCAGGTCAGGTCTTAGCGAAACGGAAATTAGCGGAATAACAGAAACAGGTGAGTATTTATTCATTTTTAACAGGTCTAAGCTGTGAAAATAAAAATTTAATCGGTTATTTTCACAAAATATAACTATTATTTAAAGTATATTTGGGACTTTTAAGCACATTGTCTTAAGTAACAGGAACATTTCAGTTTCAGATTGATCAGCTTAAACCGAACAGCATTGAAATATCAGAATTAGTAACATAAAATAAAATGAGAATGAGAAAGACAAGATTATTAATGTTATCATTTTTGGCAATGGTAGTATTTGCAACATCTGGTTGTGGTGAAAACCCCAAATTTTTTGCAGGGGGATATGCAAAAGGTGAAGAGAAAGGAATGTTTGTTTATGAAATGGATAAAAAGAGCGGAGCGGTTAAATTGTTGTCACAGGCAGATGCTGGTCCCAATCCCTCATATTTTTGTTACTCTCAGGAGAATAAGCTCATGTATGCAGCCAATGAGGTCGGAATGTTCCTCGGTCAGCGCGGGGGCGGTCTGACTACCCTCAGATACAGTGAGAGCGATGCTACACTCGAAAAAATCAGTGAAATGGTTGTACCCTTTGGCGGACCCTGTTATATTTCCTTATCACCCGACAAGGTATATCTTTTACTGGCAAACTACGGAAGCGGTTCAGTTGCCGTGGTCAGGCTGAACAATGAGGGGATACCCGAAACTGTGACGGATACGGTGAGATATATGGTAGAAAGGCCGTTTCGTTCAAATCCCCACATGGTGATGAGCGACCCTCTCGGGAATCATATTTTTGTAACAGATCTCGGGCAGGATCGTTTTGTGGTATATGAGTTTGATGCCGTGGAGGGTAAGCTTGCCCTGGTTGAAAATGGCATTGTAGCGGTTGAGAAAGGATCCGGGCCCCGTCATTTTACATTCAGTGCCGACGGATCCAGAATGTATCTCATCAATGAACTTGGATCAACGATGATGACATTCAGTAATGACCATAAGGGTAATCTGACCCATATGCAGACTATTTCCACCAGAGGCTTTGATGCCACCGAACAGAATTATCCCGGTGATACTCATGCAGGGAAAAGCGGAGAATATATTTACGGTTCAAACAGGGGCGAAAACTCGATAGTGATTTATAAGGTAGCTGATGACGGAACGCTTGATCTTGCCGGGCATACCACCTGCGGAGGAGACTGGCCCAGGAATTTTGTCATTGATCCGTCGGGCGGATTCCTTCTTGTCGGCAACCAGAGATCCGACAATATCGCGGTGTTTAAAATCAACAAAAGAACAGGGATGCCTGAAGGACCTGTTGAAAATGTAGTAATGCAGGCACCCGCCTGTTTGAAATTCTATTAGGATTTCTCTCAGGTATACGACATATAATTAGTTTTCCCGGGATTTTAGTTCTTTCCTGATGAAACGCGAAAAGCAGACTGCTTTATTAAAGCAGGAAAAAGATTATTTATGGGATATCACGGTGATCGGGGGAGGGGCAACTGGTCTGGGTATAGCTGTCGATGCAGCAACACGCGGTTATAAGACAATTCTTCTTGAGAAGTCCGATTTCGCGAAGGGTACTTCCTCGCGCAGCACCAAGCTTGTTCATGGCGGAGTAAGATATCTTGCACAGGGAGATATACTACTTGTGGCGGAAGCCCTTCATGAAAGGGGACGGATGCTTAAAAATGCAGCCCACCTTACCGGTAACCAGGAATTTATAATTCCTGCATACTCCTGGTGGGACGTATTTCTCTATACTGCCGGACTGAAATTTTATGATCTTTTGTCAGGAAGACTCAGTCTGGGGAAATCATATTTTATCAATGCTGAAAAAACCCTGGATCGCCTTCCCCTGCTGAGACCCGGCGGGCTGAAAGGCGGTATTGTTTACCGTGACGGTCAGTTTGATGATTCAAGAATGGCTGTTGAAATGGTACGGCATTCTATAGGGAACGGGGCAGCCGCCATTAATTATTTTGAAGTAAAGGAACTCCTGAAGGATAAAAACGGAAGGGTTACCGGAGTAAAAGCCATGGATACAGCAGCCGGTGATATTTACAGTATACATTCAAGACTGGTTATCAATGCCACGGGTGTTTTTACCGATGAAATACACCGGATGGACGATCCGGAGGCAAGACCCACTGTCAGGCCAAGCCAGGGTGTGCATATTGTACTGGATAGATCCTTCCTGCCGGGTGATTCTGCAATAATGATACCCAAAACTGACGACGGCAGGGTACTTTTTGCCATTCCCTGGTATGACAGGCTTGTTGCCGGAACCACTGACACCCCTCTTGATATTGTTACCAATGAGCCCAGGGCTCTTGATGAAGAGATTGATTTCATACTGAGAACCGCAGGAAAATATCTTGTAAAAAAGCCCGTGCGCAGCGATATTCTCTGCATTTTTGCCGGATTACGTCCCCTGGCGGCAGATCCCGATAATCCTGAAGCTACCAGGGAAGTGTCGCGCAGACATAAGATCACCCTGTCACGTTCGGGACTCCTTTCAATTACAGGCGGGAAATGGACATCCTACAGGCGGATGGCCGAAGAAACAATAAACAGGGGCATAAGGGCAGGAGTCCTGGAAAAGAGGAAATGTGTAACACGTGATTACAGTTTTTATTCCCCTGGTCTGACGCTCAAATCCGACAGACTGAAAATCTATGGCTCCGGGGCTGTTGAAATAGAAAAGATGATTGAGGAAAAGCCGGGGCTTGGTGAGCTTCTAGATCCCCGTTTACCGTATACCAGGGCTGAGATCGTATGGATATGTCATAACGAGATGCCCCTGAAACTGGAAGATATGCTGGCAAGGAGAACCCGTTCCCTGGTTCTTGATGCAAGGGCAAGTTCAGACATTGCCCCCGAGGTTGCCGCAATAATGGCACGTGAACTGAAACATGATGATAACTGGGTTCGGGAACAGATAAAAGAGTATCATGAGTTATTAATTAATTATTTGTAGTAGCTGATGAAAAAATTCATTTTAGCACTTGATCAGGGAACAACAAGTTCCAGGGCTATAGTCTTTGATCATAACGGATTGCCTCTTGCAACGGCACAGAAAGAATTCACACAGTATTTTCCCAGTCCCGGACAGGTTGAACATGATCCGGAGGAGATATGGTCGACACAGGCAGGAGTTGCCCTTGAAGCCATCACCAAGGCAGGACTCGAAAGCACAGATATTGCTGCCATAGGCATAACGAACCAGAGGGAAACAACGGTTGTATGGAACAGAAAAACAGGCAAACCTGTTTATAAAGCCATTGTATGGCAGGACAGAAGGACTTCCGGATATTGTGACCAGCTGAAGGATGAAGGTCATGGCGATATGATACGCCGGAAAACAGGACTTGTCATTGATGCTTATTTTTCCGCTACCAAGCTGAAATGGATACTTGACAATGTTGAAGGAGTACGTGATATGGCGTCAAGGGGAGACCTGGCATTCGGAACGGTTGATTCCTGGCTTATATGGAATCTGACAAGGGGCAGACTGCATGTTACTGATGTTACAAACGCATCAAGAACAATGTTGTTCAACATCAATACACTCAGCTGGGATGATGATCTTCTGAAGCTGATGGACATACCTGCCGCTGTACTGCCGGAAGTAAGATCCTCAAGTGAGCTTTATGCTGAAACGAGCGGTCAGTTTTCATCATCAATCCCCGTTGCCGGGGTGGCAGGAGATCAGCAGGCAGCCCTTTTCGGACAGATGTGCATAGATCCCGGCATGGTGAAAAATACCTACGGCACCGGGTGTTTTATGATGATGAACATAGGTAATAAGCCGATAGAGTCGAAAAGCAGACTGCTGACGACAATAGCCTGGCAGATAGGGGATCAGACAGTATATGCCCTGGAAGGAAGTATTTTTATCGGAGGAGCTGTTGTACAGTGGCTTCGCGACAGTCTTGGCATTATCAGGAAATCTGCCGATGTGGAAAAGCTTGCAGCAAAAGTAAACAGCAGTGAAGGTGTTTATTTTGTACCGGCATTTGCCGGGCTTGGAGCACCATACTGGAATCAGCATGCACGGGGTACCATCACAGGCCTGACCCGCGGATCCACAGCCGCGCATATTGCCCGCGCAGCTCTGGACAGCATAGCATACCAGACCCTTGATGTACTTCTTGCAATGAAAAAAGATTCGGATATCTCCATATATGAGCTGAGGGTTGACGGCGGGGCAACAGTGAACAATCAGCTGATGCAATTTCAGGCTGATCTGCTGCAGGCGAATGTGGTAAGACCGAAAATAACTGAAACGACAGCCCTTGGGGCTGCATATCTTGCCGGACTGGCGGTGGGTTACTGGAGTGATCTGAAGGATATCCGGCAGCAATGGCAGGTTGATCAGGTCTTTTATCCCGGAATCAGCGACAGGAAGAGGGAGGAGCTGATCCGGGGATGGACCAGGGCGGTCAGGGCAGCCGAATCGTGGACGGAGGAACAGGATCTGCAGGAATAACAGGATAAGCATCATTGTTAATTTAGATAAAGAGATAATTATGAACCAGTTTTTCGCAGAATTTTTCGGAACAGCCATGATCCTTTGCCTGGGGAGCGGGGTTGTTGCAAACGTATTGTTAAACAAGACAAAAGGACAAAACAGCGGCTGGATTGTGATAACATCCGGATGGGCAATAGGAGTGTTTACCGGAGTGCTTATTGCAGCAGATATCAGCGGGGCTCACCTTAATCCTGCCGTCACCCTTGCGCTTGTCCTTGCGGGCAAGTTTTCCGCTTCGCTGATGCCAATGTATATAGCTGCACAGATGCTTGGGGCCATGTTCGGCTCAACACTTGCGTGGCTGGCATACAAGAAGCATTTTGACGCAACGGATGATGCGGATTCCAAACTTGCTGTTTTTTCCACAATTCCAAATATCAGGGGTTACTGGTATAATCTCATTACCGAGATTATAGGAACATATATACTTGCACTGGCTGTTCTGTATATGGCTGCCCCCGATGTGGGACTCGGTGCATTGAATGCTTTGCCCGTGGCACTGGTGGTTATGGGTGTCGGGGTCTCTCTCGGCGGACCGACGGGTTATGCCATCAACCCGGCACGTGATCTTGGTCCCAGGATAATGCATTTTATCCTGCCCGTTCGGGGAAAGAGGAACAGCGACTGGAAATATTCATGGGTGCCTGTTGTGGGACCAATGATAGGAGCAGCCCTGGCGGCAATGATGTTTGTTCTTTTCGGAGGGGTATAGAAGTATATCTGTTTCAGCTGCGTTCATTCAGCGGGATTACACCCTGTGGCCGGACAGCTACAGCTTTATCCTTTTCCCGTTGCTCAGTCCCCTGTGAAACACCCCGTTTTTTACAATAAGCATTTCACCCGGTTTGCGGTACATAATACCTGCATCAATGCCTATTATTTTTTTATCAAAAAGAGATGCTATTTCTCTTGTCACGGTATGTCCCACAACGATATGTTTCTTTTTATAGAACTTAAGAATGGAATCGATCGTGCTTTCTTCAAAATTTTTATCAAAAAAATATCCACGGTACCATAGCGGGCCCTTTTCATCAGTGAGAAGCAGGAGGTCCTGGTTTTGTTCAATAAAGGAATAGTCCTTCCCAATGATTTTTTCATGATACAAACGGTTGATCTTTGTGATTTTCATCTTCCGTTTTACTACATCCACAGATAATCCGCCATGAACAAAGATAATGTCATTGATGGATGCGATAACCGGTTTGCTGCGAAGCCAGCTGCCCAGAACCGAGTTTGCGGAGTACAGGTTATAATAATCTGTTCCTGTAATATTTTCAACTTTTTCATATTTATTGTGAATATAGGATGTTGCCTGGCTAAGGATCATCACTTCATGATTGCCAAGCAACAGATGAACCCTTCCTCCGCTTTTCCGGGCTTGCTTTTCCAGTCCGAAAAGGTGCCAGAATATTTCCGTTACCTTACCGCCCCTGTCAAAAACATCCCCAAGAACCACCAGGTGGCCTTTGCCGAATTTCCAGCACATATCCTCATCAATAATACCATTTTTCTTCAGCAGCCTGGTATATATATCATATTGCCCGTGAACGTCACTTATCAGGGCTATGCTGTCGACATTCCTGTAATTCTGTCTGAATACGGGGGGGATCAGAAAGGCATTAAAAAGATCATTAAAATTGTTTAACAGATTGAATCTGTTTTTGATTTTATCAAAATTGAAGATTGTGAGATTTTCTTCAACCAGATGATTGTTTTCTATCCATTTGACTTTGAGAGCGTCAGAATCAAAATATATATAGGGACCATCATTGATGATAACTGTGTCATTTTCAGCACAATTCATCCCTGAGGCTGTGACGGGACTGAAAAACACAGTTGCCAGAGAGAGAAGAAGCGGCAAACACCCTGTGCTTGTCTTTATTTTTGAACAAAGTATGTTTTTCAACTGTTTCATTTTACGACGGGATAAATGATTGGTTACAGTCAGGATTTTACAAGTTTAATGATAAATTCTGAGAAAGCATACATCTGATTAATACAGTTTTCAATATGTTAAAAACATCACTTTATGTCCTGTTGTTTTCATCTTTTCTCTCACTGACATTTGCCGGTGAGACGGATTCTCTTTTCAGGTCGGAAGAGCTGATACGGATGGAGCTGCGGGCTGATTTCACGGAAATTGAAAACGACCGTAACGGAACGGCTCAGCTTCACGAAGGTAAGCTGATATATTTTAATAAAGACGGTTCTGATGTGATGCTGCCTGTTGCTGTATCTGTGAGGGGACACTTTCGTAAAGATCCTGAAAATTGTATTTTCCCTCCTCTTTCGATCAGTTTCCGTAAAAGTGATGTGGTAAATACGATATTCAGGGGACAGGGCAAGCTTAAGCTTGTTACTCCCTGTCAGAATGATGAAGATCTTATAGATGAATACCTGGTTTACAGGCTTTATAACCGCGTAACCGATCTGAGCCTGAAGGTGAGGCTGGTTAAAATAGTGTATTATGATACTGCTGAAGACAGTTATATTTTTGAACGCTATAGTTTTTTCCTGGAAAATAAAAAGCATGCGGCCAAAAGGAACGATCTGGTATACAAGGATTATTTTCTTACACCGTTTACACTTGACAGGGATAATTATATGAAACTCTCAGTGTTTCAGTATATGATAGGTAACAAAGACTGGTTTATAACATCGCGTCATAATATTATTATCATGCAGACAGCTGACGGAGAGCAGAATCCCTATGCCGTTCCATATGATTTTGACTTTTCGGGATTTGTCAATGCTTCCTACACATATTTACCGGAAGAAACGCAGAGTGTATCTGACAGCCGCAGAATATTCAGAGGTCTGTGCTATACGGAAGATGAGTTCAGGGAAGTATTCGATTTTTACAGGGAACTGAAACCTGAATTCAGGACTGTAATAAAAAAGCAAAAACATTTATCTTTTGACAGTAAGAGACATGTTCTGAAATATTTGAAGCAGTTTTACTCTATAATAGACAGCAGGGATCTTTTTGAACAGGAATTCCTTGCACATTGTGAAACAAAAAAGAGCTATAATATCCCTGAATAGGCATATTTACGATCTGTCTTCCCGAAGGTTACCGCTTGTATCTTCTGAATAATCTTCCCCGGAAGATTCTTTTTTTTCTTTCAGTATCATGGAATCTGTCAATTATTTGTTTTCTGAATATATCTATCAGCCTGTACGGACTTTTATCTTCTATAAAATCGGGACAGCCGAGAGCTCCCTGCAGTCCGGGAGGCAGGGGAGGAAATGGTTCAATGAAGCGGGCGGCTGTTTCGGACCGGGATTCCGTCTTTTTGAGAGTCAGGGCCACAAGCGGCAGTGCCTGCGCACTGCCTGTCCCGTAGTGGCTGCTGTTGAAATGTATGGACGGCAACGAGGCACCTGTTCTGGCCACCATCGTTATTCCGGGATTATAAGCTGCAAACCATGCATCGGCATAGTTCTGGGATGTTCCGGTTTTTCCTGCAAAGGCGGAGCTTACGCCATATACCGTATGCATGGATGTTCCGGTTCCTTCCGTGACGGCCTTTTGTAAAATGGCGTTTATTAGATGACAGGTCCTTTCGGTCAGGACCCTGGGAAATATTTTCTCCCTGTTCCTGAGATAAATAATATTTCCATCCGGCGCAGTTACGGATGTTATTGACCATGGTCTTACTTTAAATCCTCCGTTGGCAAATACAGAATAGGCCACGGCAATTTCTTCCAGGCTGCCTTCAGCCGTCCCGAGTGCAAGTGCCGGAGTATTTTTCAGGGGGAAGGAAAATCCCATTTCTCTCCACAGGGAGTCGAGTTTTTCGAATTCCAGTTCCCGGAAAAGGTTGAAAGCGGGAATGTTCATGGATCTGGACAGGGCTCCGGCAAGTGAGTATTTCCCGCCATATGTGCGGTCAAAATTTTCCGGACTCCAGTCCTGGTAGTCTGTGAGCACAAGGGAATCATTGTCGAGATACTGACAGGGATGCATGCCTTCCTCAAAGGCAAGAGCATAAAGTATTGGTTTGAAAACCGAGCCAAGCTGCCTTCTGGCCGTAACCTGATCAAATGGCTGGGTGATAAAGTCTATTCCTCCAAGCCATGCCATTATTGCTCCCGTCTGCGGATCCATTGCCAGCAGACCTGCATGAAGTGTGGTGAGAGCCAGTCTGATACTGTCCCTCACTGAGATTGAATCGGGATATGATCCTTTCCAGTCGAAAATCAGCTGACTGGTAATTTTGTCAGCCCTGTGGCCAAGACCCTTCTCATGGAGTATGTTTTCGCTTAACTCACTGAGTTCTGCCCTGCCGGCAGGGCTATTGTATTGATCCCTCAGGTGTTTTTGCATTTCTGAAAGATGCCGGGCAAAGGACTGTCCTGCAAAATTCTGAAGATCATCATCCAGAGATGTTGTGATGGTCAGGCCGTCTTTTTCCGGGCACCATCTCCTGCCCGATAAAACAGCTGTATTGTCCAGTATTTCATCAAGCTCTTTTTTTACCCTGACAAGAAAATAATCAGCCCTTCCCCCGGATCCGGCTTTTCTGTAATCAAGTCTTACCGGCAGTGATGTAAGTGAATCGGCGGCAGCAGGGTCAAGATAGTTGTATTTCTCCATCTGTCTCAGTACAACATTTCTCCTGGTCAATGCATTTTCAGGCTTAAGGGCGGGATTGTAACGGGTAGTGGCCTTGAGCATACCAACCAGCACTGCGGATTCCTCAACCCTGAGTGTTTCGGTTATTTTATTGAAATATCTTCCTGCTGCAGCATCTATGCCAAAAATATTTCCCCCGAAGGAAACAGTATTCAGGTAGAGTGTTATTATCTCCTTTTTTGTAAAGGTTTTTTCAAGTCTTCCGGCAAGAATTACTTCCCTGTACTTGCTGACAAGAATTGAAAAATTTCCGCTGCCTTTCCTTCCGAACATGTTTTTTGCCAGCTGCTGGGTTATTGTGCTTCCCCCTCCGGATCCTGACCTGTTCAGCAGCAGGGTTTTAAAGAGCACCCTGGCCAGGCTCCGGGAATCGACACCTTCATGATCAAAGAAGCGTACGTCTTCGGTGGCAATAAGGGCATTTACCAGGTGATCAGGAAGCTGTTCCCAGCTAACATTTGTACGGTTCTCAGTGTAGAATTTCCCCAGCAATTGTCCGCCGGAAGACAATACCCTGGAGGCTTCTGCATTTTTGAAATTCCGGAGCTCCTCTGTTGTCTGCAGGTCACGGGTGGCATGTATGATTATCAGAATGAAAAAAAGAAGCGCGAGCAGGACAGGAATCAGAAAAGAGATCACTATTATTTTCCGTTTTTTTTTCATCTGTCTGCAGATATTCTCCTTGTTACCTGAACTCATATTCCGCTATCTGCTCCCCGTTTACATCCCTGACAACTGTCCTGATTTTTTCCTTGTCCACATAAACCTCCACGAATGAATTGTGGGAATTGACGAGTACGGGATATGCCTGACCTGCCTCACCTTTGGCATGGAAGGAATTTCTGTGTGTATGGCCCGAGAGCATGAGATTGATCTTTGCTGTCTTCAGTACCGGCTCAAAATTATCGGACAGGAACTTCATGCCGTGTTCCCGTGAGCTTTCGTTCAGTATTGGCATGTGTACAATGACAATCCTGTATTCTGCCTTTCTGAATGCATCACTTTTCACTTCCTTCTTAAGCCATTCCAGTTGTTCAAGACGGTAGGAGTCATAATCTGCAAGACCATAGTAATAGCGGTTGTCATCAGGCTTGTCCTCACCGCAGTCGAGGAAAACAAAACGGACGGGACCATGATCAAAACTGTAATAAAATCTGTTGTCTCTGAAGTCGAAATAATTTTTGAATTCCCTTCCTGCACAGCCCCTGGCCTCATGGTTGCCACGCGCATAGAAAAATGCCCTGTTTCCGGCGAAATATGCTACGGCAGTGTCAATGAATCCTGTAAAAAGCTGATCAGGGGACTGCACATAGTTGACCATATCGCCGTTAAAAATAAAGAAATCCTGTGCCGATGGATTTCCGTTCCTTATGTATGAAGCCAGTTTTCCCGAATATTCATGGACGTCATTTATAACTGTAAAATTTATCTTTTCTGCCTTTGGGTTGAGTGTGGTGAAACTTACAGGCTTCTGATTAATTGTATCACCATAGTAAATCCTGTAGGCCTGGTATTTAAGAATCTGAACAGAATTAATGCTGTACTGATAGGTCGTTCCGGCTTCAAGTCCTTCCACTCTTACCTTATGCAACAGTCCGCCTCCGTCAATAATACCGTCATGACTGTTGCGTATAAAGCGTGTCTTACCGTCAGGACAGGTAAGGCTGACTCCCGGAACTGCCGGTTTGCTGGTGGTCCATATTATTGTGACACCGGACTCATCCAGGTTCTGCAGGTAGGGACCGTGACTTATGACAAGATCCTCATTGTCAATCATCTGTGAAAAGGAGCATAATGACAGAAAAATAATCATAAGGCTCAGGGAATAAAGTCTTTTCATTTTCGTCTGATTTTTGGAATTATTTTAATTTTAATACTGTCCTGATTGTGATATTAAGCATAATAAATATATCAAATTAATTATGTGGTAATTCTTTTTTCCCTGTCATATAAAATACCTTTGAAAATAATTCCCATATTTACTTCGTTTAATACCAGATCTGTTCTGATGAATTCATCTTCGCGGCATAAAGTAATAACGGTAATTATACTTGTTTTTATTGTCCAGCTGCTTGTCAGCCATTGTTCCAGAAGGATCTATCCCGGACCCTCCTTCAGCAATATTGAAAGTCCGGCAGACAGGCGCAAGCTGCAGGCTTTTCTTGATTCCGGCATTGAAAAGGATCTGGACACACGCGGGGCGAGTCCTGCCGGGATAGTCAGGACTGCCCGTAAATATCTTGGAGTACCGCACTGCATGGGAGGGAAGAGTATGAAATGCATGGATTGTTCCGGTCTGCTTGTTGCAGTATTTGCCGGAAATGGTATCAGCCTTCCCCATAATTCCGAAGAACAGGCCCGATACGGGAAGCTGATAACTGACAAAGAGAAACTAAAACAAGGTGACCTTGTATTTTTTATCCGTTCCTACAATACCCCGCGTTTTATTACACATTCCGGCATTTGTACGGGGAATAATTCCTTTATTCACACATCCTCCTCCAGAGGCGTAACCATTACATCCCTGGATGACGCCTGGTGGGAGGGGAAATTTATTTTCGGAACAAGGATCTTCAATTAAGTCTGCGGTAACCGTCTGTGTTTATTCCGCTATAATATTCCGGTTCATGCAGGAAAATCCATTTGCGAAAACTGTATTGCATATTCGCCGGTGATCCCTTTTATCAGGCCTGAAAAAATAACAGCAAGGTAACAGGCCGGATGCAGGAAAGCGGTAATACTGAATTTTGCCGGATCAGAACAGCAGCCTGTGAAATTCTAAACTGTCAGGAATATATTTATTTTTACATTTTGAATAAAACATATTATGACACCGACACGCACCTTCGATTATCTTGATATTCTCAAAAAAAAATTTCCCAAGGACGATATTTTTGCAAAATATTCCGGTGGTCAGTGGGTTAAAGTAAGTGTGGATGAATATATTGAAGCATCGTGGAACGTTGCCAGCGGGTTTTTGGCCAGGGGATACCAGGCCGGAGAAAAAATTATTGTGATCTGTAACAATCGTCCGGAGTGGAATTTTCTGGATATGGGCTGTACCTTGTCGCGGCTGATTTTTGTTCCCGTGTATTCCACCCTGAGCGAAAGTGAATTTCTTCATGTTTTTAATCACAGTGATGCAAAGCTTGTTGTTGCAGGAAACATGTCACTGTATAACAGACTGCTTCCTAT
>JAAYKX010000030.1 GCA_012522155.1 Bacteroidales bacterium
AAGCTCAGGCCACTGGCTAAATGTGAGATCACGAAAGCTTATTATTCGGCGGGAGCAGGAGTGGTTGCCGAAGTAAAAAACCTGTCGGTCAGTACAATTTTAATAGGAGACAGGGAAAGGAATATTGACCTTCAGGCCGGATTCGGAGTAAATACCTCAGGTATGAAATTATTTTACAATTACCGTTTCAATATCGCATCGGGAAAAAATCTTCTTCCGTTCTCACTTTTGCATCATGTGGGGCTGGTGTTTGGCTTAAATAATATTGATAAAAGAAAAGTCATTAAAACAATAAATTACCCTGCGTTATAGTTATATTTATTACTTGAAATAATTTTTGGAAATTATTATCTTTGTAAACTGAGAAAAGTCAAAAAAACCATAGTAGTATGTGCAGAATAAAATTTTTGCCGGTAATTCTGATAGCCGGTTCTGTTCTCATGTCATGTAAGGGAGGCAAGCATGCCAACACATCCCCCACTACCGGATGGAGATATAACAGTCCTGATCACGGTGGTTTTGAAGTTGTATTGGGTGCAGAGCAGAAAACGGGACCCGGTCTTGTCCTTATAGAAGGTGGAAGGTTTACCATGGGACAGATTCAGCAGGATGTATTGTTTGACTGGAACAACAAGCCGCGTACAGTTACTGTATCATCATTTTATATGGATGAAACAGAGGTAACAAATGTTGATTACCGCGAATATCTTTACTGGCTCAGGCGTGTTTATGTTGATTATCCCGAAGTATACAGGAGGGCTTTGCCGGATACTCTTGTATGGAGAAGTCCGCTGGGTTTCAACGATCCATATGTCCAGTACTATTTTCGCCATCCTGCATACAATGCCTATCCGGTTGTCGGTGTTAACTGGCTCCAGGCCAATGATTACTGTTTGTGGAGAAGTGACAGGGTGAATGAACAGATCCTTATTGATGAAGGTGAGCTGAAACCTGATCCTGAGCAGAAGAATCAGAACAACTTCAACACCGAAGCTTATCTGGTTGGTCAGTATGAAGGTGTTGTGAACCGGCTGAGGGAGAGTCTTAATCCCAGTCAGACTGAAAGAAGGACTACTTTTGAAGATGGGGTACTGCTTCCCAATTACCGTCTTCCTACCGAAGCGGAATGGGAAAAGGCCGCATATGGTCTCCCGGGCAATACCTACCAGGAGAGGATCTATGAAAGGAGGATTTATCACTGGGACGGTCATAATGTAAGAAATGCCAAAAAGAGGCACCGTGGCCAGATGATGGCGAATTTTGTCCGCGGAAAGGGTGATATGATGGGAGTGGCAGGAAGTCTTAACGATAATGCAAGTATTACAGCCGACGTGAAATCCTACTGGCCCAATGATTATGGCCTGTATTGTATGGCGGGCAACGTGAACGAGTGGGTCCTGGATGTTTACCGTCCGCTCTCATCTGAAGACGTTGATGCATTTAATCCCTTCAGGGGTAATGTGTATACCGATCTCCGCCGGGATGCAAACGGCAATGTGGTTACCAAGGATAATCTCGGCCGTCTGTATATTGATACGGTAAAGGATATTGATGTGGCCAACAGATATAATTATCAGAAGGGGGATTACAGGAACTACCGGGATGGTGACCTGCAGTCTGCAATAACAAGTGACTGGAGGGCAGATGACGGTATGAGCGGATCCGAAAGAATGTATGCCCAGAGTGCCGGGGCTGAAGGCATGAGTGACTATGTCACACTGATAAATGATAATGCCAGGGTTTACAAGGGAGGTTCATGGAAAGACAGGGCATACTGGCTCAATCCGTCTACACGGCGGTTCCTCGACCAGGAAAGCTGCCGCGATGATCTGGGATTCAGGTGTGCAATGATCAGGGTGGGAAGCCCCGCAGGATTCTGATTATAAAAAAATAGAATTATCTTTAGCCCCGTTATGATATCATAATGGGGCATTTTTTTGAAAATATAATGACTGAGCAGATTTATCAGCTTTTCAGGGAATCCGGGGGCCTGTCAACAGATTCGCGGACCATTGCGGAAGGGCAGATGTTCCTGGCCCTCTGGGGAAATAAGTTCAATGGCAACAAATATGCTGCCGATGCCCTTAAGAAGGGAGCATCCTGGGCTGTTATCGATGATCCGGCTTTTGAGACTGAAAGGACACTCCTGGTGGATGACACACTTATGGAGCTGCATAAACTTGCGACACATCACCGGAAAGAGTTGAAATGTCCTGTGCTGGCAGTTACAGGTTCCAATGGCAAAACAACGACAAAAGAGCTTATTGCAGCTGTCCTTTCAAAAAAATACAGGGTTCATTCCACAAAAAAGAATTTCAACAATCAGATCGGTGTTCCCCTCAGCATATTATCTGCCCCGGAGGGTACCGGGATCATGGTACTTGAAATGGGTGCCAGTCATATTGGCGAGATCAGAACACTCTGTCTTATTGCCCGGCCCGATTACGGATTAATTACCAATATCGGTGCTGCGCACCTGGAAGGTTTCGGATCTGTTGACGGGGTTATAAAGGCAAAAACGGAACTGTATGAATATCTCCGCAAGGTAAACGGTATTGCCTTCTACAATGACAGGGACAGGCTGATCAGCGGGAAGATCTATGGGATGGTCAACAGGGCTGTCCCCTTTTCCGGTCCGGCAGGATCATCATTGAAAATAGTTCCGGATATTTCGGATCTGAATCTGGCAGTAAATGTGAAGTACCGTAAAAAGAAAATGAGAATTCAGACAAAACTATTCGGATCCTACAATATTGATAACATCAGGGCTGCCATGGCGGTGGGTTTGTTTTTTGGTGTGGAAGCTGAAGATATTGCCGACGCCATTGAAGGCTATGAACCGGAAGACAGTCGTTCCCGGGTGATTAAAACCGGGAACAACACCCTTATCAGCGATTCATACAATGCCAACCCGGTGAGTATGAGGCTGGCTATAGAATCATTTGCATCAATAAGAGCAGAAAACAAATTGTGTATTCTCGGTGACATGCTTGAGCTTGGAGACAGAACAGAGGAGGAGCACAAAAGGATACACCGGGTGCTTACCGATCATAACCTTCAGAATGTAATGCTGGCGGGTCCCGTATTTACAAAGGTTTCCGCCGGCTTCAGGTTCAAGACCTTTTCGAGCGTTGGCAGACTAAGGAAATATCTGAAACTTAAGCCTGTAAAGGGATATCATATTCTTATAAAAGGTTCAAGGGGAATGGCTCTTGAACAGATCTATGATTTGCTGTAAGCAGAACTTCACTTTTGCCTGTTAGCGGTAAATTTCACATCCACCCGGAGCACTTCGGATCTTCCGGATGTTCTTACCCGCGGTCCCCAAAGACCAAAACCGGAAGATACTATTATATGGGTATCGCCTTTTTTCCTGTATCCGTATCCAACTTCATAAATCCTGTCGATCACGTAATTGAGAGGCCATAGCTGCCCCCTGTGGGTATGTCCGGATAATTGAAGGTCAATGCCGTGTTTTACTGCCTCGTCAAGTTGCAGGGGCTGATGGTCCAGCAGTATAAGCGGGAATGAGCTGTCGGCGTTTTTAATGAGTTCCCCGAGTGGCATTCTTTTTTTTCCCAGGTATCTGTATGAATCCCTGTCAAGCCTTCCTGCCACCTGTATTCCGCCGGGAAGCACTATCATCTCATCCTTGAGTATCCTTATACCCCTGCTTTCAATGTAGGGGATGGTCCTGTCCGCACCTCCTATGTATTCATGGTTGCCGGTAATGGCATACAATCCGTCTTTTGTGCCAGGACCCGTAAAGTATTTCAGAAGATCACCCCTGAGAACCGATCCAAGTTCCCCGTCAATAATGTCGCCAAGCAGAAATACCACATCAGGATTGATTTCCTTAAGTATTGCTGAAAGTTTTCTGATACTCCTCTTCCGGATAATGCTTCCCAGGTGAATATCAGAGACTGCAGCAATTCTCATGGTGCTGATGCCGTCTGTCTGTTTCGGGACGGATAACTCATATTTTTTAATCACCGGACTGACTGCATTGATGAAGCCGCCGAGGATTAAAAGAGATGAGAATGAAAGGGTAAGTATGAAGGCCCATTTACGGTAGAGGGGGATATTTTCCGCCTGAAGGATACCTGTGAGTCTGAAAAGGAGGAATAATATGTCAGACAAAAAGAAAAAAATGAAACCATAGAAAAGGAAGGCAATCCAGAATCCTCCGGTGATGTTCAGTATATCCGAAAAAACAGTTGAATATTTAATTTCCAGGAACTTGGCTGCGATAAAGGCAGCTGCGAGTGGAATAAATATTATTGTATATGTCACTCTTCCTGCCCGTGGCACAAAGCTGTATCCCTTAAAAAAGATATACAGGTTTCCAATGGAGTATATAATAAAAACCAGGGTAAAAAATATATGGAACTGGGATATTTTCATCATGAAGTCAGTATGTCGAAAGTTCTTTTGTTCAGGATATAAAACTCGAAAACCAGGCATTTGTTCAGTAACAGTTTATGAGCTTCCTTTTCCCCGAAGGATTTAAGCAGCTTTCTTTTCTGTCTTAGCTTCTCTATGTTTCTGTAATAGTGAACATGCGCCCTGACAACAGCCAGGGAGCTCCTGAACTGTCCTTTCAGAAGAAAAAACACTGCAGCTACAGCGTCAAGGATCTTTCTTTTGAACAGGGTTCTTCTGAATTCCTTGTCGGGAAGGTTTTTATAAAGAAGGAAGAGGGAATTGCGGAAATTCAGGTATGTCTTAAAAGGAGATTCATAGGGAAGTGCACCTCCCCCGACGTGATACAGGGCTGAATCCGGAACGAATGAGACACGGTAGCCTGCCCGGTGAAAACGCCAGCAGAGATCTATCTCTTCCATATGGGCAAAAAAGTCGGGATCAAATCCTCCGCATTCCTTCCATGCCGAGGACCTGACGATCATACAGGCGCCGGTTGACCAGAATATGTCTGTCCGGAAATCATATTGTCCCTTGTCTTTTTCAACCTCAAAAAGTATACGTCCCCTGCAAAGGGGATAGCCGTATTTATCAAGAAAGCCTCCGGCAGCTCCGGCATATTCAAAATAATCCCTGTTATGGTATGACAGGATTTTTGGCTGGCATGAAGCTGTATCAGGATTGGAATCCATAAATTCCACAAGAGGATCAAGCCACCGGGGACTGACTTCGATATCTGAATTGAGAAGCACATAATATTGTGCATCTATTTGTGCCAGTGCGAGATTATAGCCTTCAGCAAAGCCGTGATTCTTTTCAAGCCGTATGAGGTTTACATTACTGAATTCCGAGCTGATCCACTCCTGTGATTCGTCAGTTGAACCATTGTCTGCCACGTATATTTGTGTGCCGCTACCGGCGGTATGCCTTACCACGCCCGGAAGAAACATCTTCAGATATTTCAGTCCGTTCCAGTTCAGTATGACTACTCCCGTTTTAATCATTTCCTGCCTGTTCAATATTTCCATCTCCTGTGAGTCCAAAGCCAGTGTTCGGGTTTTTGTACAATTATTTCCTCAAGCCTTTTTACGTGGGTGTCGGTAACAAAATATTTTTCCAGTCCGGATGTGTGTTCGAACAGGAGCTCCATTTTACTGGAATAATATCCTCTTCTTAATTTGCGGATATTAAGGAATATCACGGCCATATCGTACTTTAAGGCTATTTTTTCCGCTCCAAGATATACCGGCGTGTCCTGGTTCAGGAACCTGGTCCTGTATTGTATTTCTGCCCTGGGTGGCGTCTGATCGGCTATAAGGCCATACAGTCCCTTAACATTGTCTTTCCTGTTGGTGAGAATTTCACGTATTACAGCGGACATTGCAACAGGTGTACCTTTGTTTTTTGATCTTAGTCTGAGCATGAATCTGTCGAAGTGTTTATTGTTCAGGGCCCTGTATACAGGAATACATTTATATCCGGTAAATGACGGCAGGATACTTGTCCATTCCCAGTTGCAGTAATGGCTGTACACCAGAACCACATCCCGGCCTTCTGCAAAAAGTTTGTCAAGCAGTTCCGGGTTTTCATAATTCATTCGTTCAGCCAGTTCTTCACTGCTGATATTGATAAGTTTCAGTGTTTCAACTATCAGGTCGCAGAAGTGGCGGTAAAATTTTATACGGATGTCCGCAAGTTCCTTTTCGCTTTTCCCGGGAAAAGCATTTCTGTGATTTGTTATCACAACTTTTCGCCTGTACCCGGGAAAATAATACAGAAGCAGGAAAAGGAAGTCGGAGAGCAGGTATAATGCCTTCAGTGGCAGCAGGGTTATGACCCGGCTTATCCAATAGAAGATATAGAATCCGACTGTCTCCATAGATCCGGGCTCATCTGTTCATAAATTTGTTCACGGTTTCAAGGAATTCAGAATAGAGAAGATTGTTTGAGGCGATTATATCGGAGCCTGAAAGATTTTTTTCATTTCCCCTGAAGTCACTTACTTTTCCTCCCGCCTCCCTTACTATTATTGTTGCTGCTGCAATATCCCAGGGATTGAGACCGTATTCATAAAATGTTTCAAATCTCCCGCATGCGACATAAGCCATGTCAATTGCAGCCGAGCCCAGCCTTCTGATTCCGTGAGTGGTTTTGGAAAAATGTTTGAGGCTTTCCAGGAATTCATCGAGCCTGCCGAAATCATTATAGGGGAATCCCGTGGCAATGAGGCTGTCGGAGAGCTTGGTTGTGTCCGACACATGAATGGCTTTACCATTGAGCCAGGCTCCGCCGTTTTTCCATGCAGTGAAGATTTCTGATCCGGATGCTTCATAAACCACGCCGGCGACCGGTTCATCATCTTCCAGAAGACCTATGCTGATAGCATAGGGCGGAAGGCCGTGAACAAAATTTGTTGTTCCGTCAAGAGGATCAATAACCCAGCAGTATTTTCCGCATTTTTTGGATGATGTTCCCTCTTCTGTTATGAAACCGGCTTCGGGAAGGGTAAGGCCCAGTTTCTGTACAAGCATTTCTTCCGATTTCTTGTCAACATAGCTTACAAGGTCATGAAGTCCTTTTGTTTCGGTACGGCTGATATCGAATCCTTTCGCTTCCTGCTTTATGAATTTTCCTGTTTCGAGTGCAATTTCTGCAACTTTATTAACTATAGTTTTTAAATCTTTCATTATGATCTGTTTAATTCAATATTCATATTTCCGGATGCTGACATACCGAGGATCGTTACTTTTCTGATATTTCCGGCAAGTGCTGCCTCCCAGGGATGTTCAACCCTGATATAGTTTCCGGTAAAACCATATATCAATCCTTTGCTTTTTACATGTTCGAAAAGTACTTCCGCCTTTTTCCCCCTGTTTCGTTCCCTGAACTCCATGGCTTTTTTTTGTGACAGGTCCAGAAGATTTTTACATCTGAGATCTTTTTCCTTGTGCGGGACTTTACCGGGCAGTTTTTCGGCTGCCGTTCCCGGCCTTTCAGAAAAGGGAAATACATGAAGGTATGAAAGGGGCAGGCTTTCAAGAAAGGAAAAAGTCTCGGCAAAATCTGTTTCACTCTCTCCCGGAAAGCCCGCTATGATATCGGCACCGATACCGGCAAGAGGGATTGTATCATTAATATGCCACACTCTTTCGGCAAACAGTTCCCTCCTGTATCTTCTTTTCATAAGTGCAAGGATTTTGTCTGAACCACTTTGCAGCGGTATATGAAAATGGGGCATGATTACGGGTTCTGCTGCACATAATGCAATAAGTTCGTCTGTCAGCAGATTGGGTTCGACCGATGAAATCCTGTAACGTTCAATACCTTTCACCCTGACCAGTTCCCCAAGAAGATTCACAAGTGATTTTCCCGTGGATTTGCCGAAATCTCCCGTGTTGACTCCGGTCAGAACTATTTCTTTAACACCTCCCGCAGCTATTGTCCCTGCTTCTGCTGCCAGTGTCTTTATTTCAGGGTTGCGGCTTCTCCCCCGTGCCAGCGGTATGGTACAGTAGGAACAGTTATAGTCGCATCCGTCCTGTACTTTCAGAAAGGATCTTGTACGGTCGCCGGCTGAAAAGGAATGCATGAACCTGTCAGAATCTGAAAGCTCGCAGGAATGTATTTCGGCACCGGATCTTTTGCCTGTGTCCTCAAAAAAATCCATAATGCTGAACCTCTCATTGGTCCCCAGTACGAGATCAACCCCGGGAATGGATGCAAGCTCTCCGGGCCTGAGCTGTGCATAGCATCCGGTAACAGCTATAAATGCATCCGGGCACCGTTTGATAAATCTTTTTACGGCCTGCCGGCATTTCCTGTCAGCAACACCGGTTACCGAACAGGTGTTGATAATATAAATATCAGCCTCCTGTCCGGATGCAACCCTTTCATATTTTTCCGCGGGAAATGATCTTGCAAGGGTTGATGTTTCAGCGAAATTCAACTTGCAGCCAAGAGTATGAAATGCTATTTTTTTCTTTCTGTTATTGTTCATGTACAATTCCTTCAGGCTATTCCTCCAGCCTGGTAAGATAGACATTTCTGAATTCGATTGCCCTGCCTTCGCTCTGCAGGCATATGTGGCCCTGCCCGGGGTTCACACCGCTGGCCCTGTTCATCAGTACGTCATTAAGCGTGACATCAATATTGTCAGAAATGCAGACTATTTCCATTATATTCCATTCGCCCACCGGTTTTTCGGCGGATTCAGCCAGTTTGGCCACAACACGGGTTGATTTGTCGGTCCTTTCATTCATGTCTGAGCCGCCCATGCACAGGAAATCTCCGGCGTCACCGGCTTTCAGCTGAATTTCAATACATTCCGGCCAGATAGTATCCGGTTGCTGAGCATGGATAAACACGCCGCTGTTGGTGGCTTCAGCGGGATATCTCCATTCAACATGAAGAGCATAATTGTCAAATACCTCTACTGTTCTCATATAACCGAAAGGATCACCTTTTATGTGTATCACACCATCTTTGACCGTGAATACTTCCGCTGCATCCATGGAAGGATCCTTCAGGAAAAAGGTCCAGTTACTGAGGTCTTTGCCATTGAAGAGCATTACCTTTTCAGTGGAGGGTACTGCTTCGTCCTTGTTTTTCTTCGTTTTTGTCCGGCCGCATGAATTTAAAGATACTGTTGCAGCAGCCATCAGGAGGAAAAGGGATATTTTCAGATATTTGAATTTCATAATAATCCGTGTTTAAGTTATTTTAATTATCAAAGAAGCTTGCTGGCAAGTTCAGCAAGGTAGCTTCGTTCTCCTTTAACAAGGTTAACGTGTGCAAATATTTCCTGGTCTTTCATTTTATCGGAGAGATAGCTCAGGCCGTTTGATCCGGTGTCAAGATATGGGGAATCAATCTGTTCTATGTCACCTGTAAAGACCATCTTGGTTCCTTCTCCTGCACGGGTTATGATGGTTTTTATCTCGTGGGGTGTAAGATTCTGGGCTTCATCCACTATGAAGAATATGCTGGAAAGGCTTCTTCCCCTGATGTATGCAAGAGGGGTAATGACCAGTTTTTCTTCCTTCATCATGTCATTTATTCTAAGGAAGTCAGGACTCTGATGACTGAATTTGTGCTTGATAACAGTCAGGTTATCATAAAGGGGCTGCATATAGGGGTCCATCTTTTCCCTGATATCGCCGGGCAGGAAGCCAAGGTCGCGGTTTGCCAGCGGAACGATGGGCCGGGCCAGGAAAATCTGTTTGTATCTCTTATGCTGGGCAAGTGCAGCTGCCAGAGCAAGAAGGGTTTTTCCGGTTCCTGCCTTTCCGGTGAGGGACACCAGCTGGATTTCCGGATTTGTAAGTACATCAAAGGCAAAGGTCTGTTCTGCATTACGGGGATCAATGCCGTAGGTGGTTTGCTTGACAACCCTGTTCAGAAGCTTGCTGGCCGGATTATAATGTGCAAGGGCACTTGATCCGTTATTTTTCATGATATAGAATTTATGGCCTTTCTCTTCCTGGTCCAGGGTGAATTCAGAAGCGCTTACTCCCCCCGGGTTGTCATACAGTTTGTTTATAAGCAGCTGGTCAATGCCTTCAATGGTGGTGATGCCCCTGTAGAGATCGTCTATGTTCGCCACCTTGTCGGTCCTGTAGTCCTGGGCCATTATGCCCAGTGACTTGGCTTTCATCCGGAGGTTTATGTCTTTTGTGATAAGTACCACTGTTTTGTTCTTATTGGTACTGCATACATAATCTGTGATGGCAAGTATCCTGTGATCGGGAGTTATGTCAGGAAATGACTGACTGACTTTTTCCGAAAATTCCTTACCCGTCTCAATATGCAGATTTCCCAGGTTTTCCCCGAGAGGGATATTTGCAGTCAGAAGCATGTCGCCCGATAGTTTGTCAAGTTCCCGGGTGAATTCCCTCGCATGGAAATTGATCTGATCATTTCCTTTCTTGAACCTGTCCAGCTCTTCAAGTACAACGATGGGAATAATTACATCATTTTCTTCAAAATTGTAAATGCACTTGTAATCATGTAAAAGAACATTTGTGTCAATTATGAAGATTTTCTTGTTATGTTTTTTTGACATATTTAAAGATTTGATAATCAGTACGGTATTTTAGACAAGATCTTTTCGGATACCGGAAATGCAAAAATAAGGAAAATATGCTATTATTGGTACTGAAGTTGAAAGTTAGTTAATTTGTGTTGTCTCTGGTCAACAGGCCGGAATACCGGGTACCGGAACACCGGGAGCCGGAACATCCGGAACACCGGGTTATTGAATATCAATGTTATGAACTACAGGGAAACACTGGATTATTTATACAGCCGGCTTCCGGCATATCACCGGATCGGCAAAGCTGCCTACAGCAACAATCTTGACAACACGCTTGCCCTTGACAAATATTTCGGACATCCTCATTTTAATTACCGTTCAGTTCATATTGCCGGGACCAACGGGAAGGGATCGGTTTCACATATGCTTGCTTCAATACTGATGGAAGCCGGTCACAAAACCGGTCTGTATACTTCTCCTCATCTGAAGGATTTCAGGGAAAGGATCAGGGTAAATGGTAAAATGATCCCGGAAGATCAGGTTGTTGCCTTTGTCAGGGATCACCGGGATATTATTGAATCTGTTCAGCCTTCGTTTTTTGAACTTACGGCAGCAATGGCCTTTGACTATTTTTCCCGGGAAAAGGTGGATGTTTCGGTCATTGAGACCGGAATGGGAGGAAGACTTGATTCAACAAACATCATTACACCCATTTTGTCTGTAATTACAAATATCGGTCATGATCATGCGGATCTGCTGGGAGGAACTCCGGAAAAGATTGCAGCAGAAAAGGCCGGGGTCATTAAAAGAAATATCCCCGTGGTGATAGGCGAAACACAGCCTGAAACCGTGGAAGTATTTTATAAGGCGGCTGGAGACTGTCATTCTCAAATTTATTTTGCAGACAGGAATTACAGCTGTATATCCCGGGAGGATACTGTTGGTCAGGAAATAAGACACTTTATGGTGAGGAGGATAAGCGGGAAGCCATCAGCCCACGGGAAATGGATAAGTGTTGCTGTTCCTCTTGGCGGAGATTATCAGACCAGGAATATTCAGACGGTATTTCAGGTTAGCGAATGTCTCAGAGATTTGTTGGCAATTGATGAAAAGGTTGTTGTCAGAGGTTTGAGGAAGGTTGTCAGTAATACCGGCTTTTCGGGACGGTGGCAGATATTGCAAAAAAGACCGCTGGTTATTTGTGATACCGGTCATAACAGGGA
>JAAYKX010000370.1 GCA_012522155.1 Bacteroidales bacterium
ATTCTAACCGTACTGATTCCGGCAATTGAAGAGTTATGGCCAATACTTCATAAATTACATGCACTATGTGGTGCCCTTTTCGGATTATCAATGGTCATATCAATATATTATTTCATTAAATACATCAAGGTTTACAATGACAATAGTTCGTTAAAGTTTTAAGCGGCCATAGTGCCGTATAATATAAGTTCTCTGACATATTTGTTATTTTTTGCAGAGTATGGGTAAATACCAAACACGTCAAAAAATCTGTTTAACATTAAGATGTTGTGATTCATTGTTTTAATATCAGCCATTGAGAATGCTCCTCTTTCTTTTTTTGGTATGCTTAACCAATGGATTGCCTTTGCAATGTTAATCGAAGTGAGAGAGGCATTAAATTGAAAGTGGAGTTTGTTTTCACTTCTGGCCTGTGAGTCATTCAGTCCGGTATGTTGTTTCCCATCGCGATAAAGAAATTCAATCTGGAAACGGCTATGATAATAGAGCAGCACATCACCAGGATCCATTGAAATGTCGGTAGAGAAATATAGCTTACGGGCATCTTTCCCATTTGCTTTTGAATATGTGACATGAACCACAAGAATGTTACGTTTAAGAGCTTTGGAATAGACTTCTGTTGCGTATATGAGTGACTCCTTATCCTCTGAGATAAAAGTAAAGTAGTCTTGATCAATGTTGCTGGTATCTATTTTCCCGGTATATTTTCTTGGTCTGCCTCGTTTCCCCGTGAGCGGGGCTTTGCTGAGATATCTAAGGTCAGCATCATCCCTTAGTCTGCTGACCAGATGCATATCTAAAGAAATAATCTTGTCCACGAAAGACTTTTTGGAGAACCATGCATCGGCAACCAGGTACTTTGATATTGATTTTAAGGTATCCTTTCTTTCGGAGATTACTTCTGCATACCAATCAGAAAGGCTTTGATCATCAGAGTTAATTGTTTGAACAGCTTCAAGGTGAAAAGCAGTATGGTTATCAATATCAATGGCAGCTAAGCCACCAATTTCCAAACCCCACTTAGCCTTGCCGGCACAACCTGACCCAGCCTACACCGGGAGTCTTCTTCCCGGATTTTGACACATAGCCTGGATCAAAGGCTATAGCATACCTTCCGCTCCCTTGAGATAAGGCGAGCGCTTTATTAAAGGTCAGAAAATCAAAGCGCTTTTCAAACTGTTGGCGATATCGCTGTTCTTTATATTTTCCATATCTTGCAAGCTGTAAGAAATTAATTCTTCCACGTATAGACAAAAACAGGATGAAAATTTCTGAAAGAAATGCTTTTCTCCACCTATTAATATTTGGCAATTTGTCTATCATGCTGAAAATAAGTGCATTATAAGGTTTTTGTTCCCTGATGATCATAACTTGATCTAGATTTGGTTAATCTATTAAGTTACTGATTGTCAGGAACTTAACCAAATTATTCCGCCATTATTTATTAACTATTTTATTAATATTCAAATACTTGTATTATACTTTAACGAACTATTGCATAATAGAAGAGGCTCACCTTAGATGGGCCTTCCAGCCTTACATTCATATCTTGTGAAGCTACTGTTCTGATACGGTTCAGAATAACGTCAGGATAACGGTACAGGTCAGAAAAGTTATCAGGAATTGTAAGCACATACAGATATGCTTTTGAATACTGGGCCCTATGC
>JAAYKX010000270.1 GCA_012522155.1 Bacteroidales bacterium
GTTTTCCATAACGGATGCGTCAGAAACAAAATATTTCCGCTTTTCAATATCGAATTCATCGGACTCCTGGAAGAAGAACAAAACAAAGGAATCAGAATAAATGATCCCGGTAATCCCGGCAGAATGTATCTCTGCGGAAAAGGCCTTGATTATCCCTTTTCACTCAACTGGTGGCTCAGGAAAAAACTGAAAAATGTTATCAGGGAAAACCAGAACCAGATAAAAGCCATGATCGCCAGGCTCAACGAACTAATTGAGCCGCTAAACCCCGGACTTGTCTTATCCTACGGGGAGATACGCAGGCGATATGCAAAAAACCTTGTGAGGGAACGCCACCTGGCCAGGGCACTCAGATCACTTGCAATGGATAACTATGACAAGACCGGAGACCAGGTGAGTTTCATTGAGTCGCTCTATAGCGGCAAAAAGGCAAAAGCTGACATAAACCATCAGACAGCAACGGAAAACGAAATCAGATCGAACCTGCTTAAAGCAGGAGGACCAGCTTTTATAGGGGAAAATACAAAATCATACCCTTCTCCCGGAATGCTGATCAGGATCATAATAAAAGCCGGCGGAATCCCATGTTATCCTGTATTGCTGGATGATGAATCAGGCAGGCTGACCGAATTTGAAGCCGATATGGAAAAACTACACAATTCACTTTCAGCCTTTGGAATAGGCTGTATAGAAATAATCCCCTCAAGGAATGATCCGTCTGTGATCGAAGCCTGCACAAATTATTTTAACGAAAAAGGATTTCTTATCACCTTCGGTACAGAACATAATACCCCGGACCTTGCACCACTTGCAATTACATCCAGAGGTAACAATCCGCTGAATGAAGGTCTTAAAAAAATCGTCTGGGAAAGCACATGTGTCATAGCAGCACATCAATACCTGAGGGCACACGGCAGGCAGGGATATGTTCTTGACGACGGAACCCTGTATGTTGACCAGAAGAACGATCTTGCAGGCCTGGGAAGAAATGTAATTGAATATTTTCTAAACGACAGTCAGCATGAAAGCGGAAATACAGGAACTAATTGAAATATCACGGTTTTATGGCAGCAGGAAGGGATATGTTATTGCCGGAGGCGGAAATACTTCCTTCAAGGATGAAAATACTATCTGGGTAAAGGCAAGCGGACAATCTCTTGCGGATCTGACTGAAGAGGGCCTGGTAGCCCTCAGCAGGGATAAGCTCGGAAGGATTTCGGAAAAAACATATCCGGAAGACCCGCTTGTCAGGGAAGAACAGGTTAAAAATGATCTTTACGGCTGCATAATCAACCCCCTGGAAGGCAAAAGACCCTCGGTTGAAACATCGCTTCATGAACTGATCCGTTACAACTTCGTGGTACACCTCCATCCCACCATTTTAAACGGCATACTCTGCAGCCGGAATGCAAAAAAGATTGTTTCAGGGCTCTTCGGGGACAAGGCCTTGTTTATAAAATATACGGATCCCGGCTATATCCTGTTTAAAGCACTTGAAGCGGAAATAAGTTCTTACAGGAAAATACATCACAGGGACCCTCAGTGCATATTTCTTGAAAACCACGGTGTTTTCGCAGCAGCAGATACAGTTCCGGAAATAAAAGAGATCTACCGTATACTTATTGAATCCGCCGGGAAAGAACTTCCTGAACTTGAAAAGACTGAAGACCTGCCATATAACCCGGTCATGAATAAGGTTCTTCCGGTTATCAGAATGCTGCTCTCGGAGGAAAAACCAAAAATAATACGTGGCAGACACAATACCCTTATCGCCAAATATTATGGCACGCAGCAGGATTTCTATAAAATATCGCTGCCGCTCACACCCGACATGATTGTATATTGCAAAACAAAATATCTGTACA
>JAAYKX010000271.1 GCA_012522155.1 Bacteroidales bacterium
AGGGGATCCTCCTTGTAATTATCAAGCCAGTCAACCAGCGGTTTGTAGAATTCTACCGAGTTTTCAGGAATTGAACGACCTTTGATTTCAAATACCCCTTCTGATTTATCAAACTTCACAGTTGGTGTTTTCGGTGTTCCTTCTATTTTTATCGGTTCCATTTCACTAAGATTTATAATTTTAATAAATTGTATATTCTATTCAACAGCTATAAGTATGTCGAGGTAGAAAAAGAAATACTGATCGTTGTAGCGCCTGAGCGTATAATCAAGCTTATTTCCTGTTTTCCTGGCTATGTCAACCAGACCAAGCCCCCCTCCTCCTTTTGCTGATAATCTCTGATTGTTAAGTATGAATTTGTAAAGTTCCTTGATCTCCTTGCGTGTAGACCGGTTTATCTTCATTATCTTTTCTTTCAGCTCTTCCGCATTGTCAGTCTGCACAAAATTACCTGTAACGATCTTAAAGCCACTGACTGACTTTTCAATAAGAAGAATCCCGAACTTCTCGGAATTCTGATCTTCAAAATCTTCAGGAACTTTATCCACATGATGATAGAGATTCTGAAGACTCTCAACAAGAACATTGTAAACCTTCTTCCTGAGCCTGGGCTGTTCATTCATTTCAGCCAGTTTTTCCTCAACTGTGTCAAGAACATAATTTATCAGATCGGAATCAACGTTCCCCTTGTAGTAAAGTATAACATTACTTTCAGGATTGCCTTTCAGGTAAGTCTCAACATCAAAGCTCATATAAGCTTCCTTTGAAAAGGTTGGAAATTAAACCCTGACAAATATAATAAAAATATAAAGTACCCATATTATAACTTGTTCACATTATACACTTTGAAATTAACAATGATTTTATCTGTCCCTCTTTTTACCTGAACCCTCATATAGATCATAGGCACCGAGGATACACTCAATTGCCCCGTTAAAAAGTTTGAGTTTCTTTTCCGCTCTTAAACCAATCTTCCCAAGGCTTGCCCTGTCAGGAGCCAGGACCCATGCCCTGTTACCGTAATATTTATTTTTCAGGACTGTTCCTATCATGCCGTATATATTTTCAGAATCCCGCGCTGCTATTCTTTTTCCATAGGGCGGGTTAATAAAAATAAAACCATTGCTGAATCCGGATGCTGAATTTGTGAAATCAGCCACTTCAGTTTTAACAAGTCCCGAAAGACCGGCATTTCCGGCATTGATCCTGCACCAGGCTATTGCCTTTGCCGACACATCACCTGCCATGATCACCGTATCCGGCTTCACTATCTTCCCTTCTGCCTCCCTTTTTATCCTGTCAAACAATTCAGGGTCATAATTTTTCCATCCGGCAAAAGCATATTTTTTCCTGAATTTACCCGGAGGTATTTTGCAGGCAATCAGTCCTGCCTCAATGGGAATGGTTCCTGATCCGCACATGGGATCAAGAAGGGGAGCGGACCCGTTCCAGCCCGACAACCGGATAATACCGGCAGCAAGGATCTCATTCAGGGGAGCCGGTCCCTGAAACGCCCGGTAACCCCGTTTAAACAGGGGCTCACCTGTTGAATCAAGGGAAACAGTCACTCTGCTGCTGCTGATATGCAGGTTGATGATCATCACCGGATCAAGGGGATCAACCGAAGGCCTTCTTCCCGACCTATGCCTGAAATAATCAGCAATGGCATCTTTTAATACCAGGCCCGGATATCCGCTGTGTCTGAATAATTTTGATTTTACAACCGGAACAACTGAAAAAGTATCATCCTCATTCATAAATTCATGCCAGCCGATCTTCAGGGCCTCCCTGTACAGATCCCCGGCAGATGATATCATAAACTCCCCGACAGGCATGAGAACAGACAAAGCTGTCCGGGAACAGTAATTGACCCGGTACATGGTTTCAAGGCTGCCTGTGAATGTCACTGCACGGTTCAGAATTTCAGTTTCTGCAGCTCCCAGTTCCGGCAGTTCAGCCGCCAGGACACTCTCCAGACCGTAAAGAGTCTTGGCTGTTAACTTCATAGTTTTCATTTATGTAAAACTTCCGCAAAAATAAACATTTGGAAGCTGGAATATTTACTTTTAAATCTTTTTTCCTGCAGTAAAATAGTTTCCTTATTTTTGTTCTTTTAGTTACAACATTAAATTCAGTTTTACCACATAAAATTCAAAGTAATGAAAAAGGGAAGGAAGAGAGAGCTGGCAGGAGGATTGATAATTATCCTTTTCCTGTTAATGACATCCTGCGAAAAGGATAAAGTACTGAGTAAAGCTATACTGGGAAAATGGGAAGTCATTTCCATGAGCCAGATTACTTTTGAAAATAATGTAAAAAAAGCCGAATCAACACTTTACTTTGGTCCGGATGAAATGAAATACCAGTTCATTGACAGTAATATCGGCATATTCTTTGAAAATGAGAAGGATTATCTCTTTTCATGGACGCTGACAGGCAATCAGCTTGTTATCAGCGGGCTCTACACCAAGGACCTGGTGGTGGACGTCAGCGTTGAAGGCAGCAGTCTGATCTGGACATACACGGAAAACGATGAGGAAATACCAGGAATAAGCTATGAATTCATACATACTGCCAAAAGGCTGAATTAATCCCTGGGATGCATCAGGATAATATTATTTATTACCCAGTATCCGGTTGTAAAGCTCCTCATCAGAAATAACCTTAAGTGCTTCAGCTATTATATTATCCTGTTCATTAATTATCCGGAAATATTCGTTTGTCTGCCATATATTATTAGCCAGTAATGCTTTAAGCACTAAAAGGATTTCACTTTCAGATTTCCTGTACTGATCCTCTACAAATTTCACTCCGGCATCCTCACCTTTTTTCCTGAATGATTGTATTTCAACGGGAGAAAATTCGAAACCGTTTTTAAAATTCTCAAATGTCTTGAATTTTGAAATTATTGCCGCCCTGTTCTTGTCTGCATATTCCAGGATAAATGAATTGAAAATACCTCTTCTGACCAGTGTTCTGTAATAATTGGAGTAATTTGAAGTGTCTACGGCAACAAAGACATCGGGCATGATACCCCCTCCCCCGTAAACAACACGTTGATTTACCAGTGTCTTAAACTTAAGCGAATCGGGAAAATGAACACTGTCGGCCGACATCATTTCACCATTGACAAATCTGCGGGTATAATTTTCAAGATATTTCTCATACCCTTCATTATAGGGACTTTGAATAGATCTGCCGGCAGGTGTGTAATAACGTGCTATTGAAAGCCGTATCATGGATCCGTCTGTCAGGACAAAGGCATTTTGTACCAATCCTTTTCCAAATGTCCTTCGCCCGATAATAACACCCCTGTCCCAGTCCTGAATTGCTCCCGCAACGATTTCGCTTGCCGATGCCGACCCGTCATCAGTCAGAACGACAACCCTGGCCGAGGTAAGATCACCGGAGCCTGAAGATTTATATTCCTGCCGGGGAGTTTTTCTTCCTGACAGGTAAACCAGCAGTTTGCCATCAGCGAAGAAATGACCGGCAAGCTGGGTGGAAGCAGCCATAAAACCACCACCATTCCCGCGCAGGTCAATAATGATATTCCTCATATTCGCCTTTCTGAAACTGCTTAAAGCCTCCCTGAACTCCCTGTCGGTGGTGGCCGCAAACTTATTGAATCTTACATATCCCGTTTCAGAATCAAGCATATAGGCTGCATCCAGACTGTTTATAGGTATCTTATCCCGTGTAATAGTGAAATCCAGTATGTTTTTTTCGCCTCTGCGAAAAACATTTATGTTGACTTTCGTTCCCTTGCGCCCCAGCAGGCGGCTCCTGACTCCGTTGGTCGATAATCCCTTTCCTGCAACCTCTTCCCCGTTGATGCTTACAATCCTGTCTCCGGCAAGAAGTCCCGCCTTATCGGAGGGCCCGCCGGAAATTGGCTCAATAACTATAATGGTATCCCTCAGGATATTGAACTGGATTCCTATTCCGTCGAAGTTCCCCAGCAGAGGTTCATTCATTTCCCTCACATCCTTCGCAGAAATATAGGTGGAATGCGGATCTAGTTCCCTCAGCATTGAGATGATGGCATTTTCTGTTATTCTGCTGATACTGGCAGTGTCAACATAATATTCCTCTATCAGATTCAGGGTCTTGCCTATCTTGATGGTTTCTTCGGAAACTATTTGTGCCGGAACACTGTAAGCTGCCAGAAAGAGCATTCCCAACAACAATGTTATTCCTTTTCCTGTTCTTTTCATTTAACAACCTATTACCTGAAATTATAAATCATTATTTAGTCAAATCATCTCCCCCTTGATCCTCTTGACTACATTAATTTCCTTAACTTCAGACATTTGCACCATAATGCCATTTCTGAAATATTGCTTTTGACTGAGTCGCAGGTGCCGGGAAAACATGCAGCCTGAACATTGCATTCAGGGAAATGGCAAAGATAGAAATTCTTTCCTTACGGGACATCAATATTTCCCACATCATAAGTTGTTCCGTCAACTGCGGCAATTGTTCTGGGAAATATGTCCCTGGCCTCTTCAACAAGGTGTTTTACATCCTTATGCCTGGAAGAAAAATGTCCAATTATAAGTGTCCCTGCCTCTGCCTCAAGAGCACTCCTGGCAGCATCGGTACTTGTTGAATGCCCGGTCTTCCTCGCCAGTTCCCCCAGGCTTGCCTCAAAGGTAGCTTCATGATAAAGGAGATCAACATTTCTTACAAAGGATGAAAGCCTTTTGAAGTACATGGTATCGCTGCAGTATGCATAAGATAACGGAGCAGGTCCCGGTACAGTGATTTCTTCATTTTTTACAATCTCCCCGCTTCCCATGACAAAATCCCCACCCTTCTTTATTGCCGGAATCCGTGCTGCCGGAATATTGTATTTTTCTATTGCCTCCTTTAAAATGTTACGGTCACGTGGCTTTTCCCTGAACAAAAATCCGTATGAAGGGATACGATGCCTGAGGGGAAATGATGTAACGGTAAGATGTTTGTCATCCAGGATCTTAACCGGATCTTTACTGTCGAGGGGGAAAAAATCGATATTGAAACCAAGAATTATGTCAAAGTCAAGGAGATGTGAAAACAGTATTTCCCGGTATCTCACAGGTGCGTAAAGACTTAGTGTTGAGGTTCTTCCCATCAGGTTCATGGTGGACAAAAGTCCGTAAAGCCCGAATACATGATCGCCATGGATATGGCTGATAAAAATATGATTTAATTTACCGAACCTGATTTTGTTCCGCCGGAGCTGCATCTGGGTACCTTCACCGCAGTCTATTAAATACAACCGCTCATATACGGAAAGTACATGAGCGGAGGGGTATCTTTCTGAAGTCGGCAATGCAGAACTACTGCCAAGTATTGTTAATTTCATCGGTACTCTGCATTCCTGTCAGCTTCAGGAAATCATTTTTTCGGCATCAGCAACTGTTTCGGTAATTGTCAGGACTGTATCCAGCTGGGAAATTGTAATAAGCCTTTCAACAGCTTCATTGAGTCCGCAAAGCACAAAGGTACCACCGGCATTCTTGCAGAGCCTGTTTGCCACAAGAATGGCACTCAGACCAGAAGAATCGCAGTATTGAGTTTTTTCAAGATCAAGGATAATATTTTTTTCACCCTTGCCTGAAATCAAAACAAGTTCAGACTTCAATGCGGGAGCTATATGTGTATCCAGCTTTTCCGTCTGAATTCGAATCAATGTACTGTTATTACGACTTTCAATGTTAAAATCCATGATTGTATTGTTTTGTTGGCCCAAAAATAACAAATATTTCTATTCCTTGGAAGCTTTATTTTCTTTTTCTTCCA
>JAAYKX010000272.1 GCA_012522155.1 Bacteroidales bacterium
GACCAGGATAAGTACAAATCACCAGGATCAGAAAATTTATATGTTCAGCAGAAGAAAATTTCTCAAATCCGGCCTTCTGGCAGCCGGCGGTATAACAGTATCATCCGGGGTTTCAGGCAGGGAATTCAAAGAAGAAAAGAATATTATTTACCGTACTCTCGGAAAAACCGGTCTCACAGTTCCGGTAATAGGAATGGGGGTAATGATAGCAGATAATCCGAACCTGGTGAGAGCCGCAATAGATCAGGGTATCACCTTTTTTGATACTGCACACAGCTACCAGAACGGCAGAAATGAAGAAATGCTCGGAAAAGTGTTCAGGGATTATCCCAGGGATTCCTTCTATATCTCGACAAAGATAGGACCGGCCGGAGTGAACAGGGCTGTTGGCCTGCCAACCCGGGAAACAACATCAAAGGATTTCCTTTCAAAATTTGATCTGAGTCTGAAAAGACTGGGAATGGAATATGTTGACATCCTCTATCTGCATCTGGTGAACACTCCTGAAATGGTTAATTTCAAACCCCTGATCAGGGCCATGCAACAGCTCCGTAAGGAAGGAAGGGCAAGATTCATCGGAATCTCAACCCATAAGCTGCCTTCTGTGATTGATGCAGTTGTAAAAGCCGGACATTGGGATGTTATCGAGACAACCTATAACTTTTTGAATACCGAATTAATCAGGCAGAACGCGGAACCACCCGTTCATGGTATGGAAGAAGCCCTGCAAAAGGCAGGTGATGCCGGTCTGGGTGTGGTAGCAATGAAAGCACTGGCAGGCGGGGGTTTCCTTGACAAAGAAAGAACAAAGCCAATAAATGCATCCGCTGCAATAAAATGGGTATTGTCAAATCCGAATGTGCATATCGTGATCCCGGGCATGACAACATTTGATCATCTGGACACCGATATCAAGCTGCTTGAGGATATTGCCCTGACCGAACAGGAAGAAAAGGATATCTTTATTGCCCGGGCAGAAACAGGCCTGTTCTGCAAATCATGCGACAACTGTATCCCGGAATGCAGGTTTAATCTGCCTATACCGGAAATCATGCGCGCCTACATGTATGCCTACGGATATTCAAATCTTCAGCTGGCACATGCACTGCTCACTGATCTGGCAGTCGGAGACAATCCCTGCAGGCTTTGTGACGAATGTACTTCAGCCTGCTCAATGAACTTCAATATAAGGGAGAAGATTACCGACATAGCACGACTGGTAAATGTACCGCCTGACTTCATTGTTTAAGCGGACCGGGAGATCATGCTTTCATCCGGAATATGATAAACAGATTTATTAACAATCAACATAAACAAATTCATGGTATGATCAACTTTACACAGATTTTATTGATAATGCTTCTCAGTACCGGTTATTCCTGGTTTTTTCAGCAGCCGGAACAGCAGAGCAAAGCTGCGGAACATGTCTATTCGGTAAGACAGGCAACCAGTCCTCCGACAATTAACGCAACCTGGAAAAAGAAATTCTGGAACAGGGCAGATAAGACGAATCTGAAAAATTATATGGGGGATTATCCGTCACATTTCCCCAAAACCCATGTAAGAGTTAAATATGACAAGAATAATATTTACCTGATTTTTCGTGTAAAGGACAATTATGTCAGGGCAGTAACCACGAGAACCAACGGACCGGTGTTTCAGGACAGTTGTGTTGAGTTCTTCTTCACACCCGGCCCGGATATAAGCAGAGGCTATTTCAACCTGGAAACAAACTGCAAGGGAGTGTTCCTGTTTCAGTATAAAGACAGCAATGACAAACAGGCCTTCGTTGACCTTGATGATGCCCGGCAGATAGAAATCTCGCATTCCCTGGAAGAGAATGTGGAAAATGAAATAGCAGAGCCAACGACCTGGGTCATAGAATACCGCATTCCCTTTTCTATTCTTTCAAAATATATGGAAGTGGATGTTCCCGGACCCGGAGTCCAGTGGAGAGCCAACTTTTACAAATGTGCCGACAAGACTTCACATCCGCACTGGCTCACATGGGCACCTGTCGATTTTCCCAAACCAAGTTTCCACCGGCCGGAATTTTTTGGATGGCTGAATTTTAAATAGCAGGTTTCTGAGAGGCCCGGAGACTGTCCTGCTACGTAAAAATACTACCGGCATGGCAGTTAAAACACCTCTTTTGAAGCCGTGATGCCTTGCAGGCAGAGTCATTTGTATATTTTTGGTTTCCTAAACTGACTGCTATGCTTTCACTCATACTGCTGGCAATCTTCTGCCTTCTTTTCCCCGTATTCCTTATCTGGCTGACAAAAAAGTATTCACTCTTTAAAAAGATCGGAGCCATTGTGCTGGCCTATGCCACCGGAATCCTTATTGCAAATACCGGTTTACTGCCGAAGAGCAGTGATGCCTACCAGCAGGCCACCATTGGTCAGAACCGCGCATATATCCCGAAAGCCGAACTCCACGAATTGGCAGAAGCAGGGATACTCTCAAAAAGTGATCTGAGCTACAACGGCATTGCCATGGTACAGGACAGTATGCAGAGTGCCCTGATACTGCTTGCCATACCGCTGATACTCTTTTCCCTGAATGTCAGAAGATGGCTGAAATTTTCAGGCAAGGGCTTTCTCTCCATGCTTCTGGCTCTGGTATCGGTTATGGCAGTCGTTATCACCGGCTACCTGATCTTCAGGGACAGAGTTGAGGAGGCGGAAAAAATAGGCGGGATGCTGATCGGCCTTTATACCGGAGGATCGGTAAACCTTGCCTCAATAGCACTGGCCCTTAACGTTGATCCGCATGCTTTTGTAATGACCAACACCTATGACATGATAGTCGGCGCCCTGGTGATATTCTTTTTTATCACTGC
Organism: Bacteroidales bacterium; assembly: GCA_012522155.1. Lineage (GTDB taxonomy): Bacteria > Bacteroidota > Bacteroidia > Bacteroidales > VadinHA17 > LD21. The sequence goes on from JAAYKX010000272.1 coordinate 2,846, forward strand.
CGGACCGGCGTTCTTCAGGTTATTCCTGCCGCCTTTCGAAGCACCTGCTGAGGGAACGGTTCATAAATCAGATGCTGAGGTAATAGACAGGCAACTGACTGAAGATTTTGATGACTATTCAGGAATATTCAGCAAAAATATCTTCATACCGCTTCTGGGTGCCACCGGACTGTCCCTGGTTATCCTCGTAATGGGACTTGCAGTCAGTTTCCTCATTCCCGGGGTACCTATGACAATATCGGTGATCCTTACCATAACCACCCTGGGGGTGGCAGCCTCTTTCATCAGACCGGTAAGGAAAATCAAAAAAAGCTTTCAGCTGGGCATGTATTTCATTGTGGCCTTTTCCATTGTCATCGCCACCAGATGCGACCTGTCAGTCATTTTCCAGGCGAAATACCTTAACCTCCTTTATTTTGTCAGCTATGTGGTTTTCGGATCCATGTTCCTGCACCTGCTGCTTTCATGGATATTCAGGATCCCTGCGGATGACTATATGATTACCACCACCGGACTTGTATATTCGCCACCCTTTGTGCCGATGGTGGCCGCAGCACTGAAAAACAGGGATGTTATCCTCACCGGACTGGCCACCGGCATGATAGGATGGATTATAGGCAACTATATTGGTGTTGCCTTCGGCATGTGGCTTGATAAACTGTAGACGGGACCGTAAGACTTAACATGAACACATATGGCCTGAAACGCTACAGGCGGCCAGAGGAAAGGAAAGGCTTAACAAACTACAGCAGCCAGGGGAAGTGGGAGGCTTAACACGCCACAGGCGGCCTTAAGAAGTGGGAAGCTTAACATGCTACAGGCGGCCAGGGAAAGGAAAGGCTTAACATGCATACGGTAATTATTATTAAATTGCGTTTGTGAATATGTTTTAACCTGCCTCTATGAAAATAACCCGCACCTTCGATTTGCTTGAACGATACGCTGCCCTGCCCGACAAGGATGATGCACTATGCCATAAACAGTCAGGACAATGGAAAAAATACAGTTCACGTGAATACTGCGAACTGACGCGCAATCTCAGCTACGGGCTTTATGAACTGGGCTTCCGCAAGGGAGACATGCTTATTACCATATCTTCAAACCGCCCGGAATGGAACTTTGCCGATCTCGCCATGGCAATGCTGGGCATTATACATGTACCTGTCTTTCCATCACTCACCACTGCGGAATATGAATACATCATCAGGAACTGCAACGCAAAGGCAGTGTTTGTATCCGACCAAAAGCTCCTGAAGATTGTCAGACCCGCTGCCCTTGCTGCTGACAGCTCCATACACATCTTTACCTTCGACAGAATTGAGGGAAGCCGGCACTGGTCCGGACTGGCTGAATCCGGCAGCAAGTCGTCCGAAAAAACCCGTAATACCGTACACTCCATTGGCAAAAGCATACAGCCCGGCGACTGTGCCGTTCTCATATATACCTCAGGTACCACGGGCAAACCCAAAGGGGTGATGCTTTCTCACCGCAACCTGGTAAGCAACTTCCTGGCCGCCGCTGAAGTATTCGGACTGAAGCCGGAAGACAAATTCCTGAGTATCCTTCCACTGTGCCATGTAGGGGGACGTATGGGCAACTACCAGACACAATACAGCAACACCAGTATCTACTATGTTGAAAGTATGGGTGCGATTGCTGCCAATATGAAGGAGATAAAACCCGACGGTTTTGACGCTGTACCCCGTATCCTTGAGAAGTTCTATAATGTAATCATATCCAAAGGCAGACAGCTGACGGGCATCAAAAAGAAGCTCTTCTTCGCTGCAGTCAGACTGGGTGAAAGCTACAAGCCCTTCGGCGAAAACGGATGGTTCTACGAGTTGAAACTGGCCCTGGCTGACAAACTTGTTTTCAGCAAATGGCGAGCTGCTATGGGTAACAGAGTGCGCCTTGTGGGCTGCGGTGGAGCAAGCCTTTCTCCAAAGCTGGAAAGGATATTCTGGGCTGCCGGCATTAAGATCATCAACATGTACGGCCTTACGGAAACATCACCCATCATCACCATAAACCGTCAGCACAAAGGCGGTCTGAAACTCGGATCAGTAGGATCCGTCATTGACGGAGTACATATCAAAATAGCAGGAGATGGGGAGATATTATGCAAGGGACACAATGTAATGCTCGGCTATTACAAGGATCCTGAACTCACGGAAGCTGCCTTCGATGATGAAGGCTGGTTCCGTACCGGAGATATAGGACACATTTCCGGAGGTCGTTTCCTGATGGTCACTGACAGGAAAAAGGAGATATTCAAGCTTTCCAGCGGCAAGTTCATTGCACCCCAGCTTATTGAGAACGTCTTCAAGGAATCACCAATGATAGACCAGATCATGATTGTGGGAGAACATGAAAAATTCGTCAGCGCTCTGATATCACCCGACATGAAATATTTTGAAAAGCTGGAGGCACAAAAGGCTCCTGAAGCCAGGATAAAAGGTCTGCTTGTTGAATCGAAGGAGCTTGCTGCAGCTATTGCTTCCGAGATTGATAAATATAACAAGGCAGTCTGTCCCCATGAAAGAATACTTCGCTTCAGGCTGGTGTCCGATGAATGGACTCCTGCCACCGGTGAACTGTCTCCCACCCTCAAGCTTAAACGACAGGTTATAATGCATAAATATCAGAGTCTGCTTGAAGAGGTGTACAGGAAATGATGATTCGCAAATAAAATGATCAGACCCATGTTGCCGGGCATTGATTACTGCATGTTTCAAACTTATTGATTATGAATATTACCAGGGTAAGCGACCGCAGGACCAGGAAAAAATTTCACGACACGGCCAGAATTTTATACCGGGACGATCCTGTCTGGGTCTGTCCCCCTGACAAGGACATAGAATCAATATTCGATCCTGAAATCAATCCCTATTTCAAGCACGGCGAAGTTGACCGCTGGATACTCGAAAACGCAGACGGAACCCTTATCGGCAGGGTTGCTGCCTTCATCGACCATAACCTCTCCCATAGTCATGACCAGCCTACGGGCGGAATGGGATTTTTTGAATGTATCAACGATATAAACGCAGCAGCCATACTCTTCGACACAGCACGGGAATGGCTGACAGAAAGGGGTATGGAGGCCATGGACGGCCCTGTTAACTTCGGAGAAACGGATAAGTACTGGGGATTGCTGGTTGACGGGTTCACTCACCCTTCCTTCGATGTACCCTATAACCATCCGTACTACAAAGAGTTGTTCGAAGCCTACGGATTCCGGACATACTACAAAATGGAAGGCTTTCACATGGATGTCACCAAAGCTCTCTCTGACCGCTTCCGGAAAATAGCCGAGTGGGTGACTGCCAAACCCGGCTACTCATTCCGACACTTCTCATGGAAAGAGGAAGAGCAGCTGACACTCGATTTTGCACAGGTATATAACGAGGCATGGGCTTCCTTCAAGACTCAGTTCGAGCCTCTCAGGCCGGAATATATCAGGGAAGTACTGAAAAAGGCAAAGCCCATTGTCGATGAAGAGTTTATCTGGCTGGCATATTTCGAAGGCAAACCCATAGCCATATACCTTATGTTTCCCGATGTAAACCAGATATTCAAACATCTGAACGGCAAAATGCACCTTTTTAACATGATCAGGTTCCTCTGGCTGAAAAAGCGCAGAACCATGACCAGGGCCAAGGGACTGCTGATGGGTGTGATCCCCGCATTCCAGAACCTTGGAATAGAATCAGCCTTCATACTGCACGTCTGGGACGTGCTGAAAAGGAAGCCCCATTATACGGAGGTTGAATTCTCGTGGGTGGCAGATTTCAATCCGCGTATGAGAAAGATATTTGTTTCCGTAGGCAGTGTGCCGGCAAAAAGCTATATAACTTTCCGCTATCTGTTCGACAGGACAAAAGAGTTTAAAAGGTATCCCATTCCCGATATAAAATAGGATTCCCATGGTAACTGTTCATTAAATTTATGAGTTTATTGATTTTCACCGGATATGTAGCCGGCTATAAATTGTTTATAAAAATTTAACGAGCTATTGCATGAATTATGATGTAATTATTACCGGAGGCGGACTGGGCGGACTTACCGCCGGAGCAAAACTGGCCCGTGAAGGTAAAAAAATTCTGCTGCTGGAACAGCACTCACAGCCCGGAGGCTGTGCCACTACCTTTAAAAGAGGCGTCTACACCCTTGAGGTGGGCCTCCATGAAATGGACGGACCCTCGCCGGGCGACATGAAAAACCGGATATTCAGCGAACTGGAGGTGACAGACAATGTTCAACTGCTTAAGATACCGGAGTTCTACAGGTTCATCAGCAGCAATGTCGATATCACCATTCCCCACGATCCGGTCAGGGCTGCAGAGCTGCTCAGGGAACGCTTCCCTGGACAGGAAGACGGGATAGATAACTATTTCGGACAGATTCTCAAACCAAGGCGGAAAGGGGCCGGCGGAACATCACTCCCGGAGATGAGCGTGGGTGACTGGCTCGACTCAATAATTGACAATGAAGATCTCAAGCTGGTACTCCTGGGTAACCTCGGCTATTTCTCCGACGATCCGTACTCACTGTCGATGACATATTACAATACTGCCCAGAGAAGTTATTACAGCGGCGGCGGAGCCAGTTTCATCAAAGGAGGCTCACAGATGCTGTCAGATCATCTGGCCCGCTTCATAAAAACACACGGAGGGGAGGTGCTCACAGGACATATTGCCACTGGCTTTGTCACGGAAAATAATGCGGTAAAAGGTGTCAGCTTCCGTAATAAAGGCGACAGAACCAAAAAGGAGCTAAAGGCATTTGCTCCCGATCTGGTCATGAACAACGCACCAGGTCTGTTTGTCTCATGGCTTCCTGAAAAGTACCGTGCCAGACTGACCAATGAACTTACAGGGCAAAAGACGGGAGCCTCACTGCTGACAGTATATTTTGGTTTCAACAAAAACCTTGCTGCCATCGGTAACCGGCATTATTCAACATTCATTTACGATGACTCTGTCAGGCGCCAGTCAGATATCCCTGAAAATAATCAGGCCGGCTACGACAGACGCAGCTTCACCTTTGTCGACTACGGGAGAATTGACTCCGGACTGGCCCCGGAGGGAAGGAGCGTAGGTGCTGTCTGCTGTATTGACTACCTGTCTGACTGGGAAAATCTGCCACAAAAGGATTACCACCGCAGGAAAGAGGAGACAGCAGAACTGTTCATTAACAGGATAGAAAAAATACTGCCTGGCTTCCGGGAAGCAGTTGACTACTGTGAAGTTGCTACTGCAGCTACAGTGAACCGCTATACTCTGAACCCCGGCGGGGCCGTTTACGGCTTTGCCCGGCTTCCGTCCCTGCCTTCCATTGATCCCTCAGTACTTCCTCCGAATGTGCATATTGCCTCAGCCTGGGGTAAAACCGGCGGGGGATTCTCAGGAGCAATCTACGGAGGCTATCTGTGTGCTTTCAACATCCTCAGGAGTCCGGCCGGAAGCCGGATCTGAAAGACAGGAAGGGACCGGCTGCAGGTAAATCCTATTTCCCCCCTTCCGGATCAAGGTAAAGTCCTTTCCTTGAAAGCAGATGGTTAAGGTTCGCAAGTCCGTAAACCACTACGGCCGTTACCACCGAAGTATGTTCCTGGTATTCGGGAATACTCTTGTCATAAGTATCCCTTTCAGTATGCCATATTTCCCCATAATCGAAATTATATCCCTTTGAATCGGGGGCATCAAATGACAGGGTCGGAACTCCGTTCATGGCAAAATAGGCATGGTCGGAGCTGCTTGCCGTTGTCGGTCTCGGACGCGGCGGACTGGTATCCCTGACCAGCTTAAAGGGAAAATCAGGATTTATCCTGTCCAGGGGCCGGCATACCTTTTCAAAATCATTATACATTGCGTCCGGAACCACAATTCCCGATGCAACTGTCGGTCCTCCGTCACGGTTAAAATAATTTGAGATCCTGGGAAGCTTTTCCTTATTTGATTCAACCCAGTGCTTTGATCCCAGCAGACCAAACTCTTCTGCGGCCCAGAGACATACAAGTATTGTCCTTTGCGGCTTGCCCCCTGCTGCCATTATCAGTCTTGCTGCTTCCATTGTGGGCGTAGACCCGGATCCGTTATCCACACCACCCGTTGCAACATCAAATGCATCAAGATGTCCTCCCATCATAACATATTCATCAGGATAACGAGTCCCTTTTATCACACCTATCACATTATGGTATTTAACCGGACCCGGCTTGAAGTGATTACGGATATCAAACTTGAGAAGGAAATAACGGCGTTCCCTGGCCATTTTTTCAATTATGGCATACTGATCTTCAGCAAGTTTTATATCGCAAACTGTCGGCAGGGTTTCAAATGTCATCCTGTCAAGATTTTTCCTGTCATACAAAGCCCTGATGGGTACTGCTGATGACTGAATTATTCCGAGGATCCCTGCTTCCCGCATCTGACGGTAAAAAAGGGCAGGCTCTTCCTTTAGCGGAAGCATTTCCTTCGGGGGCTTGCCCCGGTTTGCAAAGTTCTCAAACATTATTGCGCGGTTGATTTTACCTATTGAATCATTGTATGCAATAATTTCTTTACGGGCAGAATCGGCCTTTTCAGAATAATCTATCGGCCAGCCGTCATTCCTGCCGCCAATAAGTACCCATGCTCCTTTCAGAGCTCCCTTCATCCGTTCAAATTCATCAAGGTTTTTTGGTTCTATAAGCACATGACCCCTTTGAACACCTTTTGTTCCGGACGTATATGAGGGAGTTGCAAAATGCAGGTTCATACCATTTTCAGAAAGCAGTCTTCCGAACCAGGGTCCCCTGTTGAATCCCACAGGAACGGAGCCGGCTTCATCCATAATAACTTCCATACCCCACTTCCGGAATTCCGATGCACACCACTGGGCAGCATTGGTATAAGCGTCGGAACCGACAAGCCTGCCTCCAAATCTGTTTGTGATAACATCAAGATGGTGCATGGTACGGTTATCAGTCTGGCCAATTTCAATAATTCTGTCAATAACCTTCGATTGCTGTGAATAGCCTGTTAAAACCAGCAAAGAAAGTGTCCAGAAGAAAAAGAGTTTTTTAATCATTTTATACAGTTTTAGTTTTCCAGGTCACAATTTTAACAATAAAATCAAAAGAATACTATTAAACGCCGGCAATTATCTGCCTGAAAACGCCATCCGTAAAATATCAGTGCAGCAATTTACTGTACTGTTCCTGTCCGGCTTCAGCTCTGTTATGTTCTTACATATGCTTTTATTGTGGCGCATCCGGTCCCCTCCGATTCCCCGTAAGGCCGGATGGTATACTCCCCGACAGCAGCCGGAACAATAAATACTTCGGCATAATGAACAACGAAGGGTTCAAAGCGGCCTTCAGGACTTTCAACAATAATTTCACGGCCTTCGACAAGATCCAGGACATTCACTCCGCCGTTTGTATTGTGAATAACTTTTTTGGTGAACCAGTGCCTGCGTGTTTCAATAAACTCCCTCACATGCAGTCCTGTTGATTCCTCCTTCCAGCCTGTGCCTTCAGCAACAGTCCTGATCCGGTTTATCAGGTTGCTGCGGACATATTCAGTATCCCTCTCCCACTGGATCACATTTTTCCCGTGTTCAATATTAATGGGTCTTGGCCGTCCGTCAGAATCAATACGTCCCCAGTCCCACAACTTGAAAGTGAAAAGAAAGGTTGTTGAGCTTATCTCCAGCACCAGGCAGTTTTTCCCGGAACAGTGCACGGTACCTCCGGGAATAAGAAAATGATCATGTTTTTCTGCCGGCCATCTGTTGACGTACCTGGAATCGTCAAAAGGCTGTTTGCCCTTTTGGGCATTCCGGAGATCATCAATCATTTCTGCAGGACTGATACCTTCCCTGAGTCCCAGGTATACCGAGGCATCATCGCGTGCATCAATAATATAATAACTTTCATCCTGGGTATAGTGCATGCCGAATTTTTCCTGGATATATTCCGTTACAGGATGTACCTGCAGACTAAGATTACCCCCTTCCATGGTATCAAGATAATCGAACCTTATCGGAAATTCATCGCCAAAACGTCCGTAAACGGCTTCTCCCAGCAATTCAACAGGACGAAAATATACCAGGTTGACTGCAGGTGTTTCAAACAGTCCCCTGCCGAAATCAAACATCAGGCTGTTTTCTTCAACGATACAGTTAAAGCACCATGCATAGTTGGGAGAAGAAGGGTCGAGGTCAAACTTCTTCTTCATCCATTGTCCGCCCCATAATCCCCGGTCAAAAAACGGAACAACGCTGAAAGGTGTTGTTATTGCTTTTGTCAGTGCACTGTCATAGCTATCAGCCGTAACCATTGCAGGGTCATTCATGTCAGTAGTATCAAGAATGAAATCCCATTTGTCCTTAATCTTTTTTTTATGCCTGTCACATACCAGCCAGTCAACAAAAAAACCACGTTTGTACTTCTGCTCAAAAAGCTCATTCCTGTTATTGATACCAAGATTATCCACCATGGCGGATTTCATCCTCAGCTGTATCTCCCTCCGGGGCATGTCGGCATATATCAGCAGCGAAGGATTGATGACCACAAGGGCTGCACCATATCCGAAAACAAGCACGGTCCCGCCGGTCACGGAATCAATCCTAGCCCTGCATTCCGCAAGCTTTCCGGAACTTATAAAATCCATCATATTTAAGCGGCTGCGGTATCCAAAGATCCTGTCGTCTGTCACATCAGGCCAGGTAATATCCAGGATCTCTTCCGGCTTCAGAAAATAATCCCTGCTGGTAATTGTCAGAACAGGTTTCAGCCTGTCAGAAAACAAGGCCAGCAGTTCTTCAAAAAGAACTCCCTGATAACAATCCGTCACAATTACTTTTCTGCCGGAAATGTTGTTTTCAGGTTGCAGGGAGAATTTCCCAAATATTTCATCCCATCCTCTCAGATAACCGCTGTTATATTCACTGGCAATAACTACCGGGAGCTTATTGAAATTGGGCGTTTCCACCCTGTTTTCGACGGAAACATCTTTCATGCTGAATAAATTTTAAATCAATAAATTACTTGTCCTGCAAATATTCCACTATTTTTTTGAAATAATGTATTCCGGCTTGAAAGCATTACCCGGTGTCATCATATATTTCGCTTATACACTCGGGCTGAAGGACAACAGGGCAGAAAAAAGCTGCTTTATTGTCCGGGCTTCCTCACCAGCAGGTCTGTAATCATACACGGTATTAAGGTCAAAGTCAATGCCCGTAAAAAAAGGGCGTCCCATTTGCATTATGAAACACCCTCTTCTTATTATTATTTTATGTAACTATCAGTATAATTACACTATTTTTTGTTCAGTATCCTGTCTGTTATTTCTATCCGTTCGGGAGTTAAACTCTCAAATCTCCAGATCACCACACCGGATGACGGTGGCTTTAATGCATTGATCAGTGAAGTTTCATAATCACTGTCTGTATCGCCTCTTCCCTCAATGGTTGGTACTACGGGAATCCTGCCGCCAACTACATTGACAATATCAGCAGTGATTTCATTTATCCAGTGTGCGGGACGCATACATAACCTGTCATAGGTCATGGGAGAAATCATATCCAGCTGCCTCGACAAAAGTGCAAAATCCTGACCGGCAATTGACCTGACAGCACCGTTATAACTGTTACTTGTAAATGGAACAGCATGTATGTTTGATTTCAGGTCCGGAAATTCACTTCTCATTTCCGCAAGAATATATTCTACATTTTCATCAACGGTTGCACACTTGAAGTTTGTCCACTGCCTGAAAAGATTTTCCTTGACAAAATCAGCAATTTCAATTGTTTTTTCCTTAATAGCCTGGGCATTGCTTCCTTCAACATCTTCCTGAACAAGGAGCACTCTTGCATTGATAAGTGCAAGGAATCTGTCGAGAAGATTATTATTCGATTCAGAATTGGATATCCGGTCTGCTGATGGCACACTGCTTGGGTTCTCCGGTGTATGGCCATAAATGTCTGCAAACTTTTGAACACATTCCTCACAAAAACATGCGTTACGCAGGGAATTGGGATTGGTATAGGAATAAGTTCCTTCCCAATAGATGAACTGCCTCATGAAATCCAGACTTAAACCGGTAAAATTACATGCCCGCAGTGCTGGCTTAAGGGAATTTATCCTGTAATCTATATACTCCTGGTCATTGGGACAAACAAATCTGAGCCAGCTTCCCGAGGGATGGGAATTGGGACTGTACACCTCCCAGGCAGGCTCACCGTCATCGCAGATACCCCAGCGGGGTGTACGGCCAAAATCGGCAATCTGCCCCGGCGTCTGATTATCATCATTGTAAAAGAAAGGTGCAATAAGCCACAGTTCTATTCCACTGTTACTGAGAACATCAGCCACCCCTTCCCTGAGAACCTGATCAGGAAACATTAATAACTGATTAACCCCGAGCTGCTGTGCCCATTCAACTCTCTCCTGCATCCAGTCCGCATCTCCCCTGCTGAAAAATTTTGCCACAACGATTCTGTCCTCATCGGGTATGGAATACACTCCGGCCAGGTAGCGGGTTTTGGTTCCATTAATATACCAGTGGCCATCCGTTCCGATGGAGATAGTGCTGCCTTCAGCCCTGTATTCAGTTTTAACGCCATCAATATACCAGTAGCCATCCGTTCCGATGGAAATAGTGCTGCCCTCAGCCCTGTATTCACTTTTAACACCATCCAGGTACCAGTAACCATCCGTTCCGATGGTAACAACGGTACCGGGTTTTCCCGCTTCCGGTTCACAGGATGTGGCTGCCGTCACTAAAAAAAAGCATAGGATACAATAAATCATGTACTTGTTCATAGAATAAATTTAAATTTAATTAATAATGTATAACAATAAAAAAAACAAGCTGACAATTTAAAATATTTTCCTGTAAAATAAACTGCCTGCCGTTAAATTGAAGAAGCCGGAAGTACCGGACTGCCGGGCATATCAAAAAAAACCGGCCTGAAAGACCGGTTTTCCTGTATTGCCAATTATTATTTTTTTCTGTCGCTGCTGCTTAATTACTGTCACCGCCGCCGAAATAAAAGTTCAGGCTGAATTTTGCAATGGTGGGAACAAGTCTCAGGGAAATATCGGTTTTATAATATTCTCCTCCTCCGTATTCGTCCTTTTCTGAATGCTTTCCTCCTATATAACGGAAGGAATATTCACCACCGATACTGAAGTTCTGACTCAGAAAATATTCCATTCCAAAACCCAGCTCAGCTCCAAACAGCTTGACCTTATCTATTTCTTCTGCAAATCCTTCTTCTTCCTCACCGTTATATTTCACTTTACCACTGATCATTGGTTTGTTAGCGGCAAGATTGACATAAGCTTTCAGATCACCTGTCTCAACGGCAAAATATTTTACTCCGACCGATGGCATGATAAGATTTACGTTTGCCTTCATTTCATTCTTTTCCGTAACCCACTCAGATCCATCCTGATAATGATCTGTGTACATCATATTGAAACCCCCTGAGAGAACCTGAAGGCCTGCATAGGGAACAGCATTCCCGATTTTATAGCCAAAAGTAGCTGAGTTTGTAGCAATGCCGGGGGCCACACTGAAGGAAAACTGACTGAAGCCATTCAGAGTTACAGCCATTACCAGCACGACGATTAAGAATAATCTTTTCATTTTAAATTGGTTTTAATTGTTAATTGAGATAATTTGTTTCACAAGTAAAAGGAGCTGTATAGCTTTTGCAGAACTAATACGAACAAATCCCTGAAAATGTTACAAGCCCTTGCCTGCATCAATAAATGAGGGTTCCGGACATTCAAACGAAGTTTTTTTTGAATTTTGCAAGAATATATTCAATGTCAGGAAGATAAAGTCTTCTGAACTTTCAGAGGCCTGAGGCTGGCAAATTCCGGGACATGTTCTGTTTATATCTTTAGTAGATATTGTCAGAACATATAAGTAATTGTAAATCCGAAATATAATATCAGTATCCGCTGCCCGCGAAAGTGAAAAAAAGAAAAAATGTTAAAATCATTATTTTTTTATCCCTTCCAGCTCTAACATGAAGGCATATTCGAGAGCTGTTGTCTTCAGCCGCTCAAAACGGCCGGACGCACCACCATGACCGGCAACCATGTTGACATCCATGATGAGGATATTGTCATCCGTTTTCATTTCACGCAGCTTTGCAACCCATTTTGCCGGCTCCCAGTACTGCACCTGCGAGTCCCAGTATCCGGTTGTAACAAGCATGTTGGGATAGGCCTGCTCCTTTACCTGGTCATAGGGAGAATAGGAAAGCATGTAGTCATAGTATTCCTGTTTGCGCGGATCTCCCCACTCATCCCATTCGAATGTTGTAAGAGGAATACTTGCATCAATCATGGTGCTGACTATGTCAACAAAGGGCACCTGGGCTGTTATACCGTTAAAAAGTGTTGGTTCCATATTGGCAACGGCACCCATCAGGAGTCCCCCGGCACTTCCGCCCATGGCATACAGATGCCGGGCTGAAGTATATTTCTCATCTATCAGAAAACGGGCACAATCGATAAAGTCTGTGAAAGTATTTTTCTTCTTCAGCAGCTTACCATCCTCATACCACTGACGACCCATTTCACTGCCTCCCCGGATATGGGCTATGGCATAAACAAAACCCCTGTCAAGGAGACTGATGATATTTGAACGGAATGACGGATTTGATGAGATGCCGTATGATC
>JAAYKX010000273.1 GCA_012522155.1 Bacteroidales bacterium
GTAAGCCTGTCAAACCTTACAGGCATCACTTCAATATGAATATCAATCCTGTCAAGGAGAGGTCCCGATATCCTGTTTAGATATCTCTGAACCATTCCGGGAGAACATACACATTCCCTGGAAGGGTGATTATGAAATCCGCAGGGACAAGGATTCATGGAAGCCACCAGCATAAAGCTTGCCGGATAATCACAGCCCGCCCTGGCCCTGGAGATTGTAATTATCCTGTCTTCCAGCGGCTGCCTCATCACTTCCAGTGCACTGCGCCGGAATTCCGGAAGTTCATCCAGGAACAGAACACCATTGTGTCCCAGGGATATCTCCCCCGGCTGAGGAAAAGAACCGCCACCCACCAGTGCCGCATCCGAAATTGAATGATGAGGACTTCTGAAAGGCCTGGTGGTAATCAGTCCTGCCTGGGTATCTATTTTACCTGCAACAGAATGGATCTTTGTTGTCTCAAGCGCTTCTTCCAGGGTCAGCGGGGGCATGATGGTCGGCAGCCTCCTGGCAAGCATAGTCTTTCCCGAACCCGGCGATCCCGTCATAATAACATTATGATGACCGGCAGCTGCTACCTCCAGGGCCCTTTTAACATTTTCCTGGCCCCGGACATCCGCAAAATCGACATCATATCCGTTTGATCCGTCACCAAATATTTCCTTCATATCAGGCTTCAGCGGCCGGTATTCCCCTCTCCCGCTCAGAAAATTCACCACATCACCCAGACCTGCCATTCCGTACACATCCAGGCCATCCACCACAGCCGCTTCCCTGGCATTTTTCTCCGGAACAATCATAGCCCTGAATCCTTCCTTCCGGGCCCTGAGTGCCATGGGAAGCACACCTCTGACAGCCTGCACCGAACCATCCAGCGACAGTTCCCCGGTCAGCATGAATGAGTCAAGTCCCTTTCCCGGGATTTTTCCGTCAGCCGCCAGCACCCCGACAGCCAGGGGAAGGTCGTAGGATGATCCCTCCTTGCGTATATCGGCCGGAGCCATGTTTATAACAACCTGTTTCCCGGGCCAGTGGTAGCCGATGGAACGGAATGCCGATTCGATCCTTTGCTGGCTCTCTTTTACCGCAACATCGGGAAGACCTACAAGAAAAAACCTGATGCCGCGTGACACATCCACTTCGATGGTAACCGTAACGGCATCAATGCCCGTCAGCGAGGCGGCAAATGTCCTTACCAGCATAATCTTGATTTATTAGCACCTGTGGAAATACAGTATCAAATATATAAAATACAGGAGAAATAACAAAATCATGTTTCCGGCTAAAGACCGGGACAGGCTGTTCAAAAAGACCCTGGTATATCTGGTATATCTGGTCTGTATTCCCCGCAGTACTGGCTAGTCCATATAGGGATACCTGAAACATGCCGGGGGAATGAATGTTTCCTTTATTGCCCTCGGGCTCACCCAGCGGGTCAGGTTTATAAGGCTCCCTGCCTTGTCATTTGTCCCTGATGCCCGTGATCCGCCGAAAGGCTGCTGCCCGACCAGTGCACCCGTCGGTTTGTCATTGATATAAAAATTACCGGCTGAATAGCGCAGGGCCCTGCAGGCTTTTGCAATCGCATATCTGTCCCTGCTGATGATGGAACCGGTAAGGCCGTAGGGAGAGGTTTCGTCACAAAGTTTCAGCGTCTCATCATATTTTTCATCCTCATAAATAAAAACCGTCACCACGGGTCCGAATATTTCCTCTTCCATGGTAATGAAATGAGGGTTCTCAGTAAGAATAATGGTTGGTTCAATGAAGTAGCCCTTCGATTTATCTCCGCTTCCACCGGTCAGTATTTTCACCTCACCGGACACCCTGGCCATATCAACATAGGACATTATCTTGTCAAATGCCTCTTCATCAATCACTGCATTTACAAAATTATTCAGATCCGTCACGTCACCAATCATGATACCGGATACCATTTTTAATATGTGTTCCGATGTTTCCTCCCACAGCGACCGGGGGATATAGGCTCTTGAAGCAGCAGAACATTTCTGTCCCTGGTATTCGAAAGCACCTCTTACAACAGCTGTTGCCAGGGCAGGGGGATCAGCAGAAGCGTGAGCCACAATAAAATTTTTACCGCCTGTCTCACCAACAATTCTCGGAAAGGAACGGTAAACTGACAGATTGTCCGAGATCTGCTTCCACAGCCTGCTGAAAGTGTTGCCGGACCCGGTGAAATGCATCCCTGCCAGGTCGCGGTGTCCGAAAACCACACTGCTTATCAGGGGACCCGAACCCGGAACGAAATTTATTACTCCGTCAGGCAGTCCGGCTTCCTTCATCACTTCCATCAGATAATAATTTGACAGTACCGAAGTTGATGCAGGTTTCCACACTGTGGTATTTCCCATCAGCACTGCACTGTTGTTCAGGTTGGATGCTATTGCCGTAAAATTGAAGGGAGTGATCGCGTAGACAAATCCTTCAAGAGGACGATATTCAATCCGGTTCATGGAATGATCCTCCGACAGTGGCTGTCCGCGGAATATCAGACTGGCAAAATAATTATTGAATCGCAGGAAATCAATCAGCTCACATGCTGAATCAATTTCAGCCTGGTGGGCATTCTTTCCCTGTCCAAGCATTGTGGCAGCATTGAGCCTGTACCTGTATTTTTTTGAAATCAGCTCCGCTGCCTTTGACATTATTGCAGCTCTGTCGATCCATGGCAGTTCCAGCCATTCCTCCCTTGCTTCAAGTGCAGCATTTATGGCCATACTGACTTCATTTTCAGTTGCCATGTGATAATTTGCAAGAAGATGCCCGTGATCGCAGGGATTGACAATCCTGCCCGTTTTCCCGGTACGTATCTCTTTTCCTCCTATTACAAGGGGAATATCGATTACATTATTGCTTTGAAGATCCAGTTCCTCTTCAAGAAATTTCCTTTCATCACTGCCCGGCAGATAAGATAATACCGGCTCATTTTGCGGTTGCCCGAAACTAAAAACAGCATTATTCATATCAGTCAATTTTCTAACAATAATAGAATAAAATACTAATATAAACCATGTTAAATATCAGATAATGTTTTTTAGCAGCCAAAAGCCGGCGGCATAACAGCATTCCCGGAAACCCTCAGTAACAGTGATACCGCTCTGCTATAAATTCACATAATACTCTTCAGGATCAGGGCATATCGCTAAATTTACTAAATTTGCATAGTTTTTGAAGTCTCCCTGGCTTTGATAAACAAAGTCTTTTGAGCTTTGACAACACAATAAGTGAGATGGTCACTCAGTCAGTCTGCCATAATATCATGAAAAAAGGAAGTTCTGCTGCCGGTTTTCTGATTACTGCCACAGGTACCCGGGAAGCTATAACTATAATAATTAATTGAATTACAGATAATCATTCAAATATCAAAATCACAATTATGAAAAAATTAAGAAATGGTTTAATGGTACTTGCAGGGGCATCCCTGATACTTTCAGGTTGTGCTTCAATGACTAAAGCTCATAAGGGAGCTGCTATCGGAACGGCTGCCGGCGGTACAATAGGTGCTGTTATAGGCAAGGTATCCGGAAATACAGCCCTGGGAGCTGTCGTCGGTGCTGCCGTCGGAGTAACTACCGGTCCAATTATCGGAAACAAGATGGACAAGCAGGCTGAAGAGATACGGAATCAGGTTCCTGATGCAAAGGTGGAAAGAGTCGGAGAAGGTATTGTTGTTGAATTCAGCAGCAATATCCTGTTTGCATTTGACAGGTCGGAGCTTTCCTCCGAGGCAAGAGACAATCTCGACAAGCTTGTCACGGTCCTTGAAGCTTACCCTGATACGGATATTGAACTTCAGGGACATACTGACAACACGGGAAGCAAGGCCTACAATCAGACACTCTCTGAAAATCGGGCTTCGGCAGTATCCGGCTACCTGGCACAAAAAGGAATCACTAATGAACGTATGACAATAAAAGGCTTCGGACTGACCATGCCGAAATATGATAATGACACCGAAGAAGGCCGCGCACAGAACCGGCGGGTGGAATTCCTGATCACCGCAAATGAAAAGATGATTGCCGATGCCGACAGGGAAGCCGGCAACAACTAATCCCGGCAAGGATACCGGCAACAACTAATTCCCGCAAGGATACCGGCAACATTTTTATTTTACATCCTGACCTGCCACTGCATATATAAACGATTTTAAGGAACTTCCGGTCAAACGGCATCTGCTGTTTTTCCGGAATCCTTTTTTTTCTTGCGGCTTTTCAACAAACAAGCCTCAGAAATGTTTCTTGTATATAAGAATCAAAAACAGCCGCCCCATGCGGAAGATTCACCGGCAGAGGCGTATAAGGAGGAAATGAAAATGGCAACGGGCGAATATATATCAAAAACCTATCCTGTCACAGGATTATCCTGCGCATCCTGCGCAGCAAGAACAGAATCATTTGTTAAAAATCTTCCGGGAATAATCAGTGCATCTGTCAACTTTGCTGATGCATCCCTCAGGGTGGAATTCAATCCGGAAAACATCACGGCACAGGATATCCGCAAGGGAGTGAGATCCATCGGCTACGACATAATAACCGAAGAAGCTGACAACCAGAGCCTGAGGGAACAGGCACATCATGACTTCCTCGTAAAGACCCGCAGGAACTTTACCGGTGCCGCCCTGCTGAGTGCTCCTCTTTTTGTCATTGCCATGTTCTTCATGAACATTCCGTATGCAAATTATATTATGATGGTACTTGCCACTCCGGTTGTCTTCTGGTTCGGCAGGCAGTTTTTCAGCGGAGCAGCAAAACAGCTGAAGCATCGTTCTGCCAATATGGATACCCTTGTTGCACTGAGTACCGGAATTGCATACCTGTACAGCTCGGTTATCACAATTTTACCGGACCTGGTCCGGCAAAGGGGGATATCGGATCATGTTTATTTTGAAGCATCGGCAGTAATCATATCCTTTATTCTTCTTGGAAGATTTCTTGAGGAAAAAGCCAAGGCCAATACCTCATCGGCACTGAAAAAGCTTCTCGGCCTGCAGACAAAAACAGTGACCATCATCAGGCCCGATGGCAGTCAGGACAGTATTCCCATAACTGAGGTCAACAGGGGTGACATTCTGCTTGTGAAACCCGGAAACAGCGTTCCCGTAGACGGCACTCTGGTGTCGGGAAGATCATTCGTGGATGAAAGCATGCTTACGGGAGAACCTCTGGCTGTTGAAAAAACAGGACAGGACAAAGTCTTTGCAGGAACGATAAACCAGAAAGGCACATTCCATTTCAGGGCTGATAAAGTGGGTGATGAAACACTTCTTTCCCAGATCATAAAAATGGTCAGGGAGGCACAGGGAAGCAAGGCTCCCGTACAGAAGCTTGTTGACAGGGTTGCGGCTGTCTTTGTACCGGTTGTTATCGCCGTGGCAGTCCTGAGCGGAATTGTATGGCTGCTGGCCGGAGGCGAAAATGCTCTCACCCACAGCCTCCTGGCAGTGGTTACTGTTCTCATCATTGCCTGTCCCTGTGCACTCGGACTTGCAACCCCCACAGCAATCATGACAGGTATAGGCAAAGGTGCCGATCACGGGATCCTGATCAGGGATGCAGAGAGCCTTGAAACAGCACACAGGGTCAATGCACTGGTACTTGACAAAACCGGTACGATAACACTCGGCGAACCGGCAGTAAAGAATCTGTTATGGAAAAATAATAACTCTGAAGATGAATACGGGAAGATCCTTCATTCCATCCAGAAAAACAATGATCATCCTCTTGCGGAACCTCTGGTTGAATTCCTAGATAATAAAGGAATAAAGAGCAATTCCGTTCCGCTCAGTCTCGATGCCATCACCGGCAGAGGCGTCAGGGCTCTTATTGGAAATGATACCTATTATGTGGGAAACAGGCCCCTGATGACTGAAAAAAATATTTCAATTGATGAAGAAATACTTGAAGCATCCACACGCTGGGAAAACGAGGCAAAGACAGTATCCTATTTCTCTGATTCGGAACAGGTATTTTGTGCATTTGCCGTATCCGACAAAATCAGGGAATCTTCTGCTGAAGCAATACGGCAGCTGCACCAGATGGGCGTCGAGGTACACATGGTAACGGGTGACAACCGGCATGCTGCCGCTGTAATGGCAAAGGAAGCAGGGATTGACAGTTTCATGGCTGAGGCTCTTCCGCAGGACAAGGATGATTTCATCACTCAGCTTCAGGAACAGGGCAAGGTAACAGCAATGGCGGGTGACGGGATCAACGATTCACAGGCCCTTGCCAGGTCCGATGTCGGCATTGCTATGGGGAAAGGTTCAGATATTGCGATGGATGTTGCCAAAATGACTATCGTTTCTTCGGACCTGACCCGTATCCCCCAGGCAATCAGATTATCGAGACAGACTGTAAAAACAATAAAACAGAATCTTTTCTGGGCATTTATATATAATATAATCGGAATACCGATAGCTGCAGGAATACTGTATCCCTTCACCGGATTCCTCCTTAATCCGATGATAGCCGGCGCAGCAATGGCCCTGAGTTCAGTCAGTGTTGTCACCAACAGCCTGAGGATAAGACACAGCCCTTTGTGATCACAGACACTGCCTTCTCAGGGGTATTGATAAATTTCAGCTCCCGGTAAAATCAGGCTTGATTTCAGCATCATCTGTTCAGGCACTAATTCCGGATATTTTATGATCTCTCTTTTTCTCACACTCTTTGGTTCATATATCTTTCCTGTAGCCAGCTCAATGGCTTTGGCAAGCATGGGGTCGGTGATGTCGCCAAATGGAACTGTCTCAAACAGATCGTCCTCAATTTCATAATCCGGTGCCAGTCCGTTTACAAAATCAGTATAGCCGTCATTATTTGAATATTTGGATACAATGGGCAGAATTGCCCATTTTTCATAGTCATCCGGTATCACCCAGGCACCAGTATATTTGCCATAGGTTGCTTCCCCTATCCTGACCACATCCATCCAGGGATCCAGTCCGGTTATCACCAGTTCACTTGCCGAGGCAGTGCCTGAAGTGGTCAGGAAATAAACACGGTCAAGATCCATGTTGGCAGATGTTGTTTTAAATTTGTGTTCAAGATAGCTGCCATATTTTGGGATGTCACTTCTCATGAGTGCTTCCAGTCCCTTGTTATACATCAATGTTATAAGTGTGTTCCCGCCACTTGCCACTTCCCAGGGTGCTATTTCGGAAGCCAGGTGTACGGCTGCACTGATCTCCCCGCCGGGATTGTAACGCAGATCGACAACAAGGTCAGTGGCACCGGCAGATTTGAAATCATTCAATATATCATCCATTGTCAGAAGGAATTCCTTGCTTTCGCCGGCAATAAATTCCACATAGACAAAGTAGCCGATCTTATGCCCGTCCACGTCAATGACAGAATGATAAATGAGCGGATCCGTAATAGTGACCCTTGCCTGCAGGGATTTTGACTCTCCTGTCGGAACAAGGGTATTTCCCTCCAGGCGGCCCAGCTGTACCGTGTAGTTATCACCCGAATACAGATCATAGTAGTTTGACCTGTCCAGCCTGGTGTCGTCAATCGACAGGATAATGTCTCCCCTTTTCAGTCCCGCGTCATCTGCTGCCGAGCCCGGATACACATATTTTACAACAATCACGATCTTATTATCACCTACAAGAAAAAAGGTAGGCTGGTATCCCATCGTAAGCGGCTTGCCTTCAAGTTCCGCCTTAAGAGAAGAATAATCACCGGTAATACCCGACCACTTATCCTCCTCCTTGTAAAGCAGTTTATTAAAATAAACTTCGGGATCAGGCTCCAGGGTATAATCAATCCCTCCGGGTATCTTGTCATTCCAGTAATACAGATCTGTCATGTTTTCCTTTATCCACTTGTTGGTGAACAGCGTCTCCCGGGGTATGACCGGATCATCATTCCCTCCCCAGGGCTTTTCTCTGCAGCCCTGAAGAAGGGTCAGCATCAGCACCAGGACAAGTGAAGAATAAATTATCCTTTTCATATGTATCGGCTTATACTGCAAAAGTAATTATTATTGTATTCTGAAAATGCAGTACACAAATCTATTCTTTCTTATTTTTGTAAAATTTCACCTTTCCCCCTGAGAATCAGCCCGGATGAACCCTCCGGCATTCCTTCCATGCTGACAGAAAGATCAGCCTGAACAAACCCGCCGGCATTCCTTCCATACTGACAGAAAGATCATCCCGGCCATATTCACATATCCGGAAAATTGTCCTGGTTTCCCTCTGAAAATCAGCCCGGACGAATCTGACGGAATCATATATATTAATTATTTTTTTAATTTTGACCAGATAATTAAATTTTTTGTTTTATTTTCATGATTAATCTGATTGGTTAAACTCAATGGTTAAGATCCATGACTGAATAGGACAAGCTAACAGAAGAGAAAATTTTCGATTCAGCCACGGAGATTTTTATTGAAAAAGGCTTTGACGGAGCCCGAATGCAGGATATTGCCGATCATGCAGGAATAAACAAGTCCCTGCTGCATTATTATTACCGGACCAAGGAGCGGCTTTTCAATGCAGTCTTTGAAAATATCTCTGACAGGATATTCAGAAAACTCATACCCGTATTTGATGAAGGGCTCTCCCTGGAGGAAAAAATCAGACTATTTTACAGGGAGCACATTGATTTTCTGTATAACAATCAGCGGCTGCCTGTTTTTATTTTTAATGAAATAAACCGCAGGCCTGCAAAGATCAAAAAGCTCCTGAAGGGTACAAATATTATGAAAATATGGACAGTTCTGGAAACACAGCACAGTGAGGAACTTGAAAAATACAACATCACTCCGGAATCACTTCCGCAACTGATGACATCCATAGCGGCACTGAGCATATTTCCTTTTGTCGCGAAAAACATAATCACTGCCATATCCGGAAAAGAGGAAAGTGATTTTAAAGACTTTATCGAAAAAAGGAAAGACTATGCGGCAGAGTTTGTTATAAAAGCCATTAAAAACTGAAAGAAGATTTCCCGCTGAAGGACAGGTTTCCGTGGAAAGTCTCCGGCTGCAATGCCAGACTCCGGCAGCATTGTCAGACTCCCGCTGCATTGTCAGATTTCAGCCGGAACCGGAACAGAAAAGCAGAACCTGTCCGCGAATCGGAAGAAATATCAAGAAGACCCGGAGCGGTGAATACTGAATCACTCAGGCAGGAGAACCGCGGACAGAGAACAGGAAATAAAATAATATACAGATATGCAAAGGCTATACCTTTTACTGTTTATTGTCCTGACAGGAAGCAGGACCGTTGAGGCTCAGAAAATCATGACGCTGCAGGAATGCTATGAAAGGGCATATGCATCAGCGCCACTGTCTGCCGAAAAAGCGGTTTATGACAATATCTGGCAAATAAGAAACAGAAATCTTTTAAAAAGCTGGCTGCCGGTACTGGATGCCAACGGCAGTTTCATATACAACTCTTCTGTTGTGGATATGGCAGATGCAATCGGTTCACTTCCCGTTCCGGGGATTGACGGCCTGATTAAACCCCTGCCCCACGAACAGTACAGGATCACACTTGATATCAACCAGATGATATATGATGGCGGTGCCATAAAAAGTGCCAGAGCACTTGAAAAGATGGATCTGCTTATTAATCAAAAAGAGAATGAATCCGATCTCTATAAACTACGGACACAGGTGAACAGCCATTATTTCAGCCTTATGCTTCTTGACAGGCAGAAAGAGCTGCTGCAAAACTATCTGGAACTGATAAGCAGGAAAATCACCTCACTGAATTCGGCAGCGGAAAGCGGTATGATCCTGAAATCGGATATCGATATCCTTACATCGGAAAAACTGAAGCTTGAACAGCAGCTTTCCGAAAACGGGATCAGGAAGGAATCCCTTCTCAGAATCCTGTCCGCCCTTACGGGAACAGAAATAGATGTCTCGGTTCAGTTTGTGCTGCCGCAGGTAAAGGAAATACCGGCCGCTGAACTTACACGTCCCGAATTAGGGATTTTCGATCTCCGCAGGGAACAGCTTGACGCATCCCTGCGGCTTATTCACAGTGAACGAATGCCCAGGGCATTCGGATTTGCCACATTGGGATACGGAAATCCCCCGGGCAGCAATTTCTTCAGGGATGAGTTTGCTCCCTATTACATTCTTGGGGCAGGATTCAAATGGAATATATTCGACTGGAACAAAGTAAAAAATGAGAAACAGATCGTTTCTCTCCGGCAGAATCTGATAGACGCCAGGAAAAATGATATGACAGACAACCTGAAAAGGCTTCTTGATGCCAAAAGTTCTGAAATTTCCAGCCTAGAATCACTGCTCCGGACTGATACGGAACTTATTGAAATAAGGAAACGGATCACGGCAGCTGCAGGATCACAGTATGACAACGGGACAATTACTGTTACGGAATATATGAATGAGTTCAACTCTGAAAAAGAGGCTGTAATAAATTATGAAATTCACAGGATAAATCTTGCAATGGCCAGAATTGAATATCTCAATATTTGCGGAAAGGAGATTGAATAACAACAAAGCTGCAAAATGCTTTATCCGGGAATCTGCAGGAGGGCCCGCATAAGTATTTCACCGGGAAAGTTATAAGCTTAAAACTGACAAAATAAATTAAAATTTACTTATTATGAGGACAATACCGCTGATAATCATTATAGCATCAATGCTTGCGGCCTGCGGGGACAAAGCTGATGAAGCTGATGCATACGGCAATTTTGAAGCAACTGAAGTAGTTGTTTCGGCAGAGACAAACGGGCGTATCCTCAGATTCGGGCTAAGAGAAGGATCGGAAATTGACAAGGGCGCTGAGATAGCCATCGTGGACACCACGCTTTTCCATCTTCAGAAAGCTGAAATAGATGCCGGCATGAGAAGTGTCAGCACCCGTATGGCTTCCATTAATGCACAGAATGACATCATCGTACAGCAGACTGCCAATCTTAAGGTGGATATAGCCCGTATCGAAAACATGCTGAGAAATGATGCAGCCACACAGAAACAGTATGATGATCTCACCGGTCAGGTGGCTGTACTTCAAAAACAGGCTGCCGCCAATAATACACAGAAAGCATCGGTGGCTGCCGAACTGTCGGTTCTGGAAACGAAAAAGGCAACACTCAGCGAACAGCTTGCCCGCAGCCATGTCAGGAGTCCGCTTAAGGGAACCATTATCGAAAAATATTCCGAGGAAGGAGAAATAACCACAACGGGCAGGCCACTGGCCAAAATAGCAGACCTGTCACTGTTAAAGCTGAAGGTATATGTCAGTGGGGGACAGCTGGGCTCTCTCAGAACCGGTGCTGAGTGTACCGTGAGGGTCGATGATGGTAAAAAAGGCTTTAAGTCCTTTCCGGGCAGAATAAGTTATATCTCGGAAAAAGCAGAATTCACACCCAGGATAATACAGACAAAGGAAGAGAGAGTAACACTGGTATATGCTGTAACCATCGAAGTAAATAATGATGGTACAATGAAAGCCGGAATGCCGGGAGAAGCAATTTTCTGAAAGAGCATGGAAAAAATTATTGAAGCACGGAATATAGCCAGAAGATTCGGGGAAACAGAAGCTCTTAAAGACATATCTTTTGAAGTGAACAGGGGGGAAATATTCGGCTTCATCGGTCCTGACGGAGCCGGCAAGACCACACTTTTCAGGATAATAACCACCCTGCTGCTTCCCGATGAAGGTGAAATGACGGTAATGGGATCCGACATCAGAACCTCCTTCGGGGAGATACGGAAAAATATAGGCTATATGCCGGGCCGCTTCAGTCTTTACCAGGATCTTACAGTTGAGGAAAACCTGAATTTCTATGCAACTGTTTACGGAACAACCCTAAGTGAAAACTATGACTTGATACGGGATATCTACTCTCATATCGAGCCTTTCAGAAAAAGACCCGCCGGAAAACTCTCCGGAGGCATGAAGCAAAAACTGGCTTTGTCCTGTGCTCTTATACACAAACCCCGGCTTCTGGTACTGGATGAGCCGACAACAGGAGTTGACGCTGTTTCACGGTCTGAATTCTGGGAAATGCTTGTCCGTCTCAGAAAGGAAAATATAACAATTATTGCTTCCACTCCCTACATGGACGAGGCCATGAAATGTAACAGGGTGGCTCTCATTCAGAAAGGACAGCTGATGTCGGTTGACAGACCGGAAAAAATCAGAGAGAAATTCAGCAGGAAGCTTTTCAGTGTGAAGTCCTCAGAAAAGTATAAACTGACAAGCGCCCTGAGAAGCTTTCCCGGAACCCATACGGCCTATCCTTTCGGCGATTCAGTTCACCTGACTTTCAGGGAAAACGAATTTGATCCTTCCCTGGAAGAATACCTGAACAGTAGGGGCCTGCACGATGTAAGCATTGCTGAAATAAAGGCAGGAATTGAAGACAGCTTTCTCGAACTAATGGAAAACCAACAGAAATCATCATAAACACATGAAAAACACTCCGGTAATATCTGTCACTAACCTGGTAAAAAAGTTCGGAAACTTCACTGCCAATCATAATCTCAGCTTTGAAGTGTACAGGGGTGAGATATTCGGCTTCCTTGGTGCCAACGGGGCCGGCAA
>JAAYKX010000031.1 GCA_012522155.1 Bacteroidales bacterium
CCGGCTGTTCCGGAGCTCCCGCGGAAAATACCTGAAAAGACAGACCGTTTTGTAATAGTATAAATGCAAAAGCTGAACATTGTAAGTAAGCAGGTAAATGAAATAAATGAAAGATGGAATATTTTCTCCGGCGAATAGCCCGACATCTTTATTCTCAATATGGAAACAGCCTCCATAATCACTGTCTTGTTTTCCCGAACAGAAGAGCCGGATTGTTTTTTAAGAAATATCTTGCTGAAGAGATAGCCAGGCCGGTGTGGACACCGGCAGTTATGACGGTAAATGATCTTTTCCGGTCGTTTTCAAAATTACAGCAGGCGGAAAATGAAATACTGATCTTTGAACTGTATAATTCATATAAAAAGATAAGCAGGCAGGCTGAAAGCTTTGATGATTTCTATTTCTGGGGTGATATGCTCCTGAATGATTTTGATGATGTTGATAAATACCTGTCCGACGCTTCAACAGTTTTCAGAAATATAAGTGATCTGAAAAAGATAGATCAGGAATTTGGGGGACTCACTCCCGGGCAGATTGAAATAATAAAACGTTTCTGGACAAATATTGACCCTGCCAGGCTTACAAGGGAGAAAACAGGATTTCTGAATATCTGGTCAATACTATATGATTTGTATAAGGACTTCAGGGAATCCCTCAAAGAGAAAAATATTGCATATGAGGGAATGATATTCAGGGATGTGGCTGAAGAGCGTATTGCAGGGATCATATCCGGCCTGCAGTGGGAAACAGTCCATTTTGCAGGTTTCAATGCGCTGAACCGCTGTGAAACAACTTTGCTGACAGCCCTAAAGAAGGCCGGGAAAGGCAGATTTTACTGGGACTATGATGAATCTTACGTAAGTGGTGACAGATTCGGTTCAGCAGGATTTTTCATCAGGGAAAATATCAAAGTATTTGGAAATGACATGCCTGAAGACTGGAATTACAATACTTTTCTTTCCCGCGAGACTGCCGGGGTAAGCAGGCGGATTATAAACACCTCGTCTGATATGGCTCAGGTGAAGCTGATCCCCGATCTGATCTCCGGGTTACCGGGACTTGACCCTGAAAATGCCCATGAGACAGCCGTGATACTTGGTGATGAGACCCTTCTGATCCCTTTCTTATCAAGTCTGCCCGAAAATCCGGACAACATCAATATTACCATGGGTTTTCCCCTACGGCACACTCCGGTATATGCTTTTATCCGGCGGATCCTGGAAATGCAGGGCAGGGTACGGATTGACAGCGGGACAGTTTTGTTCAGCGCGGGCGACTGTAACAGGATCATAAGTGACAATCTGATTTCAGGTATGCTGACCGGCAAGGATCAGGATACTGTGACGGGGATACGCGGAAAAAAACTCCTGTGGATCCCATCAGAGCTGTTTGCCGGAACTGAAATCCTTTCAAAGATATTCAGGCGGCCATCCTCACCAAAGCAAATGTCAGATTATTTAAGGGAACTGCTTATTATCGCCGGCTCGGGAAATTATGCGGAAGCGGAAGGAGATGCAGCCATAGCAGCCGGAGAAGAGGCTGTAAAAGTGGTAGAAACTGTAGAAGCAGAAGAAGCAGAAGAACCGCAGAGTGCAGGTGCCGGACAACGGATCACCGATGAATTTATTTACCGTACCCTTCTTTCACTTAACCGTATCGATGCTGCAGCTGAAGACTCCGGAATTAAACCTGGTCTTAATACATGGATTAGAATCCTGGAAAGGATTCTTAACATGCAGTCAGTGCCTTTTACCGGAGAACCCCTCTCGGGTATCCAGGTAATGGGAATACTTGAGTCGAGAACCCTCGATTTCAAAAATATCATCATGCTGTCAGTCAACGAGGGAGTACTTCCTGCAGTCACTGCTTCATCATCATTCATCCCTTTCAGCCTCCGGGAAGCTTTCGGACTGCCATCAATAAATCATCAGGAATCAATATATGCCTATCATTTTTTCAGACTTCTGC
>JAAYKX010000274.1 GCA_012522155.1 Bacteroidales bacterium
CGTTTTCCCAGGAAAGCTTCAGCCTGCGCCCAAAAACGATTCCCGTCCAAAGCCCGTCCTGGTTTTGCGCCCAACGGAAGCACTGACCGCACAGGAAGGTTTGGTAAGGATTAAAATTTTTTATTTGTATACTGAAGAAGGGTTCATTTATGGTTAACATGATTCATTCTCCTCCTGGTTCAAAGGTTTTAAATAATAAGGATTGGGTTGAGCATAAGTCTCAGTTCTTCATCTGCTTCCCAATCCCCTTCAGGTGATAAATCATTATCTCATGAATGGGCTGCCATTTCCAGTTGCTCTTCATAGGCCTCATTTCCTGAACAGCAGTGAAGGTTGAACAAATTAAAGGTTTCATTAACATAATGCTTTATTTTAAAAAGACATTTGGTATAATGGTATTGAAAACAAGAAAACAATGGGACTAGAGGTTATCGCAACCACACTATACTTATTCCGCAGCTTATCGGGAAAGGACTTTCTGATGAAGGGGAAAAGGCTGTATAGCGACAAGTTTATTGAGATTACCGAGTCCGGAGACTCATTCTATCTGGAAAGCTTTCAGAGCGGAATGACCACCGATAAGTTCAATGAAATTATCAAAGGACTGCCCATACTCAAGATTACCAGTGTCTTACTGGTCAATTCTGTATTAAGCCGCACACCTCACCCGGCAGTGCTTTTTGCTGAGAAAAAGGAGCGCATTGTGACGGAGATCACAAGCGACGGTCTGAAAGCTTATCTCACGTTGAATATTCCACTCAATGAATTTAGTCCGGAGAACCGCAGAGAATTGATTGAAGAGATCCTGAGAGTTCTTGTGGATAGACAGATCCTGTACGGAGTGAAAAGTGAAACACTGAAAACGGGTCTGTTGCCGAATGAAAAAATTCTTATTGCTGAAGGGCTTCCAGCCGTCAACGGGGAAGATGCGCAGATTAAGCAATATGCAGTGGGCAACCCTCAACCCCAGGTGATAGACAATGACAGGGTCAATCATTATGAACTGAATCTTATCCATCACATTCATGAAGGAGGATGGCTGGGAGAGCGTAAGGATCCCACACCCGGTATCCCGGGAAAGACAGTGACCGGAAAGGCTATCAGCCCTATTCCGGGGAAAATGCTCCCACTGCTTTATGACAAGGTTTCAGTGCGCGAAGAGTACAAGGATGGGGTAACCACCCTGTATGCCCGAAAAAGCGGTGCCGTTTTGTATAAAGGTGACAGGGTTACGGTCTACGATTATATGGAAATTAAGGGTGATGTGGACTTCAGGGTGGGAAATGTTGATTTTGATGGTTTTCTGACGGTCAAGGGAACCGTCGAGGACAATTTTGCTGTTTCTGCCGATCGCGATATCGAAATTATGGGAGAGTATGGTGTCGGTGCGGCTCAAAAAATTGAAAGCAGGAATGGTAATATTTATATCAAGGGCGGAATCGCAGGAAATAACAAGGCATCAATCCGGTGCACCCGGAACCTTTATGTGAAGTTTCTGAAGGATGTAGATGTGGTCTGCGATGGCACCGTTTATATCGGGTTTTATTCAATGAATGCCAATATCAGGGCAAAACAGGTGATTGTTGAATCCAGCCATGGAAGGATTATCGGCGGGACCATTCACGCAGACATCCTGGTGGAGGCTGCTGAAATTGGAAATCGGGCTGAACCAAGGACGATCATAAAAGTGAACGGATTTGATCGGGGCACCCTGAAGGCCCAACTGGACTATATCGTTGAAAGGTTGGAGAACTCCCGACAGCAGCTCACAAAGCTCAAGCAAGTCCTGCAGATCTATACCAGCGCCCAAACGCTAACGATGGAACAAAGAGCGGTTTATATCAAGGTCATGGATAATTATGCCCAGCTCAAGGATCAAATCCGGGATTTGGAACTGGAACGCCGTGATTATGTGAAATTCTTAAAAGCCCCTGGCGAGGGTGCTGTTATCATCCGTTCCAGGGTTTATCCC
>JAAYKX010000275.1 GCA_012522155.1 Bacteroidales bacterium
CCGGAAAGTGTTAATTATAATATTAAAACAGGATGGAAATGAAAGGCTTTTTCTTTTTTGTTTTGTTGCCCTACCTGGCTCTTTTCTCCCTGCTTCCGGCAAGTATTTACAAATACCGGGTGCATGGATTCAGGGTATCCTCCCTCTCCAGCCAGCTTCTTGAAAATAAACTGCTGTTCTTTGGAAGCAGGCCGTTTCACTGGGGTATTATCCTATTATTCTTCGGCCACCTTATTGCTTTTCTGATCCCTGCATCAGTACTGGCATGGAATGAAAAGCCTGTCCGGCTGTATATTCTCGAAACAGCTGCCCTGTCCTTCGGGATCATGACCCTGACAGGACTTGCAATATTGATTTACAGACGGCTGAGTGTTAAAAGAATCCGGATGGTCACAAGCAGAATGGATGTTTTTGTGTTTCTGACCCTCTCCGTCCAGCTTGTGACAGGCTTATATACAGCATTGTTTTTCAGATGGGGTTCATCATGGTTTGCTACGGTACTGAGTCCCTATCTATGGTCAGTATTTGCATTCCGGCCGGATATCACAGCCGTTAATGCACTTCCCGTCATGGTAAAAATACATATTGCTTCAGCTTTTGTTCTGATAGGCATGATCCCCTATACAAGATTCATGCATTTTCTGGTTTACCCCTTTGTTTATTTATGGCGGCGTTATCAGATAGTGATATGGAACAAAAGGGAAAAGATTTAAACAATACAGATCTGATACAAACATGATAATAAATTCAACATAATAAAATACATATTATGAGGAAGTACTGCAGCCGGAAATATTACCGGGGTTTATTCCCCCTGACATTTTTATCATTTGTTATTATTTCTTCTGCTGTTGTTACCGGCATTTCCCCGGATGTAACTTTCGTTAATTTTCCGGGTATTGCTTCCGGCAGCATTCCGGGCGGTGCTTCCTCTTTAGCTTCCGGTATCGCTCCGGGCAGCGGCTCCGGTCTTGCTCCGGGCGATATTTCCGTTACTGTTCCGGACAACGGCTCCGTTACCGTTCCGGAAGGTGTTTATGCCGTTGCCCCTGATATCGCTTCGGACAGCAACTCCGGCCTTGTTCCGGGCAACGACTCCGATATTGTTCCTGAAGATGTTTTCGAATCAGTAACAAGTTCTGCGGAAGATCTTGTCAGGGGCCAGAGGCTTTTTTACGGACTGGTTTATCCGGAGAATAAGTACATGAACTGTGCTTCCTGTCACAACACAGATGTAACTGACAGCCTGAACTGGAACCCTGATGCCGTGGAAATATCCCGGAAATACAAAAACAAAAGTGTTGCTGATCTGACTGAAATCCTGCTCACTCCCACCGGAAAGAAAATGATGGAGGTACACCGGGATTTCCATTTTACACCGGAGGAGATCATGCTTGTCAAGTTGTATATGGATGAGCTTTCCGGCAGCAGCCTCACTCATAAAAAACCGCCTGTCACAAATCTTGTTCTGTTTATCGCAGCCTTATTTCTGTTTTTTATTTCAGCTGTCGATCTGATAATCACCAAAAAAATGAAAAGGCGATGGGTAAATCCCCTGATTCTTTCTCTTACAACTGTATATATTACCTGGACCCTTGTTGTCAATGCTGTTGCCCTGGGGCGTTCTCCCGGTTATTCACCTGATCAGCCTGTAAAATTTTCCCATCAGATCCATGCGGAACAAAACGGGACAGACTGTATCTATTGTCACAATTATGCTCCCTACAGCAAATCAGCAGGAATACCCGCTCAAAACGTTTGTATGAACTGTCATCTCCTCGTACGCAGCGGCACAAGATCGGGTATGTTTGAAATAACAAGATTTATAGATAGTTATGAAGAAAAAAGACCGCTTGAATGGATCAGGATACACAATGTTCCGGATCATGTGTTTTTCAGTCATGCCCAGCATGTCGGAGCAGGTGGGATCGACTGTACGGAATGTCACGGGGATATTGCGAAAATGGACAGGGTAAGGCAGGAATCGGATCTGTCGATGGGCTGGTGTATAAAATGTCACCGTACAAAAAAAGTCAGTTTCGGGGATAATAATTTTTATTCGCATTACCGGGAACTGTCTGATAAACTGCGGAAAGGTGAAACGGACAGTATCACCGTGGAAAGGGTGGGCGGTACAGAATGTATGAAATGCCATTATTGACAGATGATTTTCAAAAAGACATTATATATATAGTATATGAAGAACTCCGGGGATATTATGGAAGATATTTTAAGACTAATCAGCTCCAGGAGAGATTTTCTGAAGGCTTTCGGATTCAGCTTTGCGTCGGCTGCACTGATTGCAGGCTGCAAAATACCTGTCAGAAAAGCTGTCCCCTATATCAATCAGCCACCGGAATTCACTCCCGGCGAATCTGTATATTTCGCAACAAATTTCTTTGACGGTCACGAATATTGCGATATACTGGTAAAAACACGCGATGGACGCCCGGTAAAAATTGAAGGGAATCCTCTTTCCGGATTTAACGGCGAAGGTACCACGGCAAGGGTACAGGCCTCTGTCCTGAATCTTTATGATGATGCACGGCTGAAATCCCCGATGCTGGACGATCAGACTGTTACATGGGATGCCATAGACGAAAATATTATCAATGAGCTTAAGCGCATTAATTCTGAAGGCGGTGAGATCGTTCTCCTCACTTCAACCATAATTTCTCCTTCCACCATTAAACTCATCAGTGAATTTGGAGCAGGATTCAGGAATTTCAGATGGCTTAAGTATGATGCACTTTCATATTCCTCTGTCCACGAAGCCAACTCCCTGTGCTTCGGAAAAGCAGTGATACCGGATTATAATTTTGACAGGACAGACCTTGTGCTTTCTGTGAATGCAGACTTCCTGGGAACATGGGTGGCTCCCGTTCATTTTATTCCTAAATATGTTGCCCGCAGAAAGCTGAACAATGGTGAGAAGAGCATGCTCCGTCATATTCACTATGAAGCAGGTATGAGTCTTACAGGAAGTAATGCGGATATAAGAAGGAAATTAAGACCATCCGAGGAAAAAACTATGATGAGGGATCTTTACAACAGGATTGCAGTCAGCTATGATGCTGAAACACTGCCCGGACCGGCTTTCCGCGAAGATCTGACGGAGCTGGCTGAAAGCCTTACAGCCTGCGCGGGAAGATCCATAGTGGTGTCGGGAAGCAATGATGTTGAGATACAGGTCCTTGTAAATGGAATAAACTATATGCTTGGCAATTATCCCGGATGTATTGATCCCGGCAGACATTTAAACATTGCTTCAGGCACTGACAGTGAGGCTGAGGCTCTGGTAAATGATCTGAATGACGGCAGGATAAAAGCCCTGCTTATGTACAATGTCAATCCTGTATATGATTATCCCGAGCCGGATAAATTTTTGAACGGAATAAAAAATACGGAGCTGACAATAAATATGGCAGTTGCCCTTAATGAAACGGTTGGCAAAGCAAAATATGAATGTCCGGTTCACCATTACCTTGAATCATGGAATGATGCCGAAATTTCTCCGGGACAACTGAGTCTGTGCCAGCCTGTAATTCACCCTCTTTTCAACACACGTTCCTTTCAGGAATCCCTTTTGAAATGGTCCGGCAGCGGTGTGTCGTGGCACGATTATATACGTGCAAACTGGGAAAGGGAATATTTTCCCGGATCAGGCCGGTCTTCGTTTGCAAATTTCTGGAACACATCCCTGGGCAGGGGTTTATTCAGCTATTCCGTTAAAGGGGATGATACCCGTCCTTTTGACAGGACAGCCCTGGGGAAGATTACAGAAATAACAGACAATCCGTCTCCGGATGATTACGAGGTTCTTATTTATGAAAGTATTGGAATGGGTACGGGAATGTATGCCAATAATCCCTGGCTTATGGAATTGCCTGATCCGCTTACCCGTCACTGCTGGGATAATGTGGCCTCTGTATCACCCTCCGATGCCGAAAGA
>JAAYKX010000276.1 GCA_012522155.1 Bacteroidales bacterium
TGTGGATGTTTCTTCGCTTGAAGCATCGGTCGGAGATATAATCCGGAAATCAGGTGAGCTGCTGAGAAAGGAAAAGCCTGATGCATTACTGGTACTGGGAGATACCAATTCCTGTCTGTCGGCCTATATGGCCAAAAGACTTCATATTCCTGTTTTCCATATGGAAGCCGGAAACCGTTGTTTTGACTTCAATGTGCCGGAGGAAATTAACAGAAGAATAATAGATCATATTGCCGATTTTAACCTGGTATATACTGAACATGCACGGCGGCACCTTATATCGGAGGGATTGCCTCACAGAAGGATATATCTTACCGGCAGTCCGATGAGAGAGGTTCTGCATTATTATATGCATAAGATTGAACAATCTGCTGTTCTGGGAGAGTTGAATCTAAAACCCCGGGAATATTTTATCATATCAGTTCACAGGGAGGAAAATGTTGATCATCCGGCCAATCTTCAAAAGATTCTGAACATATTAAACCGGCTTGCTGAAGAATACAGGCTTCCTGTTATAGTATCCACTCATCCCCGTACAAGAAAGAGACTTGAAGATCTGCCGGGTATGAAAACGGATCCGCTGATACAGTTCCTGAAACCCTTTGGATTCATTGACTATGTTCATCTGCAGATGAAAGCTCTTTGTACGGTTTCTGATTCGGGAACAATAAGTGAAGAATCGTCTATTCTTAATTTCCCGGCAATTTCATTGCGTCAGTCGATGGAAAGACCGGAGGCACAGGATGCCGGCACCATTATTCTGACAGGTTTTGATCTGCAGAGGGTGATTGACAGTATAAAACTTGTTCTGAGGGAGTTTGAACAGACAGGGGGATATAAAAAGATAGCTGATGACTATATGATTGATAACACATCATGGCGTGTTGTGAAACTGATTTCAGGAAATACCGGACTGAGTAATATCTGGAACGGGATTCATCCGAAAAATTAGCATGTCTGTATTAACATATGGAAAGCAATTGCGATTATTGTAAAGAATGAAGGTTTTCATTACGGGTTCAGCCGGGTTTATAGGATCACATGTCTGTGAGCATTTCATTGCCAGGGGTTATCAGGTTATCGGTCTGGATAATTTTGACAATTTCTATCCAAGAAGTATCAAGGAAAATAATTTGAAGTTCATCCGGAAATCTGAACGTTTTCTGTTTCATGAAGGAGATATAAGGGACAGAGTCCTGTTAAATAAAATATTTGATGATAACAGATTTGATCTCGTTATTCATCTTGCTGCCAAGGCAGGAGTAAGGCCGTCGATTGAAAAAGTGGAAGAATATTATGATGTAAATGTAAACGGAACTCTGAATATCCTTGAGGCAATGAGGACCCATAATGTAAGGAAGCTTTTATTTGCTTCATCTTCATCAGTCTATGGAAATAACACCAAGTTGCCGTTTTCAGAATCAGATCCTGTTGACAATCCGGTTTCTCCTTATGCATCAACAAAAAAGAGCGGGGAACTCCTGTGTCATGTTTACAGTCATCTTTACGGATTTGATATAACATGCCTGAGATTTTTCACAGTATATGGTCCGCGCCAAAGACCCGATCTGGCTGTTTACAAGTTCACGAGGCTTATTGATGAGGGAAAAACGGTTGATATATACGGGGATGGTACTACTTCCAGGGATTATACCTATATCGATGATATACTGAATGGAATTGATCGTGCTGCTGACATCCGGGAAGGATTTCATGTATATAATCTGGGTGAATCCGAAAGTGTTGAACTGCTGTCCCTGGTAAAAATGATTGAAGAAGCCCTTGGGAAAAAAGCAGTTTTGAATTATCTGCCCATGCAGCCCGGAGATGTAAAAAATACTTATGCCGATATATCAAAGGCCAGAAATGAACTTGGATATGATCCCGGATATGATTTCAGGAAAGGTCTGGGGAAATTTATTGAATGGTACAGGGAAAACAAGGGAGTGTTTACGGCTTGATAAGACACACTTCCTGTTCGTACAGCTGCTTCGTGTGATAATTTTTTAAATTCGCCGAAAGGCAAAAGCGAAAAGCGGAATCTGAAAAGCCGGAAACCGAAAGTCAGAAGTGGAAAGTCATAAGCCGAAAGGCTGAACAGAAATAATTAAGAACGAATACAGGGATTTCACGTTATCCTACAGAAATTAATAAAAAATTGATAGTATGAATATTACCATTGTTGGAACAGGTTATGTTGGTCTGGTTACAGGTGCCTGTTTTGCAGAAATGGGTGTTAATGTCACTTGTGTTGACAAGGACAAGGGGAAAATTAAAATTCTTAATGAAGGCGGAATACCGATTTATGAACCCGGACTGGAAGATCTTGTTAACAAGAATATGACTGCCGGCAGACTGAAATTTTCTGCTTCCCTTCCGGATTCAATGAAGGATACAGAGGTTATTATCCTGGCAGTTGGTACTCCCCCGGATGAAGACGGCAGTGCGGATCTGAACAATGTTCTTGAAGTAGCTGAAGAAATTGGTGATCATCTGGATGGTTATGTTCTGGTTGTAAATAAGAGTACTGTTCCTGTGGGTACGGCGGAGAAGGTTGAAGAAACTATAAAAAAGAGGCTTGAAGAAAGAGGAGTTGATATAGAATTTGATGTTGCTTCAAATCCGGAATTCCTGAAAGAAGGCTCGGCTATAAAGGATTTCATGGCGCCGGACCGTGTGATAGTCGGTACAAAATCCTCCAGGGCTCATGGGATAATGGATCGTTTGTACAGGCCGTTCATGCTCAATAACTACAGAGTCATATATATGGATATACCATCGGCCGAGATGACAAAATATGCTGCAAATGCAATGCTTGCAACACGGATAAGCTTTATAAACGAAATTGCAAATCTGTGTGAAAGTGTCGGGGCTGATGTAAATATGGTAAGAGCCGGTATAGGCTCCGACAGCAGGATAGGAAGCAAGTTTCTTTATCCCGGTGTAGGATACGGGGGGTCATGTTTCCCGAAGGATGTTAAGGCCCTGATTCATACGGCTAAGCAGAACGGGAAACGACTCAGGGTTCTGGAAGCTGTTGAGGAAGTCAATGAATTGCAGAAGGAAGTCTTGTTTGACAAGCTTATAAGACATTTTGGAAATGATATTTCAGGCAAGAAATTTGCAGTATGGGGACTTTCTTTCAAGCCCGAAACGGATGATATACGTGAAGCTCCTTCCAGGGTGATTATTGACAGGATAATCAGTGCAGGAGGAATAGTGTCGGCTTATGATCCGGCAGCTATGGATGAATTCAGGAAGATCAGAACCGATGTTACATTCACAGGGGATATGTATGAAGCCTGTATAGATGCTTCGGCTGTTCTGCTTGTGACGGAATGGAAGGAATTCCGCATCCCTTCTTGGCCTACACTCAAACGAATTATGGCTGAGCCCGTTATGTTTGACGGAAGAAATATATACCGGCGTTCCGACGTTACCGCCAACGGGTTTATTTATTACAGTATCTGAAATTATCAGATTTGAAATAGTTTAAGGATCGAAATAATTTGCAGATGAAGATAATATCAGTGGTAGGTGCCCGTCCGAATTTCATGAAAATAGCTCCTTTCATAAAAGCTGTCGAAAAATATAACCGGGAACATGATAATTATATAGATCATATCCTTGTGCATACCGGTCAGCATTATGATATCAGAATGTCGGAAGCCTTTTTCAAAGCCCTTGAGATCCCCGAGCCCGGTCTTAATCTGGAAATAGGATCGGGAAGCCATGCCGAACAGCTTGGATATACCATGATAGAATTCGAAAAGGTACTTTGCAGAGAAAGCCCAGACTGGGTAGTTGTTGTGGGTGATGTAAATGCTACACTATCCTGTTCCGTCGTTTCAAAAAAATTCAACGTAAAATTATGTCATATTGAGGCAGGTCTTCGTTCCGGGGATATGACCATGCCGGAA
>JAAYKX010000277.1 GCA_012522155.1 Bacteroidales bacterium
CCCTTATCCCATTCGGCACCGACAATTGCAAACTCATCCGAGATTCCTGCACTAGCCAGTTCCCATGCAAAGTGATTAGTCACTCCGTCCGGATTGGCAATTTTGGATTCAGTAATATATGAAATTTCACTTCCCGGAGCCGGCTCAAATACCAACGGGTTGGTAACCGATATGTCAACTCCGTTCATTTCTTCTGTTGAGGACTGGTAAGTCATATTAAAATCGTATACTCCTGGTAAAAGTTCCTTACTTGTATTTCCGCTGTTATCAGTAATTCCAAAAGCACTCCAGGCTTTTGCAGGAGCCTGGAACATAACTTCTCCGTCAGGGATACCGCCTACCATTGCATGTTCCAGCCTTACCACCATATTCAGGGTCTGAAAAATAACCGGTGATGAAATATCAAGATTACTTTTTGTTTCAGTCATTCCCTCATAAGTCATTCGAATGGAATAGTATCCGGAAGGCAAACCTGCCTTCACTTCACCATTTTCATCAGTAGTGCCCAGTTCTGTCCAGCTGCCGTTAAATACCTCTGCTAGTCCTCCCGGTAATCCATCACCGGTTGAGCTTAATAGTAGAACAGTAGTTCCTTCCAACTGGAATATTACCGGACCTTCCATAAAGCTAACGTTGTTCTGTGTCATTATTTCACCGTTATAGGTGAGCCTGAAATTCAGGCGTGAGCGTCTTCCATCGTAGTTAAAGCGCAACTCTCCTTTTTCATCAGTAATACCGGCATTTTGCCAACCGCGATCGTAATATTCGACCACACCGCCAGATATTCCAACATCACTGCTGTTCAAAAATTTTACCAGCACATTGGCAGGATCAAAGTGTGCGGTAACCGTTTTATGGTCATCCATCAGTAAATCAAGGGGGTTATTACTTGATGCAACATCACCACTCCAGTTAGAAAACATATATCCAAATTCAGGATTTGCAGTTAACTGTACAGTTTCCCCCTGATTATAGGTAACTTTCTCTGGTGTTTTATCTACTGTGCCAGCCCCTGAGGGATCAGTAGTAACGGCGAGGTTTACCTGTGGTGCCTGCCAATTCAGAATAACATTGTCAACATACATATAATGGTATGTATTTGCTGTATATTGTGGTTTGTAAATTTTAATATTCAGCACAAAATCACCGGTTGAAGGGGCTACATATGTACCTGATAAGCTTCCATACAATGGATTATCACGCTGGATGCTTGGCCCGAAGTCATGACTCGCAACAATGGTTCCGCCAATGGATAATTCAAAGATGCCTGCATATGTAAGGACCATATTATAGCTTGCGTTTTGAATAATTGATGCGATATCGGCTGAAACGACATATGTCCGTCCGGCAGTCAGAGAAACTGTCTGACTTAAATTCACAATATACGAACCTGAACCTGCTCTTCCCCAGAAAGCCGGGGATGATGCTTTCGGCCCGGGACCATCAATGTCAAAATTGCTCACTCCATAATAATAATACACATAGGCAGAAGGAGTCCATCCACTGTAGCTGCTTGAGAAATCGCCATTTACCAGAATATTTTCCGGCTGTGCCTGCAAACCTGTTGATGCCATAAAAAAGGCAACCAGCAAAAGCAAACGGGTTGTTATTAATCTGTAAAAATCTTTCATTTTTTCAATCCTCATCTTTAGTTTTGAATGATTACTGAACTATTATTTGATCCATTTTGCATAACGGTAGATGTGTTGGAATCAGATCCTACGGTGAGCTCAGCGCTATTGAAATCTCCATTCCATTGTGTAATTGAATATCCGTTTAAGCTTCCGTTAATATCGACGTTAACCAAATTTAAATCTCCGGTTGAAGAAATGGTCCCCAGGTTAGAATCACCTGCCAGATTAACTGAAGCATTATTTCCATTTCCCATCTGGGTGATAGTGTATGAATTCATTAAACCTGAAGTTTGGATTACGTTTACAATGTTACCGTTACCAGCGGATTGTGAAACAGTGTATAAATTTTCATTTCCTGCAATGTTTACATTTGCTACATCACTGCTTCCATTGGAAGAAATTGTTCCATTATTCATATCGCCTGAAAGCGTTAATGATGCGCTGTTGCCATCACCGTTCTGCATGACATCAAGCGATGCTGCTGCATTATTCATGTCTCCGTTAATGCTCACATTCGCTGAGTTAGAACTTCCATCCTGGCTAATTCCGGAATAGTTACCATCTCCTGAAACACTTTGAGAAGATGTGTTGCCTGCGACACCGGTCTGGTAAACTTCCAGATAGTTGGGCGAAACCATTCCTCCATTTACTATTTGTGAGGCTGTATGTCCGCTTCCAATCTGAGATATATATACGTCTCCTAAATAATCAGACTGGATTTGAGATGCTGTATTTCCATCACCTTGCTGATCAATTTCATATTTGTTTTCATTACCGGTTACACCCACAGTTGAACCATTATTGTTTCCAACCGTAGAAATTAACCCTTCGTTATCATTTCCGTTAATGGTAAGACTGGCTGTATTTGCGTCTCCAGCCTGGGATACATCCAGATATCCGAACTGATTATTTCGGTTACCGGTAATTTCAACATTCGCAGTATTGGTGCTTCCATATTGATCGATCCCGGTATAGTTTTCATCACCGGTTATAAATTGAGAAGAGCTATTACCATCACCCTCCTGGTAAACTTGTGTAAAGTTGAATCCGTTACCGTCTACTGTCTGGGAGGCTGTGTTGCCATTGCCCAGTTGATCTACTATGACATTTCCATTAAAATCCACCTGATTTTGTGAGGCGGTATTGCCATCGCCATTCTGGTATATCTCTGCATTGTTAACGGAGGCACCAACTGACGTTTGCGTTTGTGTCGCAGTGTTGTTATCTCCAAATTGTTCAATATATTCATAGGGACCAGAATTTGAGCCACCACTCATACTTTGAGCGGATGAGTTTCCATCTCCTTCCTGATAAGAAATTACTGTACCTGCCTCAGAAGAATTGGTTTGTGATGCATTATTGCCATCGCCAAACTGGCCAATGTCGAGGTAAGAGTCATCTCCGGAAGTGTTTTGTCCGGCAGTATTGCCAATACCTCCAACACTTGATTCCTGCTCAATATACAGTGTGGAAAAATAGGTTCCGGTTGCAGATTGTGTAGCGGTATTGTTGTCATTGGTCTGATAAATATCCGCCCAGTTTTGACCAACACCGGTTACAAT
Organism: Bacteroidales bacterium; assembly: GCA_012522155.1. Taxonomy (GTDB): domain Bacteria; phylum Bacteroidota; class Bacteroidia; order Bacteroidales; family VadinHA17; genus LD21. Next base: position 3,197 of record JAAYKX010000277.1, read on the forward strand.
ATTTTGCGTTGATGTATTGCCGTCGCCCAACTGTTCTGTATAAACTGAACCG
>JAAYKX010000278.1 GCA_012522155.1 Bacteroidales bacterium
TTAAATATAATACTATAGTCAATCATGTGGCAGATGATCCCATTGACAGTTATGTTGTATACAGGCTGATTGACCCGGGATTTGAAATGTGGAGTAAAATGGGAATTTATCAGCGTTGTCTTGAAAACTTTGATGAAAAACCTGTAATGCTTAACTCCCTGAGCAGAAACAATTGTATGAACTGTCATTCTTTTTCAGGAAATGACAGCCGGACCATGTTATTTCACATGAGGGGTAATCTGGCCGGAACAATAATTTACAGGAACGGAGAAATAAAAAAAACAGACACAAAAACGGATGAAATTCTTTCAGCAGGTGTTTATCCTGCCTGGCATCCGGACGGAAGATTTGTTGCATTTTCTGTAAATAATATTACACAGCTGTTTCATGCAGCACCCGAAAAGAAGATTGAAGTAATTGATACCCGGTCCGATCTCATTTTGTTTGATGCGGAAACAAACACTGTAAGTCAATGTGAATCAATAGCATCAGAGGGGCGGCTTGAAACATTTCCCACATGGTCCCCTGATGGACGTTATCTTTATTTTTGCAGCGCGGAAGCGTTGCCCGTAAGCCAGTATGACGAGAGAAAATACGGACTTTTCCGTATCAGTTTTGATCCTGAGACACAGAAATTCGGTGAGACGGATACTGTTCTTTCCTCTGCCAGAACCGGTATGAGTATTTCTTTCCCGGGTGTTTCACCGGATGGGAGATATATTCTTTTTTGCATGTCGCAGTACGGTAATTTTACAATCTGGCATTCAGACAGTGATCTATATATGCTTGATACCGAAAATGGTGAAATGGAGAAGCTGAATATAAACAGCGATCAGGCGGAAAGTTATCACTCATGGACTTCGAACGGGCGTTGGATAGTTTTTGGAAGCCGTCGTTCAGACGGACTCTTTACACGATTATGGATTTCATATTTCAGCCCGTCCGGTGAAACAGGGAAACCGTTTATTGTCCCCCAGAAGAATCCCACACACTATGATACTTTTTTCAAATCATATAACAGACCTGAATTTATAACAACAAAACTTGATCTGAATCCGCGGATTTTATCGAAGTATGCAGGAATGGAACCGGAAAAAGCATCATTCAGAACCGGAAACAGTTCAATCCGGGAACCGGAATAACCAGGAACATATTGCAAAATTTCAAAAAAAACAGATACATTCATTCGGCTAAACTAGTTAGAAGACCATTTGGCAGAGCAAGTAATGTTTCAAAAAAACAGATACATTCAATCGGCAAAACTAAATGGAGAATCATTTGGCAATGGCCGGAAGGACCTTTCTGCAAGGGTATGGTCCGGGAAAAGGAAGGCATGTACCGCGGTAACAGGGAAACATAATCATAATGAAAAAGGATAATGACCAGATTTATTTTACCCGTATTATTTATATCGTTCAGCCTTTTATCATGCAGCAGGGATTCAAAAACTGTATGGACTATAGGCATGGAAGACGGATCTTCGGCGGATCTTGCACTGGGACCGGATGGGTTCAGGGATTTCCTGGCCCGGGATTTTGGATTTGAGGATAA
>JAAYKX010000032.1 GCA_012522155.1 Bacteroidales bacterium
CAATACTGGCTGAGATGGGAGCAAAGGTTTATACTATTGAAAGGTACAGGGAATTATTTCTGAAGGCACAGAAAACCCTTGCTTCCCTGGGCTATTCCGTTGATTCCTTTTTTGGCGACGGTTATGCGGGGAAGCCGCAATACGGACCCTACGACGGAATAATAATCACTGCAGCCATAAAGGAAGTGCCGGAAGAGCTTCTGAAGCAGCTGAAGACGGGGGGCAGGCTGGTGGCTCCTGTGGGTGACAGTTCTTCACAGCGTATGACACTGGTAAGGCGGACAGGGGAAGATTCCTATGAATACTCCTCACATGGCCGCTACCTTTTTGTTCCCATGCTGCCCGGTATAGTAAAAGAATAATTGTAGGAAATGGAAATATACAGACTTGTTTTTTCACCCATCGATGTAAATACATATATACTTGCAGACAGTGATAATATATGTGCCGTTATCGACTGCGGATGCTATGGTGATGAAGAATTCAAAATATTAAGCGATTTCATATCGGATAAGAATCTTGATCCACGGCTCCTGCTTAACACGCACTGCCATCTGGATCATATATTCGGCAACGGACGCTTCCTGGAGAAATACGGAATCGGAACACTTTGTCATGCCGAAGATGAGATGAACCGTAAAAGCGCCGTCATGCAGGCAAAATTTTTCGGTCTTACCATGGAGACACCACCCGTTCCGGCAGGATTCCTGGAAGACGGTCAGATCATCCCGTTCGGATCGGTAAGTCTGAAAGCCCTGCATGTTCCCGGCCATTCCCCGGGCAGCCTGGCCTTTCATTGTGAAAAGGAAGGAGTGGTATTTACCGGAGATGCCCTTTTTGCAGGAAGTATCGGAAGGACGGACCTTCCTGGAGGGAAGCATGCTTCACTTATTAAAAGCATTACAGAGAAATTATTCACTCTGCCGGAAGAAACAACGGTGTATCCCGGGCATTACGGATCAAGTACAATAGGAGAGGAGATCAAAACCAATCCTTATTTTGTGTAACTTTCAGATGTTATTTGAAATAATCATGAGTCAGATTGAAACTTTTACATGTATAAAGGTGTTGATGTTTCAGATCTGTGCCTCAGCCCCTGAATAAAGCTTTGAACAAAGGCAGGATGAACCAGGCTATATGAGGATGTTTCAGGATTACTACGGAAGCGCTTCATGAAAGGCTTTGCAAGGCAGATTGAATAGCATAAAAAGAAAATAATATAAACTGAAAATTAAAATCATGTCCCACGAAATGTTTGCAAACCGTCATAATGGTCCGCGCGGCCATGAGATCCCTCAGATGCTGAAAACTGTCGGTGTTGATTCACTGGATGAACTTATGGATAAAACAGTTCCGTCAGACATAAGGCTTTCCGGACCTCTGAATCTGCCGCCTGCCATGAATGAATATGAATATCTGGCACATCTCAGGGAGCTTGGCTCAAGAAATAAGCTGTACCGGTCCTTCATAGGGCAGGGTTATTACGGAACGGCTTCCCTGTCGGTCATCATAAGGAATGTTCTTGAGAATCCTTCATGGTATACTTCATATACGCCATACCAGGCTGAGATCTCCCAGGGAAGACTTGAAGCCCTCATTAATTTTCAGACCATGGTGATTGAACTGAC
>JAAYKX010000279.1 GCA_012522155.1 Bacteroidales bacterium
CCGATCCCGGTCCCGGATTCAGTTTTGACGACCTGGTTGCTCTCGGTAAGGAGAACCGGATGAAGAATGATTCCCTTATAGAAAGGAATAAGGAGGATATTTCGCCTGATGATGTGGCAACCATTATTTACACTTCCGGAACGACCGGTGAGCCGAAAGGGGTTATGCTGAGTCACCGTAACCTTACCTTCAATGCCAACGGCCATGCCATCCGGCAGACTGCCGGCTCTCAGCACAGGATGCTTAGCTTTCTTCCTCTCTGCCACGCTTATGAAAGGACCATGAATTATGAATTTCAGCAGCTTGGCATCAGTACTTATTATGCCGAGAGCCTGTCAACCATTGCCAGGGATCTGGCAAGCTGTCACAGTGATGGTTTTTGCGCTGTGCCAAGGGTGCTTGAGATGATGTATTCCAGGCTGGAGGATGCCGGGAAGAAGCTGAAAGGGTTTAAAAGAATTATTTACCGGTGGGCATGGAATTTTGCAAACAGCTACGATAACAGGAAGAAAAGCTTTATTTACCGTTTAAGGCATAAACTGGCTGACCGGCTTGTTTACAGGAAATGGCGTGACAATCTGGGTGGTCATGAAATGTGGGTGGTATCGGGAGGAGCTGCAATACGCCCAAACATAATTCGTTTGTTTACAGCTGCCAGACTTTATCTCTACCAGGGTTACGGTATGACTGAAACTTCTCCGGTGATCACCGTTAATTCACCGGCTGATAATGAGCTTGGCACCAACGGGACAGCTCTTGACGGCACGGAGCTTAAAATTGCCTCTGATGGTGAAATACTTGTAAAGGGACCTCATGTGATGAAGGGCTATTACAAGGATGAGAAGGCTACCCGGGAGATTATTGACGGGGAAGGCTGGCTGCATACGGGAGACATAGGCTATTTGAAAGACGAAAAATACCTGATGATCACTGACCGTAAAAAAGAGATCTTTAAACTTTCATCCGGCAAATATATAGCACCACAGATGATAGAGAACAGGCTCCGGGAGTCTTCTTTCATCGATAACTGTCTGGTTTTCGGGGAAAACCAGAAGTATGCCTCTGCCATTATCATCCCGGATATGAAGAATGTCCGTGAATGGTGCAGGAAGAATGACATACACAGTGATAATGATGACGATAAAATGATAAGCAATAAGAAGGTTATTGAAATGCTTAACAGGGAAGTGGCCGGTGTGAATAAGACACTTTCTGATTTTGAAATTATCAAGAAGAGTTTTTATGTCACTGATGACTGGTCAGTGGAAAACGGTATGCTTTCCCAGACCCTGAAACCCAGGAGGGTGCTTATCATGAAAAAATATCAGGCTATTGCTGAGTCAGCTTACAAGTGAGTAGCGGGACAGTATGCAGCCAAGTGCCGCGTCAGTGTGCAGCCAAGTGCCGCGTCAGCATGCAGGCAAGTGTCTCCGGGCTGGCCGCGGCAGCGGCCCCGGCCAGGTCATTCTGATCTGCTTGTGATATGCCAGCATCCGCATACCTGACACCTGTAGGCCCGCAGGTTCCTTGTAAAACGGGTTTCCCTGATATACCGGATCATTTCTTCCGCTTCTGCTTCAGAATTGTATATCTTCTTACTGCATGAGGGAGAAATTGGCTTCAGACTTTTGAAATTTGATGATGCGGCAGCCATATTCAGTTTTATAAAAACAGGAGTATAATGATCTGGGCCATGAAAACACGGAGGAACATGGTTAAGGGATAAACTGTTGAATAGCTTATTGCAGGTTCGTCATTGCCGGCCAGTGAACCGGCGTATGCCAGTGCAGGAGGATCTGTTGTGCTGCCTGCCATGAGTCCTGCCAGTGAGAAATAATTGAGCCTGAGAAATTTTATGCCTATGGTTCCCATTATGATCAGCGGGAGGGTTGTTATCAGAAAGCCTGCTCCAACCCATATAAGGCCGTCAATTGAAAATACTGTTTCTGCAAATTGTTCTCCCGAAGCAATTCCCACGCTGGCAAGAAATAATGTAATACCTATTTCTCTCAGCATGAGGTTTGCACTCTGCGTGGTATAGGTCACCAGCCGGAATTTATATCCGAAGCGGCCGATAAGGATTGATACGATGAGGGGACCGCCTGCCAGGCCCAGTTTGACCGGCATGGGAATTCCCGGAATATAAAAGGGAATACTGCCAAAAATAATTCCAAAAAATATACCGATAAAAATGGTATAAATATGAGGTTCATTCAGCCGTTTCAGGGTATTTCCCAGGAATTGTTCCACTTTTTCGAGTGCTTCGATTTCGCCGACAACGGTTACGGCATCCCCGACCTGAAGGACCAGTTCGGCAGAGCCAAGCAGGTCAACGCCTGAACGGTTGACCCGGGTAACATTTACACCGTATATGGTTCGCAGTCTGAGTGATCCCAGTGTTTTGCCATTAATTTCACTCCGGCTTAATATAATACGCCGGGATTCCAGGGCCGGTTCGGAAACTTTCCAGTCGGTTTCAGCCGCCTCTCCCAGGAATGCCGTTATCGGTTCAACGTCTGCAATGCCCGCAACAACCAGCACTATATCTCCTTCAAGCAGTACGGTATTGGTTTTTGGCACGGAAAATATATTATCACGCTTGAGGCGGGAGACGACGAAATTCCGTCCGATAAGTTTATTTATATCATGCAGCTCCCTGCCGCTGACAGCCTTGTTGGTCAGTCTGAGAGTGAATATTTCGAGTTTGTCATAGGATGATTCTTTTTCTGCTTCCAGTTTTCTTTTCTCATTTTCAAGATTGACACGAAAAAGTACTCTTATCAGTATTATTGACATGATTATTCCGATCACACCCAGGGGATAGGCTGCCGCATATCCAAGGGCAATCCGGGGTATTTCGGCAATCTGTCCGGCGTCATATGCCTGGAGGAGGGCTTCCTGTGCTGCACCGAGCCCGGGTGTGTTAGTTATTGCTCCCGACATTATACCCACCAGCATCGGCATCGGTATCCTTTCACCAAGCAAATAATACAGTGAGATGGTTACAGCCACTCCCAAAAATACCACACCTGCTGCCATCAGGTTCAGCTGCATGCCACCCTTTCTGAAGGAGGAGAAAAAACCGGGACCGACCTGTATTCCGATAGAATAAATAAAAAGGATAAGTCCGAACTCCCGGATAAAATCCGAAACCTCCCTGTTGACCGTGAAGCCAAGGTGTCCGATAAGGAGACCGGTGAAGAGAACGAATGTGGGGCCGGGGGATATGCCGAATATTTTTACTTTTCCCAGAAGCACACCACTGTCAATAGCAAGGGA
>JAAYKX010000280.1 GCA_012522155.1 Bacteroidales bacterium
ATCCTATTTAATCCGTTCGCTGAAGCGAACGGCAAGGGATAAGGGTGTTAACTATCGGGCTGCCTTTATCAGAGCCTTAGCAATTGCCGGCGGCTTCAGCCGGCGGCTTTAAAGGGAATTGCTATTTTATAAATTCCCTGCATTTTTATGCATTCGTTCGCTGAAGCGAACGGCAAGGGATAAAGCTCTGAACAGGCTGGCTGCTGTATAGTTGTTTCATTATATATTTCCCATAATGAATAATACATTGAGCCAATAACCACAGAATTGTTGCATCATCATTTGTTATCAGCAATGGATAAGCAATGAACTACTCACTGCAAAATCAGGCTTTATCCTTGTTATGAAAATGAATAATTCAATGAACTAATGACTGCCTGGTATTGGTTGCTGCTCCTGGTTTCCGCTCGCTGAAGCGAACGGCAAGGGATAAAGCTCTGAACAGGCAGGCTGCTATTTTCTGAACAGGCTGACTGCTATTTTCTGTGCCGGCAGGCTGCTATTTTCTGAACAGGCAGGCTGCTATTCTATGAGCCGGCTGACTGCTATTTTCTGTGCCGGCAAGCTGCTATTCTATGAGCCGGCTGACTGCTATTTTCTGAGCTGGCTGGCTGGCTTCCTTTATCAGAGCCTTATCCATTGCCGTCTGCTTCAGCAGACGGTCTCCGGCAATGAACAAATCATTCACTCCCTGTTCAGGGCATAGCAGAAAAAATTAATGATTCAGGCCGTAACAGATTTACCGGAAATTGCCTGCAGTATTTTGACCTCAAGCTCACCTGCCAGTTCAGGGTTATCAATTATCAGTGATCGTACCGTCTCCCTTCCCTGTCCCAGCTTCGTGTCGCCATAGCTGAACCACGATCCGCTCTTCCTGACGATATTAAACTGCACGGCAAGGTCTATGATCTCTCCGGATTTTGAGATACCCTCACCATAGAGTATATCAAACTCAGCCTTCCTGAACGGCGGCGCCACCTTATTCTTAACCACCTTCACCCTCACATTGTTTCCCATCACCTCTTCACCATCTTTTATCTGTCCGATCCTCCGTATGTCGAGCCTCACGGATGCATAAAACTTAAGGGCATTGCCGCCGGTGGTAGTCTCTGGATTACCAAACATAATACCAATCTTTTCCCTCAGCTGGTTAATAAACACACAGCAGGTCTTCGTCTTACTTATATTGGCAGTCAGCTTACGCAGCGCCTGCGACATAAGCCTGGCCTGCAGTCCCATTCTCGAGTCGCCCATCTCCCCCTCCAGTTCAGCCTTAGGAGTAAGGGCAGCCACCGAGTCAATAACGATAATATCTATTGCCCCTGAGCGCACCAGGTTATCCACTATTTCAAGAGCCTGCTCCCCGTTATCCGGCTGGGAGATAAGCAGTTCCTCAATGTTAACACCTAATTTTTTTGCATAATAAGGATCAAAGGCATGTTCAGCATCTATAATAGCTGCAATACCGCCTGCCTTCTGGGCTTCAGCAATTGCATGAATTGCCAGGGTTGTCTTACCCGATGATTCGGGGCCGTAGATCTCCACCACTCTTCCCTTCGGATAACCGCCCACACCCAGGGCTACATCAAGTGAAATTGAGCCGCTGGATATAGCGGCCACATCGTCCACAGGCTTGTCGCCCAACCGCATTATAGATCCTTTACCATAGCTCTTTTCGATCTTATCCATGGTCAGTTGCAGGGCTTTAAGCTTCTCTTTGTTAATTTGTGCTTTTTCTTCTTTTGTCATGTTTTGAAAAGGTTAAATATTTAAGGTTTCCATTATCTGGCCGGTATGGTTTTTTGTATTTACTTTTGTCAGCACCTCCGTAATAACTCCCTGCTCATCAATTATGAAGGTTGTCCGCATCACGCCAAAGTACTTTTTCCCATACATACTCTTCTCTCCCCATACACCATAATCCTGAAGTATCTTCTTCTCAGTGTCGGCTATAAGGTTAAACTTCAATCCGAATTTTTCACTGAATTTCTTGTGTGAATCCGTGCTGTCAGGACTTACACCCACCACTTCATATCCTTTATCTATCCAGGCAGAATAATTATCGTTCAGGTTACACGCTTCAGCTGTACATCCGGGAGTATTGTCCTTCGGATAAAAATACAATATCAACTTTTTTCCCCTGAAATCGCTTAAACTGATTACAGAACCATTCTGATTGATTCCTTTAAAATCGGGGGCTTTTTCACCTGTTTTTGGTAAATTCATCTGTTTAAAATTTATTTTTCCAATTAGACAAATATACGTTAATAAATAATAAATCCGGCTGATACCGGCAATTGATTGAAAATGAAAATAGCTTTTTAACGATCAGACAACAGCAAAATACCGGCCGGCAAAAAAAGTTCTCTTGCTTATTAATAAAGCTTAGCACAATTTTTGTAATTTTACAATTATTCAAAAGAGCGAAATAAATTTTATGACACATAGAACATCATGCGGGATCTCCGGAATAAACCGGAACACATTATTACAAATGAAACAAACATGAGCTTTCAGAGTTCAAAAAAAAAGTGATTAAATGATCAGCAAGAGAAACATAGTCATGACATCCATCTTAATTATAATAAACCTGGCCATGGTCTTTTTGCAGGCTACCGGACAGGAAGTCGCTGCCGTAGCAGCACTAAGGCTTTTTGACAGGGAGGATTATGAAGAAGCGGAAAAACTATTCAGGATTCTGCTGAACGAAGATCCTGACAACACCATGCTGAACTATTACTACGGAGCCTGCCGGACAGAGAACGGCAACTTCTCAGAAGCTGACCTTAACTACCTTTTAAAAGCTGGCAAGACCGTAACCCCACACAGGATAAATTACTACCTGGGCATTCAATATCATGCATCGGGTGACTGGGAGCAAGCCCTCAAATTCTATAACCAGTTCAGGATCAGCGTTCCGGAGAATGAACAGCAGGAACTGAAGATCAACGAGAAGATACAGCAGTGCTACGACAAGGTAAATCCCTTCGAATCATCATACACTGAAGGTGGCATCACCGGCACAACAGCAGGCACGGAACAGAACTCATCTTATTCTGCTTCAGAACCGGAACAGGCCGTTCACTCCGAACCACCGCAGCCAGGCACTGCAGAAGAGCAGGCACTTGTTACCTGGCCTTCCGGACAAACAGATACTAATGTGGACCAGACAGCCGTCCCAGATGATGATGAGGAGATCACTGACGATGCCGCCGAAGCCGGACTGCAGGAATTATCAGGCCAGGCTGACACAGGGGAGCGGCAGGGGACAACAGACAAAGCTTTCACAGACCCACAGAAGGAAATATCAGCCCAGGATACCCCTGGAGTGCAGTCCGGGATCACTGACAAGTCCTCTATCGCAGAGCAGTCCGAAATCACTGACAAGTCCTCTATCGCAGAGCAGTCTGAAACCACTGATAAGTCCTCCACCATGGAGCAAACTGAATTCACTGACGAGCCCTCCACCACAGAGCAGCCGGAACCACCCTCAGCCAGTCAGGCGAAAAAAAAAGAGAGCCAGCTGGGAATTTCACGAAGGGCACTGCCCGACCTGCCGGGTGTCAAACCCACAGTAGCACTTCCCGAAGGAGAGTTCATAGAGTTCCAGATTAACAGTTCGATCACCTACCTGCATACATCACACTTCATGACAGATAAGGGGAAAGAGCTATTTGAACAGTATCATGCGATGCAGAAAAAGCTGAATAAAAATTTAGAGCAGGCAGAGATGCTGCGTAAAGAGTACAGGCAGTCAGACGATGAAAATATGAAAAAAACCATCGGACAGGAGATCTTGTCGCTCGAAAATGAGACCTACGGAATGCAGGACATTGTCCGTCAGCTGCGCCGGGGCTGCAGGGAAGCAGAGAACGAATACTGGCAGTCGGCCGATAAGACAGAACTGAATAATTTCATGTTAGAGCTCAATAAGATAAGAGCATTAAAAGAGGGCAGTTATTCAGACGCTATGGCAACCGACACCAGGAATGATGAGCCTATAATAATAATCGACCCCTCCGAACTGCTTTTGACTCCCGATATCAGTCACGGCAGACAGCAAGCTCCCGAACAGGTCTACAAAATACAGATAGGTGCTTACAGCAGGGGCGTTCCCTCACATATCAGAAGACTCTACAATAAGCTTGAGATGCTGCGCCGGATAGATAACTATACCGATGAGGAGGGAGTGGTTGTCTATACCACCGGAAACCTTACAAACCTTGAGGATGCGATGACAATGCGTGACCAGGTGAGACAGGAAGGAATTAAAGATGCACAAGTTGTACCGTATTTTCAAGGAAAAAGAATAACTTTGGAACATGCAAAAGAAATAGAAGCAGGCAGATGACAAACAAACAGACCCGCAAAAAGAGACAAGGCGGACAGGAAAATTTTCCTGAAGGTAAATATTTACTGATACTGCATAACGATGACATTCATAGTTTTGAATATGTTATCAACGCACTTATGGAAGTGTGTGCCCACCATTTCGAGCAGGCCGTTCAATGTGCATTGATAACCCATCACAAGGGCAGTTGCGATGTTCGCAAGGGAACATACAAAGATATTGAAAAGATGAAGGAAGCGATGGTGCTTAAAGATTTAAGTGTAACAATCAATTCACAGCCATGACTATCTTTGCCATTATTCTCCTGATCCTTTTGGGATTACTGCTGCTGCTCCTTGAGTTCACTGTTATTCCCGGAGTTACTGTTGCAGGTATTGGCGGACTGGCACTGTTGGGCGGAGCCGTCTATATGTCATTTGTCCACTACGGCACTCTCCCGGGGTTCATCACCCTGGCCTTTGTGCTCATTGCCGCACCCCTGCTGATATTCCGCTTCTTCAGGTCAAAGACAGGCAAGGTAATGGTTCTCGACACCCTCGTCGACGGGAAGATAGAGAATATCAACTCAGAAAAAATCACTCCGGGTGATACAGGAATAACCCTGGGACGGCTGGCACCTTCAGGAAAGGTAAAAGTAAACGGCGAAGTCGTTGAAGCGCAGTCAACCGGCTCAT
>JAAYKX010000033.1 GCA_012522155.1 Bacteroidales bacterium
CTGCAATACAGGGTGGTGTCCTCACAGGTGAGGTAAAGGATGTGCTTCTCCTTGATGTCACTCCTCTTTCCCTGGGAATTGAAACCATGGGAGGTGTTATGACAAAACTCATTGATTCCAACACCACAATACCTACCAAAAAGATGGAAGTCTTTACAACTGCAGCCGATAATCAGCCATCTGTTGAAATACATGTACTGCAGGGCGAAAGACCAATGGCAACAGGAAACAAAACAATAGGAAGATTCCATCTCGACGGAATCCCGCCTGCCCCCAGGGGCATCCCACAGATAGAAGTCACTTTCGATATTGACGCAAACGGGATCCTTCATGTTGCTGCAAAAGACCGCGGAACAGGAAAAGAACAAAGGATAAGGATTGAAGCTTCCTCCGGGCTCAGCGATGATGAAATCAGGAGAATGCGTGAAGAGGCAAAAGCCAATGAGGAAGCTGATGCTAAAGCGAGGGAAAAAATTGACAAGATCAATGCGGCTGACAGCATGATATTCAGCACCGAAAAACAGCTTAAAGAGTTTGGTGACAAACTTCCTTCTGATAAAAAAGCTGAAATTGAAAATGCCCTTGAAAAACTGAAAGAGGCTCATAAAAGCCAGGATATAAGCGCAATAGATACGGCACTTGCAAGCCTGAATGCTGTCTGGCAGACTGCATCGGAAGAAATGTACAAAACTGCCCAGGGTACGGCACCCGGTGACCCTTCACAGCAGGGACACGAACATACGGGCGGTCAGCCTCACGGCGGAGGAGACAGTAAACCCGGTAACGACGAAGTGACAGACGTGGATTTCGAAGAGATTGACTGATAAGTATTTTTCAGATCACTGTTAAACAATGAGTGCGGGAGAGTAAAACTTTTTTACTCTCCCGCACTTTATTATTTTCTTTCAGACCTTCAATTTCTTTCAGACCTTCAAATTTTGTACTTTTACAGTAGAATTTCCGTTTCTTTTATATGCATCTTAAGTTATTCACAATCATAACGCTATTAGTAAGCGCCCAGCTTTTGAACGGTCAGGCTGATACCAGTCTTAACAAAACTGATACTGAAGGCAGAAGACAGGGTCACTGGACAGGCAGGTACCCAAACGGGAATGTCCTGTACAAGGGTTTTTTCAGGGATGACTATCCGGAAGGTGAATTGAAGCGCTACTATGAGAGTCAGGTTATCAACTCGGTAATGATATTCTCCGGCAAGGGCAGGGAGGCCGAGGCAACCATCTATTACCCTGACGGCTCAATCGCTGCCAGCGGTAAATATGTTGACCGGATGAAAGAGGGCAAATGGAAATTCTACTCATCCTCTGTCCCGGGTTATCTCATCAATGAGGAAGAATATTCAGAAAACAAAAAAAACGGTCTGTCCCTCAAATTCTATAGTGACAGCAGTTTAGCCGAAAAAGTAGTTTACAAAAATGACAAAAAGGAAGGCGAATGGCTGCAATATTATGCAAGTGGCCGGATATTCCTGAAATCAAATTATTCCGACGGCATGCTCAACGGAAAATTTGAAGTATGGTACGAAAACGGAAAACCGGAAATAAGCGGAGAATATAAAAATAATCTCCGTGAAGGCAGATGGACCATATACAATGAAGACGGAACAATAAGGTATGAAATGAATTACATGCTGGGTATGACAAAGGACCGCCAGATGGATATTGATGCCGCTGAGATAATTGATAATATGGAAAAGAACCGTGGGAAAATAACTGATCCGCAAAATACCGGAGAGATCAGATAAAAATTGAAACAGCCAAGCATTCCGAATCAAATTGAAAAGAATTCCTGCCATTATATTATTGTTTTCAGCATCGCTTCTGAGGGGACAGGATAATTCATACAAATATTTCTACAGGGTCTGGTTTACCGATAAAGGTCCGGAAAGCTCCATAACAGATCCTTACGAACTGCTGTCTGAACGGGCAATAAACAGAAGGATCAGGGCAGGCATAGAATTTCCCGATTTCCGGGATTTTCCTGTTTACCGCAACTATCTCAACAGTATTGAAGAAAGGGGTCTGACATTGCATTGCACGTCAAAATGGATGAATACGGCACTTTTCAAATCCCCCGTAGCCTTAAACACCGGTCTTATCACTGGTCTGCCCTTTGTAAAGGAAGTAAGGGCTGTCAAGTACCCGGCCGGAAAAAGCAGCTTTGCCGACAAGCTGGATTTCTCTGCAGATCAATACGGTTTTGCTCCGTATGACCATCCTCTCGGAATGATCAACGGAAACCTTTTACAAAACATGGGCTATGACGGCAAAGGGATCCTTATCGCAGTCAATGACGGCGGCTTCAGATACACGGATCAGGTACCTTCCCTTGAACATCTCCGCCAACGGAATGGTATCAGGGCAGTACGGGACTTTGTAAGCGGGGATGAATTCACATACGATCATCACACACACGGAACCGCCGTATTGTCAATACTTGCCGGAAAACTGGAGGGAATGCTGCAGGGAACGGCAACGGGTGCAGACTATATGCTTTTCCGGACAGAGGATGTTTCCGATGAATTTCCGGCAGAGGAGGATTACTGGGCTGCTGCCGCTGAATATGCTGACAGTGCCGGCGCAGACATAATAACATCATCCCTGGGATATGGTCTTTTCGATGATCCTTCCCTTGACTACAAGTTCAGTGATCTTGACGGAAACTCTGCCTTTATAACAAGGGCAGCCGCAATCGCAGCCTCCAAAGGCATTCTGGTCTTCAGCAGTGCCGGGAATGAGAGAAACAAAGCCTGGAAGAAGATCCTTGCACCTTCCGACGGCGACAGCGTGATATCGGTGGCTGCAGTCGACCGGGACAGGATAATATCGGCATTTTCCTCAGCAGGCCCTTCAGCCGACGGAAGAATAAAACCCGACCTTTCCGCAATGGGGGTAAACGTACCGGTTCAGGTATCGCCGGGTTCAGTATCCGGGGCAAGCGGCACATCCTTTTCCTGTCCGGTCCTCAGCGGAATTAGCGCCTGCCTGCTTCAGGCAGTACCCGAAGCTGTCGCTTCGGAAATAGCCGGAGCCC
>JAAYKX010000281.1 GCA_012522155.1 Bacteroidales bacterium
GAGGAGTGACAGCCCAGAAGGAGCATCAGCTTGGTTACGGATGCTTCCGATGTGATGTCTTTTCCGCTTATAACACCTGCTGCCAGCATTTCCCGGCTGGTTTCGTACAAACCCATTTCAACACTTCCGCCATGGCATTGTGTGACATTGAGTATTATTCCTCCCTTGTGTATAAACTCCTTGAGGTCATCCAGAAACCATTTATATGTCGGGGCATTTCCCGAGCCAAAGGTTTCGATTATCAGACCTTTTAAACCCGCAGTAGTTGTAACAGCCTTTACAAAATTCCTGTTAAGGCCCGGGAAAAGTTTGAGAATTGCAACATTATTGTCAAACTTCCTGTGAACTTTAAGCTTCCTGATTTTTTCAGGGTAACGGATACTATTGGTATTGTATATAATATGAAGGCCTGCTTCGGCAAGCAGGGGATAATTGGGGGAGTCGAATGCATCAAAGTGTTCTGCGCTGAACTTGGTAGTGCGGTTACCCCGGGAAAGCTCGCTGTCGAAATAGATACATACTTCAGGGACCAGGGGACTGTCATTTTTTCTTGCAGCAGCAATCTCGATGGCGGTGATGAGATTTTCCCTGCCATCGGTTCTGGGTAATCCGATCGGCAGTTGTGATCCGGTGAAGACAACCGGTTTTGAAAGGTTTTCGAGCATATAGCTGAGAGCTGATGCGGAATAAGCCATTGTATCGGTGCCGTGCAAAACTACAAATCCGTCGAAAAGCTCATAGTTCTTTTCAATGATATCGGCCAGCCTGATCCATATGTCAGGATCAATATTTGATGAATCCTTTACCGGATCAAAGGAAACAGACTGCAGGTCAAATCCGTAATTGCCGATAACCGGTACATGATCGGTAATATGCTTGAAATCGATAGGGATCAGGGAGCCTGTCTGCGTATCATGGACCATACCGATCGTTCCGCCGGTATAGATTATCAGGACCGAAGTTTCTTTCCTTTTGTCAGTCATCCGGCAAGAGTTTAAAAAGTCTGCATGAATTTTCAAATGTGATTGAAGCTGTCTCTTCCTCACTCATTCCGAGTACTTCTGCAAGCTTCCTGTTTATAATGGGAATATAGGAACTCTCGTTGCGTTTCCCTCTGTGGGGTACAGGAGGCAGATAGGGAGAGTCGGTTTCAAGTATAATATGTTGCGGTCCGATTTCCCTGCAAACATCTCCAAGACCGGAATTTTTATAGGTTAATGGTCCGCCGATACCCAGCAAAAAACCCATTCCGACAGCTTTTGCCGCATGATCCGTACCGGCTGAATAAGCATGAAGAACCCCTTTAAGACCGGAAGTGCTGTATTCTTCCAGAACGGTCAATACTTCATCAATGGAATTCCGGGAATGGATAACCACGGGAAGAGCGTTACTGACTGCCAGGTCCAGCTGTCTTCTGAATGCTTCCGCCTGTTCGGAAAATCTGGATTTGTCATGGTACAGGTCAATTCCGATTTCACCTATGGCAATGAATTCGTGCTGTGGCAGGATTTTTTCCATCCGGTCAAGCTGAGCCCTGTAATCATCCCCGACTGATGTCGGATGCAGCCCCATCATAGGGAAGCATATTCCCCGGTATTTATCAGCTGCCTTAAGCATAGGCTCAAGCGAATGAATGTCAATATTGGGCATAAGGAGTTTGATTACTCCTTTATCTGTTGACCTGCTGATCATTTCATCCCTGTCGCTGCTGAAAGCAGGCAGATACAGATGAGTATGTGTGTCAATAAGTTTCATCAGACAAATTCCCGGTTGAGCATGGTGTTTTCAGCTTTTCCCCGGCCGAAGCGGACCGATGCATATTTTTTAATACTGCAATTTAAGAAAAATACCAGGGCAAGTGGAAAAATCACAAAGCAATACGATAGATGTTTCCCGGACAGTTTTTTACCAGACCTTTCAGTTCCATCTGCAGAAGTATGGCGGAGAGTTTGAAAACGGGAATATTAAGGGAGCGGCATATTGAATCTATCGATAATTCGGATTCGGCCGACAGAAGGTCGTATATGGATTTTTCCGTTTCATCCAGTTCCGGGAAGAGCTTCTTCTGCCGGGAGCCGGTTGACTTTTCATACTGCCAGTTGAGAAAATATTCCACATCTTCCGCGGATTCAACAAGTGCAGCCCTGTTGTATTTAATAAGACTGTTGCAGCCTGCTGACCACTGGTCGCCGGGCCGGCCGGGCACAGCAAGCACATCCCTGTTGTATGATCCTGCAATATCGGCAGTTATGAGAGCACCTCCCTTTTTTCCCGATTCAATGATAAGTGTTGCATCGGAAATCCCTGCTATTATTCTGTTTCTTTTTATGAAATTATTCCTTTCGGGGAGGGCATCCGACAGGAAATCACTGATCAGTCCCCCGTTTTTTACAATCTTCTCGGCCACCGGCCTGTGAACGGAAGGATAAACTGTATCAAGGCCATGTCCGAGAATTGCCACTGTCTGAAGATTATTGCCGAGTGCTGCCTTATGGGATGTAATATCAATACCGTAGGCAAGTCCGCTTACAATTATCAGGTCAGGGAAGTGCTCAGCGAGATCTTCTATGATCCTGTTGCATATTTCCCTGCCGCGGGAGCTTGAATTTCTTGTTCCGACAACACTCAGGATTTTCGGTGAGTCGAGATCACATCTGCCTTTCAGGAAAAATACCACCGGGGAGTCCTCACACTGACGAAGACGGCCGGGATAATCATCATCAAGATAAAAATATGTCCTGATATTGTTTTTTGTGACATGAAGTGCTTCTTTCTCTGCCTTTTCAAGATATGAGCGTTCTGTAATACTTTTGGCCAGCTCACTGCCGATTCCCGGGATCCGGATCAGATTTCTGTATGATTCACTGAACACTGCCTCTACACTTCCCAGGTGTGACACGAGCTTTCTGGCATTTATATCGCCTATGCGCGGAATGATTCCAAGAGCTATTTTGTGCTTCAGGGAGAGATTTTCGGGCATGGCATAATAATGTGAATGTCAGACAATACCCATATCCAGCATGGAGTTTGCCACTGTCAGGAATCCTGAAATGTTGGCACCCTTTACATAGTCAATAAAGCCGTCGTCACGTCTGCCGTATTTAAGACATTGTTCATGAATATTATGCATTATCTGGAGAAGCCTTTCATCTACTTCATGACGGGTCCATCTCATTTTCATTGCATTCTGGGCCATTTCCAGTCCGGAAGTTGCTACCCCGCCGGCGTTGACAGCCTTTCCGGGAGCAAAAATGACTTCGTTGGCATAAAACTCATCAATTGCTTCGGGTGTACATCCCATGTTTGAGACTTCGGCAACCATCATCACCCCGTTTCCCACAAGTTTTTTAGCGTCCTCAGCGTTAAGTTCATTCTGGGTTGCGCATGGCAGGGCAATATCAACCTTTACCTCCCAGGGCTTTCTGCCTGCATGGAACTCAGCACCCGCGAACTCTTCGGCATATGGTCTGACTATATCCTGGTTTGAGGCACGAAGTTCGAGCATATATTCGATTTTCCTGTCCGAGAGTCCTTCAGGGTCATAAACATAACCATCGGGACCTGAAATGGTAACAACTTTTGCTCCCAGTTGTGTTGCCTTAAGGGCGACACCCCAGGCCACGTTTCCAAAACCGGATATGGAAATGGTTTTGCCTTTGATAGTATCTTTTTTTATTGCCAGCATTTCCTGAACAAAATAGATGGCGCCGAATCCTGTTGCTTCGGGTCTTATCAGTGAGCCGCCCCAGTTCAGTCCTTTGCCTGTGAGGACACCGGTATGAGCACCTTTAAGTCTTTTGTACATACCATACAGATAACCTATTTCCCGTCCGCTGACACCTATGTCGCCTGCAGGCACATCTGTTTCGGGACCGATATATTTCCAGAGTTCCAGCATGAATGACTGGCAGAATCTCATCACTTCCGCATTGGATTTTCCTTTCGGACTGAAATCGGAACCACCTTTGCCGGCACCCAGGGGCAGGGAAGTCAGCGCGTTTTTAAAGATCTGTTCAAATCCAAGAAATTTAAGAATAGACTGATTCACACTCTGGTGGAAGCGGAGACCTCCCTTATAGGGTCCTATTGCGCAGTTGAACTGTATCCTGTATCCAAGATTCACTCTTACATTTCCTTCATCATCAGTCCATGGCACCTTGAAAATAAGTACACGATCGGGTTCAATAAGCCGTTCAATAATATTGGCTGACCGGAACTGGGGATTTTCATTGTAAATATCCTCTATCGATTCCAGTACCTCTCTGACTGCCTGAAGATATTCAACCTCGCCGGGATGTTTCTTTTCGAGGTCATTCATTATTTTATCAACATTCATTGTAATGGTTGTTTAATTAATTTTTTGTTTTGGTATATCATTAAACTATCGGGCAACAAGCCTGAAGGCGGCAAAATTAAAAAAAATCCTGAGTTCGGTTTGTCAGGATCCGGGAAGAAGTAAATCAAGAGCTCTGAAAAGTTTCCTTTTCTGTTCCCTGTTCAGTGCACTAAGATGAACCGGCGGGTATTTGGCCATTTCCTGCGAGACTTTTTGAAAAAGTATTATACTTTGTTTAAGACCGAAAAATCCGGATTCGGTTTTATAACCTGCAAAAGTGCTTTTGTTGATCCGGATTGAGTTTTTTTTACCTCCTCCCATGCCGGCATTGAAATACCTGAGGACAATATTCTCATCGTCATCGGAGTAGTAAATAAACTGGTAGTTAAGTATCATCGGAATGAAGAAGATAAGCAGATAAACAGAAACAAGAATGATTGTCCATGCAGTATCGCTGAGTCCGAGAACAGGGAATTTTATAATTTTTCCTATGTAAGCAACGGCCAGGTACGCCAGGATCAGGACAGTCGCGAAGAAAAGTTTTAACCGGATACTGATGATCTGTTTTGTATTATCGAATGTCATTCCGCACTATTTTTTTATAAACTTAATCTTTTTTTCTTAAAGAACCTCAGCATAATTTCCCGGCATTCCTTTTCAAGAATTCCGCCCGTCACCTTCGTCCTGGGATGAAGCAGACTGCCTGGTATCAGTGAATATCCTTTTTTGTCGTCCGGTGCACCATAGACCAGTCTCCCTGCCCGGCTCCAGCCCAGTGCGGCAGCACACATGGCACATGGTTCGAGGCTTACATAGACAGTGCAGTCCGTGAGATATTTCCCGCCCAGCCAGTTCGCGGCAGCTGTTATTGCCTGCATTTCTGCATGGGCAGTGGGGTCCCGGAGTGTCTCATTGAGATTATGCGCACGGGCTACAATGATTCCATTGCATACAACCACGGCTCCCACGGGTACCTCGTCCCTGTCAAAGGCTTTCCGGGCCTCTTCAAGTGCAGCCTTCATATAATATTCATGTGTGTTTACCTTCATTTGTCTGATATCCTTATGGTCTGCCAATCCCGGTATTGTCCGGTATAATTAATAAAAATATTAAAATTCAGTCAATGCTCAAATTTTCTTATTTTTGATGCGATTTTTAAAGGGTCAGTTATGTACCGGACACATACATGCGGGGAGCTTCGCACCGGGGATACCGGGAAAGAGGTTATTTTATGCGGATGGATCCAGATCTCGAGAGATCTGGGAGGAATGACATTTATTGATCTGCGTGACCGTTATGGAATAACGCAGTTGGTTTTCAACATGGAGACCAACCCCGGCTTGTGTACACAGGCCAGGAAGCTGGGGCGGGAATTCGTGGTTCAGGCCAGGGGGACAGTCCGGGAAAGAAGTAATAAAAATCTCAAAATACCGACCGGGGAGATAGAGATTGATGTTGCTCAGCTGCTTGTGCTGAACCCGAGTGAACTGCCTCCGTTTACAATTGAAGAAGACACGGACGGGGGTGATGAACTGAGAATGAAATACCGTTACCTTGACCTTCGCAGGCCTTCCGTCAGGGATAATATGATACTGCGTCACAGGATGGCCCGGGAGGTTCGTAACTATATGGATTCAGCAGGTTTTATTGAAATTGAAACACCTTTTCTTATCAGGTCGACCCCGGAAGGGGCACGTGATTTTATAGTTCCGAGCCGTATGCAGCCGGGCAGCTTTTATGCACTTCCCCAGTCACCGCAGACCCTTAAGCAGCTGCTGATGGTTTCGGGATTTGACCGCTATTTCCAGATTGTACGATGTTTCCGGGATGAAGACCTGAGAGCTGACCGTCAGCCGGAATTTACCCAGATAGACTGTGAAATGTCATTTGTGACCAGGGATGATATCCTGGATACCTTTGAAGGGCTTATCAGGCACCTGTTCAAAAGCGTGAAGGGTATTGAATTCAGTGAGCCCTTCAGGCGAATGACCTATGATGAGGCAATGGAGTCATATGGTACCGACAAGCCTGATCTGCGTTTCGGAATGGAAATCCGGGATCTGACCGCAATTGTGAAAGGGCACGGCTTTCCGCTTTTTGACAATTCCGAATATATTGGTGCTGTAAATATTCCCGGATGTTCCGGATTTTCGAGAAAACAGCTGGATGAGCTGACAGATTTTGTAAGGAGACCACAAAGCGGTGCACCGGGACTGGTCTGGTTGAAATACGGAACGGACGGTACACTCAGATCATCTGCTGACAAGTTCTATTCTGCGGAAGATCTTATGTTATGGGTGGAAAAAATGCAGTCACACAGGGGAGACCTGGTATTATTGCTGTTTGGTGACAGGGATAAAATTCTTCCTGCATTGTCCGGACTCAGGCTTGAAATGGGAAGCAGGCTGAATTTAAGGAAGAAAGATGTATTCATGCCCCTGTGGGTTGTTGACTTTCCCTTATTTGAATGGGATGAGGAGGAAAAGCGCTTCTATGCCATGCATCATCCCTTCACTTCTCCAATACCCGGGGATATTCAGCTTATGGAAACGGATCCGTCAGCGGTAAAGGCCGATGCATATGACCTGGTTATAAACGGTGTTGAGACAGGCGGTGGATCTGTAAGGATACATGATGCCTCCCTTCAGAAGCTTATGTTTAAAACACTCGGCTTTACTGAGGAAGAAGTGACAGAGCAATTCGGGTTTATTACTGAAGCTTTCCGCTATGGTGCTCCGCCTCACGGCGGGATAGCATTTGGATTTGACAGGCTCGTTGCCTTGTTCGGGGGACAGGATTCAATCCGGGATTTTATTGCTTTTCCGAAAAATAATTCCGGAAGGGATGTGATGCTCGACACACCGGCCCCGGTGTCGGAAATACAGCTTAAGGAACTGATGATAGAGACCGGCAGGAAAAAGCAGGGCCGGGAATAAAGCTATCGTCTTTTTTTAGTGCCGGTCAGCCTTATCAGGATAACCCCGTTGGCAGCCTTTACCCCGTAAATTGATGCGGACGGACCCTTCAGTACCTGAATGGATTCTATCATGACAGGCTGTATGTCATCAATTGTAGAAACCTCCATCCCGTCCACAATGAAAAGGGGTTCGCTGCTCAGGTTAAAGGATGAAGGTCCGCCGATGGTAATTTTATTGTCTTTGACCTGAACTCCGGGTACGGTACCTTTCAATACATCATAAATATTGTTGTAGGATGCATATTTGGAGCTGATATCACTTACACTCGTGACGGGTGTAATGAGTTTTTGCTTGTCTACCGTGCCATAGCCTATGTCTATCTGCTCCTCTGAACTTTTCCGGGTTTCCGGCCGCGGAGGTCCTATTACACCGCCAAGCTCTATCCCGAGCACGTTTTCACCGTCTATCACTGCTTCGCCCAGGCCGGCCAGGCTGTGCAAGGCTGTTATGACTTTTGCATCAGACTTTACTTTAATCCTGAAAAATCCATTTTTATCACTTAGCCTGTCAGTTGATTTATTGTCAACAAGTATTATTGCACCTTCAGCAGGTGTTCCCCTGGAATCTGTAACAATACCGGTGACAAAGAATCTTTTAGCCTTTTTCTGTCCCTCAAGCCCCTGTATGACGGACATTGACAACAAGGCCATCAACAACAACCTGTAAACAGGAAGCCTGTTTATTAATGTCTTCATGAGTGATATATTATATATTTTTGATTTATAATCTGTTTACGACAAACTGCAGTTTTGCCTTTTCATACCGGCAAAGCCTGACCCGGTTAATTACTGCAAGTTAATTCAAAATAGTTAAAAATCCTCAGAATATTCCTTTAAATGATATTACCTGTAAGAGTTGCTGATGTGTA
Source organism: Bacteroidales bacterium (assembly GCA_012522155.1). Classification (GTDB taxonomy): domain Bacteria; phylum Bacteroidota; class Bacteroidia; order Bacteroidales; family VadinHA17; genus LD21. Next base: position 8,183 of record JAAYKX010000281.1, read on the forward strand.
TTTCTCAACAAGCACATTGACGTAATCTCCTTTTTTTCTGAAGTCACCGGGAAATACCACAACCTTGTTCTGGGAAGTTCTTCCCGTGAGTTCTTCCTGCGATCTTTTTGAATAACCTTCAACAAGTACTTCATGGATCTTGCCGATGTCATTTTTCTTTGCCTTCCGGGACAGGGAATTTTGTAATGTAATTATTTCGTTCAGTCTTTTTTATTTAATCTCTTCGGGTACATCATCCCTGAATTTTTCTGCGGCTAAGGTTCCCGGTCTTTCACTGTAGCGGAACATGTATGCAAAGTCGAATCCCGCCCATTCCATAAGGGAAAGGGTTTCTTTATGATCCTCATCCGTTTCGCCGCAGAAACCTGAAATGATATCTGTTGAAACCGAACATTCCGGAATAATTCTCCTGATGGATTCTATCCGCTTCATGTAGTCGGCGCGGGTATATCCGCGGTTCATCAGACCGAGTACCCGGCTGCTTCCGCTCTGAACGGGCAGATGTATATGTCTGCAGATATTATGTTTTTCCGCCATGGTTTTCAGAAGCTCATCGGAGAGATCCTTTGGGTGTGAAGTTGTGAATCTCACTCTCAGACGGGGGTCAATGGCTGCCACCCTGGCAATAAGGGTGTGAAACTCCATTGTTTCATTCCCGGAGATCCATCTCCAGGAGTTCACATTCTGGCCAAGGAGAGTGATCTCCCTGAAACCCGACTCAAAGTGCATCCCTGCCTCTTTCAGTATTGATTCCGGATTCCTGCTGCGTTCCGTTCCTCTTACAAAGGGAACAATGCAATAGGAACACATGTTGTTGCATCCCCTTGTTATGGATATGAATGCTGAAATTCCATCATGACCGGAATTAACCGGTAATATGTCGGAATAGGTTTCACAGGATGAAAGCCGGATGTTAATGGCTTTTTTGCCTGATACGGCTTCTGCAGCCAGTACGGGAAGGTCACGGTAGCTGTCCGGACCGGCGACTATATCAACAAGATCCCCGGCATCAAACAATTTTTCCCCGAGTCGTTCCGCCATGCATCCCGCAAGGCCCACTACAAGACCGGGATTTTTCTTTTTAAAATACCTGAGCTGCTGAAGTCTGTTCAGAACACGTTTTTCGGCATTTTCCCTGACAGAACAGGTGTTGATCAGTATCAGTCCTGCTTCACCGGCTTCCTTTACAAGCTTATAACCGTCTCCGGTAAGAACAGAAGCAATGACATCACTGTCGGCAATGTTCATCTGGCAGCCGTAGGTTTCGATATATAGTTTCTTTTCCATTTATTTTTTATTTTGTCCGGGACTCTCCGTAAGTCACCCGGTATTCCGGATTATCCCGGTGTTTCCCGAAAATTTTTGCAGTTCCGTGCAGATTCCTGTAAGCATCCTCGGTTTTGAACAGTTTTTGCAGTTCCGTTCAGTTACATGCAGTTTTCCGGCAGCGGGTTCTTATCCCGGTCACGGTTATTTTTCCGGACTACAAAAGTACATAACCTGAGTGAAGTATTAAAGATTTAATTAATTTTGTATATACTAATTCTAAAATCTGTTGTATGTCAGGTCACAGTAAATGGTCAACAATTAAAAGAAAAAAGGGGGCAGCAGATGCCCGCAGAGGAAAGGTCTTTACAAAGATCATCAGGGAAATAATAATTGCCGCAAGGGAAGGTGGTGGTGATCCTGATTCAAATTCAAGGCTGAGACTGGCCATACAGAATGCCAAGGGTGTCAATATGCCCAAGGATAACATTGAAAGAGCCATAAAGAAAGCTGTTGGTTCTGATGCCGATCATTATTCTGAAACTACTTTTGAAGGCTATGCGCCTAACGGTATTGCCGTGTTTATAGAATGCCTCACCGATAACAACAACAGGACAGTGGCATCGGTAAGGTCTGTATTCAACAAGTACGGCGGCAGTCTGGGAACAAACGGATCGCTCAGCTATCTTTTCGACACCAAGGGGATCTTTATTATCCGTAATGAAGGCTTCTCACCCGAGGAGCTGGAACTGGAAATGATAGATGCAGGTTCGGAGGAATTTGAGATTGATGAGGAAACCATAACGATTACCTGTGCCAAGGAAGATTTTGGAAGTGTCAGCAGAAAACTTGGGGAAATGGATATAGAGGCGGTGGAGGCAGGATTGAAAAGAATTCCCAATGATACGAAAATCCTGGATGTTGAAACAGCGCAGAAAGTGCTTAAGTTCATCGAAGCCCTTGAAGATGATGATGATGTTCAGAATGTATATCATAATCTGGAAATGACTGACGAACTTGCGGAAGCACTTGAATAAATTCAACAGCAATATTGTACATTTGTCCAAAAACATAAGCGGATGACAAGAAAGGCTTTAATACTGGTAATACTTTTTTCGGCTTCAGCAGCCTGCTGCATGGCCCAGGGTTTTATCAGAACCACGGAACTCATGAAGCGATCTGATGAAAGCAATGCCGGCAGGCTTACCATTGTTCAGGACAGGGGGATCGATTCGCTTATCAGCAGGTCGATTATGGCAAACAGCAAGCTGAGGACCATGGAGGGCACACCCGGAATTCAGGGTTACAGGATACAGATATATTATAGTTCCGTAAGAAATGCCAGGGAAGAATCTGCAAGGACCAGGGCCGAATTTATCAATAAATTCCCTGATGTCGTTTCCTATGTGCAGTATCAGGAGCCGGGCTATTTCATGGTAAGGGTGGGTGATTACAGGACAAAAACCGAATTATACAAGGATCTGATTGAAATACGGAAAGTTTTTCCAAATGCCTACCATGTGCCTGCGGTTATCAATTATCCGGGTCAGGGTATGCAGTAAGGAAGTTCCGGTATCTGAGACGGCCGTTTCCGGTCTGTAAAAACGGTATTGCAAGATGATATCTGCCGGGCAAATCATTCAAAAGGAAATCCAAAAATCTACTGCCGGTCAGGTGAGTACCAGGTTATCATAAAATCCTTTTTGTAGGAAGCCAGATGCCGGTTTATCTTTTCAACATATATATCCTTGAGAGTTATCATTATGCCCGTTTCTTCCACTTCCCCGAAGCTCTGGTTGATGAATGTGCCGAATGTCCGCATCGTGGGGGAGAGATTCATGTAGGCATTTATCAGGGGAGGTATGGTTTCCCCCAGCTTCCTGACTTCGGCTGAAAGTATCTTGTAATTATCCCTGAAGCGTCTGCGGGTGAATATTGACTTCATCTTTTCCTTGTCAATGTCTATATCTGCCGGCGCCAGCGGTATGACAAGCCTGTCGGGATCCCTGAAATGTCTTTTCAGGAAATAGAGGATCATATCCCTTGCATTCTGGTTGAAGTGGGGATACATTGTCACCTTTCCGAAAAGATATTTGATATGATTGTTTTCAATTATCAGTGCGCCAAGACCATCCCATAGATTGTCAAGTGCAAACAGGCTTTTCCTCCCCCTGGTAGCCGACTGGTACTCCGGCTGGACAAATGACCGTCCGAGTTCCATCACAAAGGGATAGAAGCGTGTCAGAAATTTCCTGGAAAATTTAAAGTATTCTGATGAGGCGAGTTTTGTAATATCGCAGTTTACACAGCCTCTGGGAGGAAAATAAAACCTGTAACCCCCTATTATTTCCTTGTGTTCAGGATCCCATACAATGAGCTGTCTCTGGGGGTCTTCCGTGGCCGTATCATATTTGTCGATATCAATTGCTTTGCCGGTACCGCCTCCGGCATGGCGGAAGGTAAGTTCCCTCACCCGGCCGACTTCATGCATCAAAACGGGTGATTCATTATTGTCAAAGATATAAACTTCGTTATTTGCGTTATTGGTTTTACGAAGGAATCTTTCCCTGGTAAGTTCTGCAAGTATCTGATCCAGCGGCTGTCTTTCAACAATTGGTTCCATTTTGTTACGTGTTGATTCGGGATGGGGTGTAAAAAACGGTGCAATTTAGAAATTATTTATCCGGTTCTGTCCCGAAATTGCTGATTTCAGTTCATATGATTTTGATTTTACCCAGCCGGCCCATTCTTCAGTGGATTTTGAACCATCAAATGTCTGCCATGGGATGGGTCTGCCAAAAACAAGCGCAAGATCGCCGCCCTTCTGCCTGAACATTTCATCGGGAAGATAAAGCATTTCAATGTTTGCCCTGATTCCCAAAAATGTCCTGATGTTGGCAAGATTATAGAAGAAATTGGAGTTTCTTCCGGAGAAAAAGGCCGGAACAATATCTCTTTTATGCTGGACCGCTTTGGAAATAAAACTTTTATGCCATTTAAGATCTGTTATTTTTCCTTGTTTTTTCCTTGAACAGAGGCCTGCCGGAAAATAAAGGATCTGAGAGTCGGATGCATAGGCTTCTTCCAGCTTTTTTATCGCATCCCGGGCCTGTGAACCATGTTTGTTGACCGGCAGGAAGATGCCGGACAGATTGGTAATATTGAGCAGGATATCATTTACGGGAAATTTTATGTCGCTGTAGTATTTTGAGAGCTCATTCATAAAAACCAGTCCGTCAAGTCCTCCCAGGGGATGATTGGAAACAAAGATATACCTGCCTGAGAGGGGTATGTTCCCGCTGCCGTAAACCCTGTAGCCTGTGCCCATCCTTTCAAGTATCGCTGATACGAATCCGGTATCCCTGAGATGACCGTGATCACGAAGGAAACTGTTAATCTCATCCTGGTGAACAATACCTTTGAGATAGCTGATAAGAAAGGAGGGCAGGATTTTTGCCAGTGCTGGATTTTTCGATGCCAGAACCTTTTCCACATCTATCTGCAGGCCAGGTCCCGTTTCATTTGATCCGCTCATAGTGATATTGATTCCGGGTTCCGATCATGTAAAAATACAATTTTTTCCAGCTGCCAGCCTGTGTTGTCAATAACTTTTTGTGATTAACGGGAACCTCATTTGTAACCATATTCAAGGGTGTTGAAAAAAGTTATCAACAAAACCTGTCAAAAAAGTGGGACAAAGTGGAGCAAAGTGGAGATTTTTTCTTTATTTTAGCATCCGGATTGATATTATAGTAATGCATGGCCACCTTTATCGGTGAAAATTATTGTAAGGTAGATGCCAAGGGAAGGATAACACTTCCGGTGGCATTTAAAAAGCAGATGCCTTCTGATGCAAGGGATCATTTTATTCTGCGCAGGGATATTTTTGATAATTGTCTTGTTCTTTATTCACTTGATGACTGGAACAAACAACTGGAAAAGATAAGAAAAAAAGTAAATCCCTATAATCGTGTGCACAGCAATTTTCTGCGGAACTTTTTCAAGGGTATGGCTGAGCTGGAGCTTGACAGCAACAACCGCTTCCTCGTTCCGAAGCGCCTGCTCGATCTGATAGATGCCGGCAGGGAAGTTGTCCTGGCCGGGCAGGAAGGCAGAATAGAAATCTGGGCTGCCGAAAATTATCACAAGACTGATATTTCCGGAGAGGAACTCGCAGGTCTGGCCGAAGACATACTGGGTGGCAACAGTAATGAAGAGTGACGACGATCTATCATATACCTGCAATGCCGGAACAGAGTATTGAAGCACTCAATATACGTTCCGGCGGCATTTATGTGGATGCCACATTCGGAGGTGGAGGTCATTCCAGGGAGATACTCAGACGGCTTGACAGGGGGAAACTGATCGCATTTGATCAGGATGAAGATGTTATGGCGAACCTTCCCTCAGACAAACGCTTCATATTCCTTAACCAGAATTTCAAGTTCCTGAGGAATAATCTCAGGTATTTGGGGATTGAAGCCATTGACGGACTGATTGCTGATCTGGGAGTTTCTTTCCATCAGTTTGACGAAGCTGAAAGGGGATTTTCATTCAGGTTCGATGCACCCCTTGACATGAGAATGAACAGGCAGGGCAGCCTGACAGCAGCTGACCTTATCAGGAAATCGGAAGAAGCCGTTCTTGCGGATATATTTTTTGAATATGGGGAACTGACAAATTCAAGGATTATAGCCGGGGAAATTGTGAAAGCCAGGAAACAGAAAGCCCTGATCACCACGGGAGACCTTGTTGCTGTGCTTGACTTCCTTGCTCCGGTGAGACAGAAACACAAGTTTTATGCGAAAGTCTTCCAGGCTCTCAGGATAGCTGTCAACCGCGAGACGGAGAATCTGAAGGAGATGCTTATGCAGGCACTGACCATGCTTGACAGCGGGGGCAGGCTTGTGGTTATAACATATCATTCGCTGGAAGACAGGCTGGTGAAAAATTTTATGCGTTCCGGGAATTTTGAAGGTTACGGAAAAAAGGATTTTTACGGAAACCCCGAACTTTCCCCCTTCAGGCTTATTACAAGGAAGGGAATCACTCCGGGAAAGGATGAGATTGCTGCAAACAGGAGGGTAAGGAGTGCCAGGCTGCGTATAGCCGAGAAGATTTGATTTATGGAAAAGGAAAAAAATGACAACAGCGGTAAGATAAGTACCGGCAGTTTTCTGAAGGAGCTTATCAGCGGAGGGATCACATCAAGGATAATCCTGAAAAACATCTGGTATGTTATGCTGATGACCCTGCTTGGAGCAGTATATATAGCAAACAGGTTTCATGCGGAAAGGATCACGCGTGACATGCAGGGGCTGCAAGCCGAAGTAAGGGAACTGAGGGCCCGGTCTCTTTCCACCTCCGCCGAGCTGATGTTTATCAGCCGGCAGTCCGAGGTTTACCGGATGGTAAGGGAGAAGGGGCTCGACCTGGAAGAGCTGAAAACACCGGCATTTAAACTGATAGTTGACAATTAGCATTTATGGCTCTGAGAGATGACATAGTTTTCCGTGGGGGTATTTTATATTTCATACTGGCATTTGTTGCCCTGGCCATACTTGTACGTATTGTGATCATTCAGACGGTTCAGCATGGCAAATGGTCGGCCATGAGTGAAAAATATGTATTCAAGAGAACCGCGATTCCGGCTGACAGGGGCGATATTCTTTCCTGTGACGGCCGGCTGCTGGCCACTTCGGTTCCCTATTACACTATTTATATGGATACACGCAGCAGCGGAATGTCGGAGGAGACCTGGACTGCCGGTATTAATGGCCTGTCTGCCGGCCTGGCCAGGCGCCTGGGTACAAGAACGGCTGCTGAATGGAAAGCTGCCATCACTGTTGCCAGCAAGAGGGGAGAGCGTTATTTTCTTATTAAAAGGAAGGTTGACTATGAAACTCTTGAAAAGCTCCGGCAACTGCCGGTTTTCCGTGAAGGCCGTTACAGGGGAGGATTGATTGCAGAGGCTGAAACCCGAAGGATATTGCCAAACAGTGAGCTGGCTGCCCGGACCATTGGTTATCTGAGTCAGGGTGAAAAGGGCAATATAGTGGGAATTGAAGGATCCTTTGACAGGGAGCTTTCCGGAAAGAACGGAACAGCCGTTATGCAACGCCTTGCAGGAGGTGACTGGATAACGGTGGATGGCACAGGTACGGTAAGTTCACGCAACGGCAATGATATTGTGACGACTATAGATATTGACCTGCAGGATGTGGCAGCGACAGCACTGGCAAATCAGCTGAGGAAACACAATGCACATCACGGATGTGCCGTGGTGATGAAAGTGAACACCGGTGATATCAGGGCCATAGTCAATCTTGAGACAGGAAGTGACGGCAGGTATCATGAAAGTTACAACTATGCGGTGGGTGAAAGTACTGAACCGGGATCTACATTTAAACTGCCTGTTCTGATGGCTGCCCTTGATGAGGGAATAATTGACACGGGTGATATTGTTGACACGGGCAGGGGGAGCATAAAATTTTACGATAAGGTGATCCGTGATACAAAGGAAGGCGGATACGGCAGCATAAGTGTCAGGGAAGTGTTTGAGAAATCATCCAATGTGGGGACTGCCAGGCTGATAACAGATATTTACGGGGACCGTCCGGGGGATTTTGTTGACAGGCTTTATGCCATGAAACTGAATCAGAAGCTGGATATTCAGATAAGAGGTGAAGGAGTCCCCCTTATAAAGTATCCGGGCGATAAGCTGTGGTCAGGAATCACCCTCCCTATGATGTCATACGGCTATGAAGTCCGGATGACACCCCTGCAGATACTTACGTTTTACAATGCGGTGGCAAATAACGGGAAGATGGTCAGACCCCGGTTCGTGACAGCAATAACCAGGAACGGGAAGGAGATAAAGCGCTATAATCCGGAAGTGATAAACAAATCTGTTGCTTCCAGGTCTACCATAAAAAAAGTAAGAAAACTGATGGAAGGGGTTGTTGAACACGGAACGGCAATGAATCTGAAAAATGCCGATTACAGGATTGCAGGTAAAACCGGAACAGCCCAGATTGCAAAAGGGAGCGGAGGCTACAGAACGGGTTCCGGAATTTCCTACCAGGCATCCTTTGTCGGCTATTTTCCTGCTGAAGATCCACTGTATTCCTGTATTGTTGTCGTAAATGCACCCTCAAACGGAGTCTATTACGGCAACCAGGTGGCAGGTACGGTATTCAGGGAAATTGCAGACAGGATTTATGCAACAGGTTTTTACAGGGATTACAGATCTTCCGGAGAGAACAGGATGGCATCCGCTGTTCCTGCAGCAGGAAACGGATACCGTGACGATATCCGCAGAGTGCTGGACAGGTTTGGAGCAAAGCATAAAACAGCTCCCGGAAATGACTGGATAAAAACCAGGGTGAGCGGAGATACAATTGCATATACAGGAATTGATATTACAGGGGGACTGGTACCGGATGTAAGAGGAATGAGTCTCAGAGATGCAATGTTCCTGCTTGAGAATTCGGGTTACAGGGTCCGCTTCAGCGGAAAGGGAAAGGTGCTGAGGCAATTCCCCGAACACGGGACAAGATATTTTGAAGGACAGATAGTCTCTCTTGAAATGAATCAATGATATGGCGGAACTGAAAAAAATATTGAAAGGCATTGATATAAAATCCTTTTCCGGAAAGAGGAACAGGATGATCAGCAATATTGTATTTGATTCCCGGAAAGTGGTGCCGGGCTCCCTTTTTGTTGCTGTGAGGGGACTGAAGAATGATGGTCACGATTTTACAGGAGATGCGGTCAGCTCGGGTGCAGAAGCGGTTATTTGCGAACATCTGCCCCCGGAGCCTTCAGAGGATGTGAGCTGGATAGTGACGGAAGACTCGGCCTCCGCACTGGGTCAGGCCGCATCAAACTTCTATGGCAATCCTTCCTCATCACTGAAGCTTGCCGGGATCACGGGAACCAACGGAAAGACAACGATTGCCACGCTTCTGTACAAACTGTTTTCATTGCTTGGATACAGATGCGGGCTCCTGTCCACAATATGCAACTATGTTGCCGGCAGGGAGCTTGAAGCTACCCTTACCACCCCTGACCCTGTTCAGCTTAACAGGATACTGAGCGAGATGGTTGCCGCCGGATGTGATTTTGCATTTATGGAAGTAAGTTCACATGCTTCGGATCAGAAACGGGTTGCGGGTCTTGAATTTGCCGGAGGAGTGTTCACAAATCTCACTCATGATCATCTTGATTACCACAAGACCTTTGACAGATACCTGGCTGCAAAGAAAAACTGGTTTGATTCGCTTTCCCCAAAGGCCTTTGCACTGGTCAATGCCGATGACAGGAACGGGATGGTGATGCTTCAGAACTGCAGGGCATCCCACCATACATATTCAATGAGGGGGATGGCTGATTTCAGATGCAGCATACTGGAACAAAGCTTCCGGGGTATGGGGCTCAGGATAATGGGTGAAGAGCTGTGGACCGGCTTTATTGGTGATTATAATGCATATAACCTTCTGGCAGTATATGGTGCAGCTGTTCTGCTGGGGGCAGGCAGCCGGGAGGTCCTGACGGAAATGAGCAGACTCGGCCCGGTGGCCGGAAGACTTGAGGTGATCAGGTCTGCCGGGGGTATTACGGGAATAGTTGATTATGCACACACCCCCGATGCCCTTGTGAATGTAATAAACACACTTAACAAGATCCGCAGTAACAATGTAAGTCTGATCACCGTGGTAGGGGCCGGAGGTGACCGTGACCGCACGAAAAGGCCTAAGATGGCTGCCATTGCTGCGGAAGGAAGCACGAAGCTGATACTTACCTCGGATAATCCAAGAACAGAAGATCCGGAGCGTATACTGGATGACATGGAAGCGGGGCTTTCTCCGGAAATGAAGGAAAGATCCCTCAGGATAAGCAGCAGGCGGGAAGCCATTAAAACTGCTGCCATGCTCGCAGCTCCGGAAGATGTGATACTTATTGCCGGCAAGGGGCATGAAAACTACCAGGAAATTAATGGTGTGAGGCAGCATTTCGACGACAGGGAGGAACTGCAAAAGGCACTGACAGACAAATAAGGAATGAAAGATGCTTTACTATCTGTTTAAATATCTCGACAATCTCAATGTGCCCGGCGCCGGGGTCTTCAGCTATATATCCTTCCGGTCGGCAGCTGCGGTGATAACATCCCTGATAATTTCCATGATGATCGGGAAGAGCATCATTAATTTTCTCCGTAAGAAACAGGTTGGGGAGGTGGTAAGGGATCTGGGACTTGAAGAGCAGTACAGGAAGGAGGGAACGCCCTCGATGGGAGGTATAATAATACTGGCGTCAATAGTTATTCCGACCCTTCTTTTTGCAAGACTTGATAGTATCTATGTGATCCTGATGCTGGTAACAACGGTATGGCTCGGACTGATAGGATTTACGGATGATTATATAAAGATTTTCAAAAAGAAAAAGGAAGGACTTGCAGGGCGTTTCAAAATCATGGGCCAGATTGTTCTTGGCCTGGTTGTGGGAGTTACATTGTGCTTCAGTGACGATGTGATAATAACAGAGAAGGCCGGACTGACAGAAATGACTGTAAGTGAAAGGAATGAGCTGAGGGATACAGGCGCGCCGCCAGCAGCTGCAAGTGATACAGGTATGGAAAGGAAATCCACGAAGACAACAATTCCCTTCGTGAAAAACAATGAATTCAACTATGCATGGCTTGTGGCATTTATCAGCAAGGAGAAGAGAGAGCCGTGGACCTGGCTTGTATATATTACCATAATCATTTTCATACTAACTGCCGTTTCGAACGGAGCCAATATCACCGATGGCCTGGACGGTCTTGCTACCGGTACATCTGCAATCATAGGAACAGCTCTCGGGATCCTCGCCTATGTATCAAGTAATATAATCTACGCCAACTACCTTAATATACTGTTTATTCCGGGCTCCGAGGAACTTGTGATCTTTGCCAGTGCATTTATCGGTGCAACGATAGGATTCCTGTGGTATAACTCATATCCGGCCCAGGTATTCATGGGTGATACCGGCTCGCTTGCACTGGGAGGAATAATAGCAGTTTTTGCGATCGTTATCAGAAAAGAACTGCTTATCCCGGTCCTCTGCGGGATCTTTTTTGCCGAAAACCTGTCGGTGGTCCTACAGGTGTCCTGGTTTAAAAGAACCAGAAGAAAATACGGGGAAGGCAGGAGAATCTTCCTGATGGCTCCCCTGCATCATCATTATCAGAAAAAGGGATATCCGGAACCAAAAATTGTTACCCGTTTCTGGATAGTGGGCCTGCTGCTGGCGGTGATAAGCATTGTGACCCTGAAAATACGATAGCAGAATGAAAAGGAAACTGGCAATACTGGGAGCAGGTGAAAGCGGTACGGGATCAGCAGTCCTGGCTGCTGCAAAGGGCTTTGATGTCTTCGTTTCAGATCATGGTGAGATAAGCGGCAGATACCGTGACATACTGGACAGTCATGGAATAAGATGGGAACAGGGGAAGCATTCCGGGAAAGAGATACTCAGGGCGGCTGAGGTGATAAAAAGTCCGGGAATAAGCGGGGATTCACCACTTGTTGTGAAAATCAGATCAGAAGGCATACCTGTAATTTCCGAAATAGAATTTGCAGCAAGATACTCTGAAGGTATCAAGATCTGTGTTACCGGCAGCAACGGAAAGACGACAGTCACGAAACTTATCTGCCACATGCTTGAAAAAGCCGGAAAGAGGGTTGCAATGGCCGGAAATGTGGGTAACAGTTTTGCCATGTCGGTAGCAGGGGGGCACCACGATTATTATGTTATTGAACTTTCCAGCTTCCAGCTGGATGATATGTATGATTTCAGGGCTGAGATAGCCATTATGATGAATATCACTCCCGATCACCTGGACAGGTATGGAAATGATTTCCGGAAATATGTTGATTCAAAATTCCGTATAACCCGGAATCAGACCGGGTCCGATCATTTTATTTACTGGGCGGATGATCCCGTGATCAGGAAAGAGATGGGGAAAAGAAAATTTGATATGACACTTCTGCCTTTTTCTGACAGTATAAGGGAGGAAATGGCAGCATATGTTGACCGTGATAAACTAATTATTGATTACCAGAATAAAATTACCAAGCTTATGACCATTCATGAACTGGCGCTTAAAGGACGTCATAATATTTACAATTCCATGGCAGCGGCCATAGCCGGCAGGGTGCTGGATATACGCAAGCCCGTGATCAGGGAAAGCCTTACTGATTTCCAGGCCGTGGAGCACCGGCTGGAGCCGGTGATTAAGGTAAGCGGAATAAATTTTGTCAACGACTCCAAGGCGACCAATGTGAATTCCACCTGGTATGCGCTTGAGTGCATGGAGACTCCCGTGGTATGGATAGCCGGCGGAATAGATAAGGGAAATGACTATTCCGAGTTGTTTGAAGTTGTAAGGCAGAAGGTAAAAGCTGTGGTCTGCCTGGGAAAGGACAATGCAAAAATCATTAATGCTTTCAGTGATAAGGTAAAGACCATTATTGAAGCTGCATCAATGGAGGAAGCTGTCCGGTCATCATACTACCTGGCAGGAAAGGGTGATACCGTTTTGTTGTCGCCTGCCTGTGCCAGCTTTGATCTGTTTATCAACTATGAGGACAGGGGACGTCAGTTCAAGGCAGCTGTAAGAAATCTTTAAACTGCAGTAAGATGTTTCAGGGATGGCTTTCCAGGACGTTTAAGGGAGACAGGGCAATATGGGGTATTGTTGC
>JAAYKX010000282.1 GCA_012522155.1 Bacteroidales bacterium
AGATACAGCTTCAGCACACCGGCATGGTGGTTCCCGGTCGAAGCCGGCAAAAATCCCGGTGTGGCTTTCCTTAAATTTGCTGAAGAAAACAATATGGAAAATGTTTTCGTCCCGTGGACGGAAATAAAGCATCCCGACTTTCCCGGAAAAAAGGTAGAAGTGGGTGGAATAAAACCATTTGTATCTATCAATCCTCCGGAAGACAAACTGCAGGATCTTATTGAAAAAAATTCACGCTTCATTGTTGAAATGGCAGGGATGCACCCCGAACTGCAGTTCCTTGATATGAAAGTGGAAGATCAGGGTGAAAATATTTTCAGGCTTTCACTGAAAGTGCATAACAAAGGTATTTTTGCCACCAGTGCCGCTGTCGGTGAAAGAAATGTGTTCACCAGGCTGATGCGGATCAGTCTGGAAACGAACGGAAAACAGAAATTTCTCAGCGGACAGAAAGTCCAGGTAATCCAAAGGCTTGAAGGCGGGGAATCAGCTGAATACAGCTGGCTCATAATGGGAAAAGGAGCTGTAAAAATCACTGCCGGAGCTGTAAACACAGGCATTATAACCACAACTGCCGAACTTAAATAATTATCAAATCAACCCACTGATCAAACAGAAACAGATTCAGTGACTGGTTGCTCAAAAATAAAATTCAACGAGATGAAAAAAATAGTTTTAACCTCATTATTCCTGTCACTGTTTATGCTTCTCCCCTCTGAAATCATTGCCCAGGAAGAAGCACTCTTTATCTCTGCGGCAGGGACACCCTCTGATCCCAGGGTTCCGATGGTCTGGAACAAATATTACACCAATGCCGGAATCACCGATTTTTGCAGGAAACTTGCAAAAGCCTTTCCCGACCTTGTCACCCTGAGCTCAGCAGGCAAATCATACCAGGGACGCGATATTCATGTGCTGACAATATCTGATAAAAAAAGCGGTAACCCGGATCACAAGCCTGGGTTCTGGATAGACGGCAATATCCATTCAATAGAACTTCAGGGAAGTGAAATGGCCATGTACACCGCATGGTACCTGTGCGAAATGTCGGGTCAGAATGACTTCATAAAACAGCTGCTGAAAGACAAGACATTCTATATAGCACCAAGCATCAACCCGGATGGCAGGGATTATTTTGTAAATATAGGGGTTCCGCCCAGGTCGGGACTAATGCCCTTCGATAACGACCGGGACGGACTGTTTGATGAAGACGGACCGGATGATCTGAACAACGACAAGAATATAAGCCAGATGAGGCGCAGAAATCCTGATGGTGCATATAAAACCGATCCCAGGGATCCGCGCAGGATGATACGCGTTGAACCGGGTGAAAAAGGTGAATATGATCTCCTTGGAATGGAGGGTATTGACAACGATGGTGACGGACTTATCAATGAAGACGGACCCGGTGGCTATGATGGCAACCGCGACTGGGGTATCAACTGGGAACCCAATTACGTTCAGAGCGGTGCTCACAAATATCCTTTCTCCCAGCCGGAAAGCCGGGCAGTAAGGGATTTTGTCACCAGTCACAGAAATATAACTGCTGCCCAGTCATTTCACAATACCGGAGGAATGATACTCCGGGGACCTTCCATCCAGGATGGCGGTGCAGAAGCCTACAGCCGTTCCGATGATGCTGTCATTGACGCAATCGGAAAGAAAGGGGAACTGATGCTCCCCGGATATTCCCTTCTTACAATCTGGAAAGACCTGTATTCGGTCTATGGAGGAGAAATTGACTGGTTCCACGGGGCCATGGGATGCTTTGTCTATTCAAACGAATTGTGGAGCAGCTACATGATGTTCTATGACAAGGAAAACACTGATCCCTATGAGTTTGACAAATTGCTTTTGTTTGAAGACGGCTTTATTCCCTGGGAGAAAGTGGATCATCCTGTTTACGGGGAAGTGGAAGTAGGAGGATTCAGCAAAATGTCCGGACGGCTGCATCCGGGTTTTATGCTCGAAACGGATGCACACCGCAATGCTGCTTTCTGCCTTTATAATGCCTATGAAACACCCAAACTGGAAATATCAAACCTTAAAGTCAACAAAATTGAAGGCGGCCTCAGGGAAATCACAGCTTCAATAACCAACACGCGAATGATACCGACACATTCGGCATCAAACCTCAAATTTAAAATAGACCCCCCGGTTTATGTCTCGCTCTACGGAGGAACGGTTATTGCAGGTATGAC
>JAAYKX010000283.1 GCA_012522155.1 Bacteroidales bacterium
ACAGTATTAAACCTAAACCACAATGAGATATGAACAAGCTTTTAAAACTTTTTTATTCAGCGTTGTTGTTACTGTTCATGACGATCGTCACCTACGGACAGGGGTCAACAACTTCCTTTCTTCAGGGAAAGATCACTGATGAAAGGCAGCAGGCCATGGCCGGGGCTACTATTGTTGCCACCCATGAACCCTCCGGAACGGTTTATGGTGCCAACACCAACAGCCAGGGCCTTTACAACATTGAGGGGATGCGCCCGGGAGGACCTTATAATGTAGAGATCAGCTTCGTGGGTTACGCTAAAAGAACATTCACTGAAATATACCTGATGCTGGGAGAGCATACCACACTCAATGCCGATCTGTCCCAGACGAGCACTGAACTCCGGGAGGTGACTGTCATAGGCAGCAGGACTTCAAAGTTCAGTACCACGAAAACCGGGGCGACCACAAATATTTCAGGTGAACAGATGATAACACTGCCAACTATCTCCCGCAGTATCAGCGATATCACAAGGGTATCCCCCTATACCAACGGAATGAGCTTTTCCGGTGGTGACGGGCGTTCAACGAATTTCACTGTTGACGGTTCAAATTTCAACAATAACTTCGGACTGGGCAGTAATCTTCCGGGTGGAGGAAATCCTATTTCACTGGATGCCATAGAGGAAGTACAGGTTGTAATTGCGCCTTTTGATCTCAGGCAAACTAATTTTATAGGAGGAGGCATTAATGCGATCACCAAATCGGGTACCAATAATATAAGAGGTACTGCCTATACCTATTATACAAATCAGAACATGAGGGGTAACAAGATCGGGGATCATAATTTCAGCAGGAGTGACAAGGAATCAAATTCAATATACGGTTTTACCCTGGGCGGTCCGATAGTAAAGAACAAACTGTTCTTTTTCGGAAACGTGGAATATGAAAAGAGCCCCAGACAGATTGTCCGCTGGCGTGCTTCCACGGATGGTGTCACCGACGAGCAGACTATATCGCGTGTTACGGAATCAGACCTTGAAACAGTGTCAGATTACCTCAAAACAAAGTATGGTTATGAAACCGGTTCTTTCAGCAGTTTTCCGGCCAGTGTGTCAAACCTGAAATATCTGGCACGCCTCGACTGGAATATAAACCGTGACAATAAGCTGAGTGTACGTTTTAACCATACAAAAAATGTTGAATGGTATGGGCCAAATGGTAACTCAACGGATGGAGCTTACCGCGACAACAAAAAAAATCGCATAGGTGAATATTCAATGTCTTATGCCAATTCAATGTATTCCCAGGATAATCTTGTCAATTCATGGTCTGTTGAACTGAACAGCCGTATTTCCGACCGGATATCCAATCAGTTGCTGATGACCTATTCGAATATTGAAGATATCCGCGGATCAAACTCGGCCCCCTTCCCTTTTATTGATATAATGAGCGGAGATATTGCAGATGGGGCGGCAGCGCTGGATCCGTATATTTCTGCAGGCTATGAACTGTTTACATGGAATAACGGCGTGAAAAACAGGATAATCAATGCAACTGATAATTTTACATATTCTCTTGATCTTCACAAGATAACTGCAGGGATAAGCTTTGAATACCAGATGGCTGACAATAATTACATGCGAAGCGGAACAGGATATTACCGTTATGCAAGCCTTAGTGATTTTCTTACGGGAGCTGCACCTGTGGACTTTGCCCTTACCTATGGCACCAATGGAATACTTGTGCCTTCTAATGCTGTAAAATTCAACCAGATAGGTGTTTATGTCCAGGATGAGTGGACTCCGGCCTACAATTTTAAGCTGACTTATGGTGTGCGTGCCGATAATGTTACATTTATCCAGGATATTATGACCAATAATGCCATTCTGGAACTTGATTTTGCAGGCCGCAGTATTAATACCGGTAAATGGCCCACTCCAAAAGTCAATCTGTCACCGCGTATCGGATTTACCTGGGATATTGCCGGAGACAAATCGCTTGTACTTCGCGGAGGATCGGGTCTGTTTACAGGCAGGCTGCCACTGGTGTTCTTTACGAATATGCCATCGAATGCCGGTATGAACCAGATGCTGATGAAGGTACAGACAAAATTCAATGCTGATGGCAGTGTGGATACCCGTGATCCTCTTCTTGACAGGCTTGCGGGCGACATCATAACTGATGTCAATGAAATGATTGACAGACTCGATTTCCAGACTACCGTTACTCCCGAGGACGGAAGTCTTCCAAGTTCAATAGCAGGTGTTGATCCCGCCTTCAGAATGCCCCAGGTATGGAAAACATCTGCTGCAGTTGATTACAGGGCACCGGTTGATTTCCCCTTGTCCGTTACGGCTGAAGGTATTTTTACTAAGAATATAAATGCTGTCAGACTGGAAAATTATGCAGTAAAAAATCCCCAGGAGGGCTGGGAAAGATTTTCAGGAGCGGATGACCGTTATATTTTCCCTCCGGGATATTTGTATTTTTCCGATGTAAAGGATGCCTGCGTCCTGGTTAATACCAACAAGGGTTACGGTTATACTCTGAACCTGACTGTCAGTGCGGAACCGGTAAGGAATCTTGATCTGATGTTTGCATATACAAAGACAGAAATGAGGGAAGTGTCGGGTATGCCCGGCAGTAACGCCAATTCAGCATGGGTGGGGCTTATAACTGTCAATGGTCCCAACAATTCCACGGTACAGCGCTCGCAGTATGTGATTCCCGACAAGGTAATTGCTTCGGCATCATACAGTGTTCCTTACCTGAATGATCATATGGCATCACATTTCAGTATTTTCTTTACCGGACTCACACCCTATGGCAATACTTTCCGCTACAGCAACGATATGAACGGTGACGGTGTAAATAATGACCTGATTTACATTCCCAGGGAAAAAGGCGAAATTTCATTTGTCACACCCGCCGATGAAGATGCATTCTTTGCTTTTGTTGAACAGGATAAATACCTGAGAAAACATAAAGGAGAATATGCAGAAGCATATGCAGCCCGCTCACCCTGGGTAAACAGGATTGATCTCCGTTTTGTGCAGGATTTCACCGTTATGGCAGGACAGTCAAAAAATACTCTTCAGCTGAGTGTTGACCTGCTGAATGCCGGAAACCTGCTGAATTCAAAATGGGGGGTATATAGTAATAATAATATAAGCAACCAGGGAGCCATCCTGAAATATGAAGGAAAGGATGAAAACAATGTTCCGAGTTTTTCAATGGTTAAAACCGGTGATGAGTACCCGGTAAAAAGCTATTCCCATTATACCCATCTCAGTCAGATCTGGAGACTGCAGGTAGGATTGCGCTATATTTTCAATTAAACAGGAAAATTGATTTGACACAGATAAAAAAGCGCCGTTCTCCGGCGCTTTTTTTTGCCTGAGTTTTCGCCGGAAATTTTTCTGCCTGAGTTTTCGCCGGAAATTTCCCTTACGGAGTTTTTTCTGAATTTTTTCATCGGATCTCTCCGGAAAATTTTTTATTCCGATAATCTTCGGGGAGACAGTGCCTTTGAGCCTCCCGCAAGCTCCCGGGGAAAGGCACGATGTCATAACTATCACATAATAAGGAACATGTAAAAAGTTAATAACTCTGTCTTCAAATGTTAATAAACTTAAAAATTTTATCTTGTTTTCAGATTTTCACTTGGCTATTTTAGCAAATACCCGTTTTTAATGTCGACGGTTGTTTAATCTCAATTAAATCAGAGAATAACAAAATTTACACCTTGAATATGGAAGAACTATTTGTCCAGGGATCAACTATTGTTTCTGAAAACGTGAAAGACGAAAAAAAAATACCGGCAGCTCAGGATTTGAATAAGGAGAAAAAGAGCACAGAATCTGTTAAACAGGATATGAAAAAAGCAGAATTTTCTCATGACGAAGCCGTCAGGGCGAGTATCCGGTATTTCAGGGGTGATGAACTGGCAGCAAAGGTCTGGGCAAATAAGTATGCGTTGAAGGATTCTTTCGGAAAACTGTACGAGAAGACTCCGGATGACATGCATCGCAGACTGGCAAGGGAGATTCACCGTATTGAAAAAAAATACAGGAATCCTCTTTCCGAGGAACTTATCTACAGTGTGCTGAAGGATTTCAAATATATTATACCCCAGGGGGGACCGATGACGGGAATAGGGAATGACTACCAGATCGCAAGTCTGTCAAATTGTTTTGTCATAGGCAATGAAGGGGCATCTGATTCCTACGGAGGGATAATGAAGATTGACCAGGAGCAGGTACAGCTGATGAAAAGAAGGGGAGGAGTTGGTCATGATCTTTCGCATATACGGCCGAGGGGCACACCTGTTCTGAACAGTGCCCTGACCTCAACAGGCGTTGTCCCTTTCATGGAACGTTATTCAAACTCCACGCGCGAAGTGGCACAGGATGGCAGGAGAGGCGCCCTTATGCTTTCAATATCCGTCAAGCACCCTGATTCCGGTAAGTTTATTGACGCCAAAATGGAAAGCGGAAAAGTTACCGGAGCCAATGTGTCGGTTAAGGTCACTGATGAATTCATGAAGGCAGTTGAACAAAAAAGCGTATTCCGCCAGCAATACCCGATCGCTTCAGCTGAACCGGCGTTCACCAGTGACGTGGATGCGGTCAGCCTGTGGAACAAGATAGTACATAATGCATGGAAAGCCGCTGAACCGGGCGTTCTTTTCTGGGATACCATTATCAGGGAAAGTGTGCCTGACTGCTATTCCGACCTGGGTTATGCAACAGCTTCCACAAATCCCTGCGGGGAAATACCTCTCTGTCCCCATGACATTTGCCGCCTGCTTGCATTCAACCTGTACAGCTATGTGAAGATACCTTGGACGAGTGAAGCTTAGTTTGATTTTGAGCTGTTCAGGGAGCATGTGGGCCTGGCCCAGCGGATAATGGATGATATCATTGATCTGGAACTGGAAAAGAT
>JAAYKX010000284.1 GCA_012522155.1 Bacteroidales bacterium
GTTTAAACCAGTGTACTGCCTGAAAATGAAGTGAAGTTAAAAACATTAAATTATGGAACTGAAAGAAGTAACTGTTGAAAGACTTACCAGTCAATGCAGAGATCTGAACAGGAAGTATGAGCTCCTTCGTGTTGATTACGAGCAAGTCAAGGATCTGTATTCATCAATGCCTTCCCTTGAGAATCATAAAAAGCTTCATGCCTTACACAGCAGGCTGATTCAATGTCTGGAAGAATTAAGTGATTCTCAAAATAAACTGATTGAAGCCTACTGGTCATATTTTGGTGTAAGACACTGGCAGTTCAGATCTGTCAAAACAGGAAGCGGCGTAATGCGTGCTTAAATTCAGATTTTCTCTTTGTTTTCCGGCGGATTCCGTATTCATTGTAAAAAGAGTATTTTTGTTTAATTTGCGTACATGAACCGGAAATAATTTATTCAGAGAAAATAATACATCTATGGACAAAAAGGAACTTGAACAAACGCTGGTGCTTATTAAACCGGATGCACTTAAAAATTCTTTAACAGGATATATACTTTCCGTATTTTCAGAATTTCATACGGGACTTCATTATTGCGGAGCCAAGATTGTACATGTAAGCCAGATGCTGGCCGGGGAACATTATGCCGAACACAGGGGGAAAGTTTTTTTCCCTGCAATTCTTGAATACCTGATGGGAGAGAGTCATTATCCTGACAATCCCATGAAGCGGAGGGTTATTGCGATTGTATACCAGGGAAGGGATGCCATTAAAAAGATCAGGGATGTTGTAGGTCCTACAAATCCTCTTAATGCAAGGGCGGAAAAACCGGGGAGTATCCGCTCACTCGGAACCCTCTTTCCTCTGAAGGATGATGAGGGCAATGTGATCGGACAGCGCATGGATAATCTTATACATGCTTCCGATACGCCTCAGTCTGCAGAACGGGAAATTAAACTGTGGTTCAGACCGGATGACATGCCCCCCCTGATGCATATTTACCCGACGGAAGCAAGCTCTGAATTTTATTATTTCAGGGAAAACAAGCTTTACAGGGAATATGAAAAGGATAGCATTTGTATTCTTGCACCTGCCGATGTGGCATGGAAATCTGATCTGGAAATATTGCAAAACATAAGCAGGGGGCTTCCGGCAGCGGGATCTCTTCACTCGGTTGTCGCCAAATACCTGATAAATTCCGGTACTGAGTGAGAATCGGGTTGTTTATTTTCCGATGCAGAAATTTCTGAAAATATTCTGAAGTATTTCATCAGTGGTTATTTCTCCTGTAATTTCACCCAGGTAGTGAATTGCATGACGGATATCTATTGCAATAAGATCTTCCTGAAGATTGTTTTCAAGTCCGTGCCTGACTCTTTGCAGGCTTTCCGTAACCTGCAGCAATGCCTCGAAATGTCTTGTGTTGGAAATTATTACGCTTTCCGTGTTTAGTCTTCCGGCATCAGCAAGTTTTGTCAGGAGCATTTTCAATTCATCAATGCCTTCCCCGGTCTTTGCCGATATAAACAACAGTGATTCATCCGGTTCCGGAATAATATTCTGCTGCATAACCGGTCTGTTTCCGTATAAATCATTGTCTGACTTGTTTATAAGTATTGCAATCTTTTTATCATCTGTAAACTGTTCCCGTATATTTTTCAGTAAAATACTGACAGGCTCAATACCTTCATTAATATCAGCTACCAGGAGAATAACTGATGCAGATATTATCTTTTCATGTGTTCTCTTTATTCCCAGGTTCTCAATTATGTCAGTTGTATCTCTCAGGCCGGCTGTATCAATAAATCTGAACTGAATTCCTTCTATGATCATTGTGTCTTCAATGGCATCCCTGGTAGTTCCGGGTATTTCGGATACAATTGCTCTTTCTTCCATCAGCAGCCTGTTAAGCAAAGTTGATTTTCCGGTATTGGGATTTCCCGCAATCACAACCGGAATACCATTTTTCACAGCATTTCCAAGACTGAAGGATGATGTCAGGCTCCCGGATACATCCAGGACCCTGTCAACAATTTCTAAAAGACTTTTCCTGTCGGCAAATTCAACATCTTCTTCCCCGAAATCCAGTTCTAGTTCAATAAGTGAGGCGAAATGAAGAAGATCTGCCCTCAGGGTGCTTATCTCATCTGAAAATGAACCTTTCATCTGGTTTATCGCGATCCTGTGGGCCATACGTGACTCAGATGCAACCACATCAGCAACGGCTTCCGCCCGGGAAAGGTCCATCTTGCCATTTAAAAAAGCCCTTTGGGTAAATTCACCGGGTTTTGCCGCAACTGCTCCATTTCTGATAAGCAGTTCCATTATTTTCTGTTGTATATAAGGAGAAGCATGACAGGATATCTCTGCAGAATCTTCGCCGGTGAATGAGTGCGGTGCCCTGAAAACACTCAAGAGCACTTCGTCGATTATTTCGTTTTCCCATTGAATATCACCTAGTACAATGGTAAATCCCTTCTGCTTTTTCAGGTCAAGCTTCCGGTCAGCCGGTACAAATATCCTTTCACAGATCCCGATGCTTTGCGGGCCGCTTATTCTTATTACAGCAATAGCCCCGCCGCCGGATGTTGCCGGTGCACAGATAGTCGTTTTGTCTTTTAACATTCCGGTGTGCCTTAAGAAAAGCAAAGTTAAAAAACATTATCATCTGTCAGATGGAATAATGTATCGCTTACAGCCGGGTGAGAAACCCGGTACAGCAAAGCGGTCATGGCCAGGGCGAAAGCCAGGGATGGTAGAAAACCTGAATTTATTTACCGCTCCAGATTCTGAACAGAAAAGAATGAATCTTCCACACTGACCCTGTCATCTATGTTGCTGAACAGTATTTCAGATTTTCTTCCTGTGATCCGGTTACTGGCGATCATGTTTTTGATCATATATTTTCCATCTCGGAACGATTGGATATCCTTTGTTTCAATAATTTTAAACAGCTCATTGTCAAAATTATAGAATTCCATTTTCTGCACATGGAATTTTTCCATGCATATATGGCTTATCTTTTTTGAATAGCCGTACTCGGAGGCAATATCTTCATTTTTCGGAATACTCTCGATCAGCCAGGTATTGGCATTACCGGAATTAGCTGAATGCCTGTGAGTAAAATCCGAAAGCGTGGGAGAGCTCATATCCGCATTTGAGAATTCTGAACTCATAAAGCTTTTCCCTTTGTCCCTGGATACTATTCGTCTTGTTTTCTTTAGAGCAGGAAGATAAATCCACATTTCATCAGCTTTATCCTTATGGTCAATAACAAGCATTGATGTTCCCCGCACATCGGCAGGTTCGACAAATCTGATAAATCTCTTTTCAAGGCCGCCGGGGAAACTTTTTGTTGTCATTGCAACCGTACGGTTTCTTACTGCTCCGTTTTTTTCGGTTATTGACAGTTTTATTGTGGCCTTCATTGATGAAAGAAGGCTCAGATCACGGCTTTTATTCATGATCTGCTCCGCGTCCTGCCCTTGTGCTCCCAGGGGCAAAAGCGGCAACGCCAGGAATATCAGAAGTAAGATTCTTGTTTTCATGTCTTATAAATTTTGGTTTACTCATATCTTTTTTTACAAACTGTGGCCTGAATTTCATTATTATGGCCGGAACCAGGATTATTGCGCCAAGCAGACAGGAACTTATTGATACTATGACAAGATATCCGAAGAAACGTATTGATGCGAATCCTGAAAATATCAGTACTGAAAAACCTGACATCACTGTCAATCCGTTAATCACTATGCTGCGTCCGATAATTCTCATTGAGGATCTGACAGATTCCTCGTATGACAGTCCTTTTACAATCTGACTGTTGAAACACCAGATAAACTGAATCGTAAAATCTACTCCCACACCTATCATTATTGATGACAACAGGGCGGTTGCTGCATCGATGGCTATCCCGGTGAAGCCCATAAACCCGACCAAAATAACAATTGAGACGGCAAGGGGTATTGTTCCTGTCAGGCCGCCTTTCAGTGAGCGGAATATCAGGGCAAGAAGAATGAATACGGTAAGCATTGCAAAAATCAGGGAAAATACCTGGCCTTTTATTATGGAAGAAGCAAAATCATTCATTATGACTGCATAGCCGCCTACTGTTACTATTCCAGGTATTTCCTTTATTCCGGATGAGATTACCGATTTAACTTCATTAATGGTTTTGTTATCCGGATTTGATAATCTCACAAGAACATGAGCACTGGTGTTTTCCAGGTTCATCATCTGGCTGAAATCATCAGGATCACCACTCATATTATATAATTCAAACATTTGTGCTATGCCATCGCGTGTTTCCGGGATACGGTCATACATGTTTTCACTATCGGTATAAATAGCCTTGCTCATCTCTCTTACAGCCTGTGAGATGGAAAATACATTTCCGACGCCATCCATCGTTTCCAGCCTTTGTGTAAGTCTGTCAATCCCGTTCATTATTTCCGGCTCCTTTATATCTCCTTCAATCATCACAGATACAGTCTGGGATCCGCCGAATTTTGAATTGATCAGATCAGAAGCCATCCGCACCGGACTCTTTTTCGGAAAATAATTTTCCTGGTTGGTCTCGATTTTTATAAAAGTGATACCAAGTGCAAAAATCAGGGTTGCAAATGCAAAACCAGTTATTATGCGGCCGGGATATTTCACTATCACCGAAGACAATTTGTCAAGCCAGGTTTTAAAGATGAAATGTTGTCTGACAGGCTGTTTTTTCGAACCTATTTGTCCCTTCTGGGCGTAAATCATTGCCGGAATGTATAGCAGACTCATTATTAATGCTGCTGTCACTCCCGTTGCGGCAAGTACTCCAGCCTGTCGTGCAGGAATTATGGAATGGGCAAGTAATCCAAGGATGCCTGCAATTGTTGTCAGACCACTGAAAAGGATTGGCATGTTAAGTGTGCCGGTAAGTTCCTTTAACATATTTCCGGTAGAAGCCTCATCTTTTCTTTGATTGATTTCCTGGAACCTTGTTACGAGATAAATCCCGTAATTATTAGCCACAGCAATAAGTATAACAGGAACGAGCAGACTGATTATTGACAGTTTCCAGCCCAGCAGCGGAATCATGCCTGTACATAATGCCGTTGAAAACAGAACCACGCTGAAGGGCATCAGAACCGCTCTCCAGTCATTAAGGTTAAGTTTCAGTACAAGCAGCATCAGGAACAGGGCTATTGGCACGAGTATCAGTGCATCCCTTTTTACATCCTTCATAATATGCTGACGTATATAGGGCAGGCCGCCAGTCAGAACTTCAGCACTGCTTTGATGTGAGGCAATGATTGAATCAATTTTCTGTATGGTTGTCTTTTCCGGTTCTGCCTGATTTATTGTGGCAGTAATAGAAGCAGATGTCATATCCGATGAAATCACTATATCTTTTGCGAACCTGTTTTTGAGAATTTCATCTTCCAGTGCGGCAAATTCATTTGGATCAGAAGGTATGCGCATTATAAGCGGATCTGCGGTCATCATGCCTTCAGTACTTGTAATGGTTCTGACGGTAAAAGGTGATATTCTGCTGGTTACACCGCTGAGTCTTGAAATATCCCTGTCTATCTGTCTTATACTGTTGAGATTACCGGGAGTAAGAATAGTGCTGTCCCTGAAGATCACCATTACAATATCCTGTATTCCAAATTCTGTTTCAATCTTATCTGTCAGTATTCTTGATTCCATCGTTGAAGGAACATAATTCCTTATTTCGGGATCGGTCTCCGAAAACGGAATAAGGGATCCGAATCCAAGTCCCAGTAGAATACATATGAGAATTATTTGTCTGTAATATTTGATGATAAAATTTGTCATTATGCTAAAAATCAACTCTTACTGCTATTCTTACACAATTCATAAAATCCTTTACCAGGTCATGAACAGATCCTTTTCTTCCCGAATAAATATCTCCGCCCGCACTGATTGTAAGTCCGTCAGCGGGTTTATACCTGATCTCCGGCATAAGAAGGAGATCACGTGAGGTGAAATTATAAAGTGCCAGGACCGAGGGAGCCAGTCTGCCATAGAAAAGATCGGTTTCAATCCTGAAACCAGCAGAGTGGTAAGTCTTTTCAAGCTGATAGTTATACAGCCTGTTGAAAGACCCTACCTGAAGCCTCACATACTCGTCCATGTCAAATTCCGGATCTGCCAGCAGATTTGACAGTTTGGCAAGGTCTGGTTCTGTACCTATCAGGGATTCGGCTGCAGGTACTTCATAATCTATTATGGTCTTACCCGAATATTCAGCGCTAAAATGCCATTCACCCGGCATCCAGTCGACTCCTGCAACATATTTTAGCTCTTCCAGGGGGACGTATTCTTCTGTTTTATAGGATTTGTATGGGATGCTCCATGAGGCTTCCCCGCGGATTCCAAAGTTTCCGGCTGTAGTTTCAAAATCAAGACCATAATTTCTGATCCTGTATGGTGTCATTGTGATTTCCGCAGAAGGAGAAGGAAATGATCCTGACATATCGAGATCAAATGAGGTAAGTGCTGCACCGGGCAAGGGATCATAACCGTTGAACCAGGAAAGGCTCATGTCGGTTCCGGACAGATGGAATTCCGCTTTCAGTCCATAGCTGAACATATTTTTTGATGTAATCATAGGCGGCGGCTGATTGATTTTTATCCAGCCCGGAAGGGGCAGGGGATCAATTAGCAGAACGGAAGATCTGTAATAGGGTACTGCAACTGCCTGAAGACTTAAAAAGCTGGCCGGATAAATTTTCAGGTCCAGCAGAAGATTGCCCATGTCCATATCTTCCGCATCAGGCGAACGTGATATATAATCCTGCGGATTGAGTTTTGAAGTGGGATTGGAAAAGTCAGTTCGTCCCCATTTGATAATAGTCTGTCCGGCAGTGACATCCCAGAACTTGCCATTAAGCTTCACATATGCCTCTCTCAGGTTTATATTTTTTACCGGTTCAAGAAATTCTGTCCCGTATCTGAACCTGATATCTGCAAATGCCTTGAAGCGTATGTTGTCCTTTATTTCCGCCTTGAGTCCAAAATCCGAAAAGGCACTCGAGACATAAGCTTTGTCATCACTTTTATCCATGGTGCCATATAAACCCCCTCGTACAAATCCATAAAAAACAGACGGCTGTTCCGGACTACCTGAAAAAAGAGAGAAATCGTCCTCCTGAGCAGACAGGATCAATGGAAAAAATAGAAATTGTGTGAAAATAAAAATAAGAATTTTGTTCATCTGTTGTTTTTGTCACAAATGAACAGTTTTTAACCTGGCCCGTCGTCTGAACCAATTGTCCCGTACCACTAAAATCTGAATTACAAGTGCGGGCCGTCAGGGAAAAACCTTTCCCTGTATTCACTTGGAGTCATCCCCGTCTGCAATTTAAAAATAGAATTAAAAGTTGTTTTGGAATTGAATCCGGAATCAAAGGCAATTGCAAGAATTGTAAAATTATTGTTTGCAGGATCTTTAAACCTGGCTATTACTTCTTCCACCCTGTATTCATTTATAAAGGTAAAGAAGTTTTTGCCGTGCACTTCATTGAGAACCTGGGTGATGTGATGGCGGGGTATGTCTGTAATGACTGAAAGATCCTGTATGCTGAGATCCCTGTTGAGAAAAGGCCTGTCGGATTCCATTACGGAAATGAGTTTTTCAAGATATTCCCGGGCCTGATCATCCTTCAGACCGCTTTTCAGATATTTCTCAGGTTCTGTTTTTTCATCATTGTTGCTTTCAATTTCCGGATCAAATATCGCGGGCTGCCTGATTCCGTAATAACTATATACAAATGAAAAGGCAGAAATAAATCCAAAAACCACAAAATAGGGATCAAACGGTATAATGTCGCCAATCATGTTAAGTCCGCCCAGGATGAACAGGATAATAAATGCAAGGTAGAGACTTATGGATAATATTTTCAGCCAGTTCAGTGTCATTACATTTGAGGTGTAAGATACCAGGTCCTTCAGGTTTTTCTGATGTTTTCTGATCAATATGAATGCCAGTATGCTGTATACAGTCAGTGATGTGAA
This sequence comes from Bacteroidales bacterium, assembly GCA_012522155.1. Classification (GTDB taxonomy): domain Bacteria; phylum Bacteroidota; class Bacteroidia; order Bacteroidales; family VadinHA17; genus LD21. Next base: position 8,007 of record JAAYKX010000284.1, read on the forward strand.
CATGGCAGTGCTGTATACTATCCTGAGGGAAATGAATCTGTCGGGGACAAAAAAGCTTCTCAGGTCGCGCATAAGTGGTTTTGATCTGAAAATTACCGAAACGATGAAAAATGTAATAAATGGTATAAAATGGAGAAGGGCCAGCCAGTTAAATTTTTTCCTGGGATTAACCATAAAACTGATATACAGAAATAACAATGGTCCGTAGGTGAAGGAAACAAAAGGGAAGGAATACATTTCTATCACCGTTGAATTAATCAGGGCAAAAGTCAGTTCAATGCAAATAAGAAATACCCATGCAGCGAGTATCCTGTTGGCATTTGTAACGGGTTTCTTTGTTGAAATCAGTAATCCCGCAAAAAAAGATTGTGAAATACCTATATATAATACCGGATCAATATTTATCATTCTGCTGAATAGAATTTATTTCAAAGATACTAATAAGGGTTAAAAATAGTATTTTTGGGGGATGTCCGGGATTGCGAACCGGCAGAAACATACGGATTATGTTATAATAACCCCCAGTCGCTATGAGCATTCTTCTTAATAAAAATTCCAGGATTATTATACAGGGTTTTACCGGGCGGGAAGGAACTTTTCACTCTCAGCGTATGATTGAATACGGAACCGTGGTGGCCGGAGGGGTCACTCCCGGCAAAGGAGGTCAAAGCCATCTGGGACTGCCTGTTTACAATAGTGTTGCAGAGGCACAGGAACATACAGCAGCAGATGTCTCGGTAATATTCGTGCCTCCTGCTTTTGCCGCTGATGCCATTATGGAAGCTGCTGCAGCAGGCATAGGACTGATTGTTGCAATTACAGAAGGAATTCCGGTTTATGACATGGTTAAGGTGATGGAATTCATCAGATCGTATGAATGCCGCCTTGTCGGACCCAATTGTCCTGGCATAATCACTCCCGGGGAATCGAAGGCCGGGATAATGCCCGGGTTTATTCACAGAAAAGGCAGCGTGGGCATTGTATCACGTTCTGGAACGCTTACCTATGAGGCAGTTGATCAGATTACAAAACTCGGACTGGGGCAATCAACATGTATCGGAATAGGAGGGGACCCGGTCATAGGAACATCTGTTCTTGACATTGTTAAGCTGCTGATGGCAGATGATGAGACTGAAGCCGTGCTTATCATTGGTGAGATAGGCGGAAATATGGAAACTGAAGCAGCAGAATGGATAAGGATGAACGGTACCAAGCCGGTTGTTGGTTTTATTGCGGGCCGGACTGCTCCCGGGGGATGAAAAATGGGGCATGCAGGAGCAATTATCGGAGGAAAGGCAGATACGGCTGCAGCCAAAATGTCAGTAATGAGGGACTGCGGCCTTTATGTGGTTGAATCACCTGCTGAAATAGGGGATGCTGTACTACAGGCACTTCGGGGCTAAAGCCTTGTCATGGACATAGTGAGGAACTGGATTCCCGTTCAGGGAAATATGTCCGGTGCTTACGGCCGGCCGGATCCTGATTGTAAGGCTGACAGGGATTCGAACAACATTAAAGACTTTCTTTTATCTTTGCGACTGAACAAAAGCAGAATGATATGGGACTATTAACAGGAAAAACAGCTATAATAACCGGAGCTTCAAGGGGTATTGGAAAAGCCATAGCTCTTCTTTTCGCCGCTGAGGGAGCAGGTATTGCAGTTACCAATATTACCGATGACGATGAGTTCAGGGGTACAATCCGTGAACTGGAAGCATACGGAGTTAAGGTAAAAGGCTATGTGGCCGATGCAGCAAGTCTTTCAGATTCCGTGAAAATCGTTGATGAAATTGTGAAAGATTTTACAAAAATTGATATCCTGGTGAACAATGCAGGAATAACCAGGGATACCCTCTTGCTGCGGATGACGGAAGAGCAGTGGGATTCGGTTATTACTGTAAACCTGAAATCGGTTTTTAACATGACAAAAGCCTGCATAATGCTGATGGTAAAACAAATGAACGGATCCATCATTAATATGAGTTCTGTTGTGGGTGTTTCGGGAAATGCCGGTCAGAGTAACTATTCAGCTTCAAAGGCAGGTATCAATGGTTTTACAAAGAGTATAGCCAAAGAGGTTGGTTCACGTAATGTCAGGTGCAATGCAATCGCCCCGGGCTTTATTCTCACTGAAATGACAGAAAATTTGCCTGATAATGTCAAAGAGGAATGGATTCGCCAGATACCCCTTAAACGTGGGGGAACTCCTGAAGATGTAGCTAATACAGCTTTGTTCCTGGCATCTGACCTTTCATCATATATTAACGGGCAAATAATTCACGTGTGCGGTGGTATGTTAACTTAATTATTTTTATTATATTTACAACTTCGCAGGGTGTCTATCCTTTTAGCACGAGGAAATGCAGCGAGACATATTTATTCCACACTTATTTTAAACAGGCACCCTGCTTCTTTTATTATATCCCCCCCTGAAGATGCATAATATTATATTCGTTCTGATAATAATAATTCCCCTTTCAGGCTACCTGCTCGAACAGTATCTCAACCATCTCAATTCAGGAATGTGGTCAGACAAACTTCCCGAAAAGCTCAGGGGAATATGTCCTGAAGAAGAATACAGGCGGTCACAGCAGTATGACAGAGATAATAAGAAACTGTTATTCTGGTCATCCACAATAAATCTGGCAGTCATTTTACTGATGATAATTGCAGGGGGTTTTTCATTTGTGGATGGTGTCGCCAGAAGTTTCAGCATAAACCTGGTCATCGTTGCCCTGATATTTTTTCTGATCATCGGATTTGCTTCGGAAATCATCAATATGCCTTTCAGCTGGTATGACACATTTGTAATAGAAAAAAAGTATGGTTTTAATACCATGAAATCCAGGACTTTCTTCACTGACTATCTGAAATCGTGGCTTATAGCACTTATTGTTGGCCTGCCTGTACTGGGTCTTTTAACCTGGTTCTATTATAAGGCAGGGGCCCGGTTCTGGTTTTATGCATGGGGACTGGTCACTGCCCTGTCAGTTTTTATAAATTTCTTTTATTCGGAACTGATAGTGCCACTTTTCAACAAGCAGACGCCTTTGCCGGAAGGCAGTCTGAGAGACAAGATTGAAGAGTTTGCCGGAAAGGCCGGATTCAGGCTGCGTAATATTTATTTCATTGACGGTTCGAGGCGGAGCACAAAGAGCAATGCTTACTTTTCAGGATTCGGGAAGAAAAAAAGAATTGTCCTGTATGATACTCTGCTGGACGAATTTAGTGAGGAAGAAATAGTAGCAATACTGGCACATGAAATTGGCCATTATAAAAAGAAACATGTTCTGACAAATCTCCTGCTTTCGGTTATGATTACCGGACTAATGCTTTTTCTTTTTTCTCTCGTTGTTGATAATCCGGTACTGTCCGGGGTACTGGGTGCCGGAGAAACCAGTTTCCATCTTGGTCTGATCGTTTTCGGAATACTTTACAGTCCCTTGTCTCTTGTTATTGGACTCATGACCAATGTTTTATCCCGCAAAAATGAATTTGCTGCCGACAGATTTGTAAAGGAAAATTACAACAGTGAGATACTGGCTGATGCACTCAGAAAGTTATCGGTCAAAAATCTCACAAACATGATGCCTCACCCTCTTTATGTTTTTTTCCATTATTCCCATCCGCCCTTGCTTCAAAGACTTGAAAGACTGGAGTGAATTTCTGCGACAGACAAATTTTTCATAAAAATATTTGGTTGGTGAAACTGTAATCAATTCTTATATTTGCAGGATTTCTGCCACCTTAGCTCAGTTGGCAGAGCAGCTCATTCGTAATGAGCAGGTCCGGGGTTCGAGTCCCCGAGGTGGCTCACAACTTTTCTTTCCTTTATTAGCGGGGAGGACTTAATAAGGCGGGAATAGCTCAGCAGGCAGAGCATCAGCTTCCCAAGCTGAGGGTCGCGGGTTCGAATCCCGTTTCCCGCTCTTGATAATCAGGGACTCAGTACAATATGCTGCCGGTTCCTGTGGATTTTTAAGTGGTTAGTTATAGTGGTCAGCTATTTATCCTGTTTGTTAATTCAATCAGTTTATTTATATCTGCATCATATTCCGCAACATATTTCTTCGGAAGCTTTCCGTAGCCTTTTATCTTTCCTGAAAGTGTGTCAGTAAGGACCTCCCATATTTTGGCGCGTTTGGCTTTTATAACTCTCTCCAGGCTGGTCTTTTCTGCTGTGGTACCATATTTTTCAGCCATTTCACCGATGTATTTCTTTGCTTCCCGGATTGATTCAATATTGTTTGCCATTGTTTTGTCATCTATATCTTTTATAAGCAGATTACAGCATGAGTCAGCCTTTTTCGTCAACATATCCTCAAGCTCCAGCAAAGATTTTTCAACAACTATCAAAGCTGATGAAAGCGAACGGGTGTGTGTCTCCGGTAAATGTATTTTTTTGCGCATGTGTTTTACTGTCTGAAATTGCTGTGACAAATGTATATGAAAATTCCATATTCAACCGGTTCCGGAACAAGCCGGCAGACTTTGTTTTTTAACGGATCGCGAAAGGCTGGAGGCTCATTGTTCCTTTGAATAAAGAGATTAACAATCTATATTTACAGTACTTCAATCAAACAAAGCTTTTTATATGGCCCGGATACATGGTCAGGTTGAATCATGGAAAAGACTGCAGCATGAATTAAAATCTCGTGGTATTCAAAGATTTAATGCAATAAATGAGATAAATGACTTCCTGAATAATTTCCGGGATCAAAATGAAACAATCATCAGAAATCACAGAGAAAATTTAAAAAATGAAATCAGGGATTTAAATCAGAGGATTAAAAGAAATCTGGAACAGAAAGAAATAGCTAAAAGGAAAACACTAATTGAAATAGAAGTCAGGATTGATACTGCTAAAATTAACATTGACAACCTGTCAGCAAAAGAAAATAAAAACTTCATTAGTAAGATTCTCAACAGCTATAGATTAAAAAAACAGAAAAAGCTACTGGATTATCTTAGTTCAAATACACAACTTATTATCTCAAAGACTACCGAAGGCATTAAGAAAAAAATTGAGAAAGACGAAAAGCAGCTTGAATATCTTAATGAGAACAGTGAACAGATTATTCGGAAACGGAGCCGGCCGGAGATTCAAAAATTGAAAAATGTAAAAGAAACCCTCGAAGGGTTAAATTTGTTGATAGCCGGCGCAGTGGGCGAGAGTATGGTGGTAAAAGAAATAGAAAAACTACCTGATGATTTTATTCTGATTAATGATTATAACCTGAAATTTAAAAAGCCACTCTATAAAAAGAATACCGGGGAAAAAATATTTTCAATTCAAATTGATCACCTTTTGATTTCAAAATCTGGCATTTATATCCTGGAAACTAAAAATTGGAGTAAAAAATCTATTGAGTCTCCTGATTTGAGATCACCGGTAGAACAGGTAAACAGGACAAGTTACGCTCTGTTTGTGGTTTTAAGTAAGGCAAATATTAAACCCAAATCCGTCATTAGGAATTAAGTTGGAACCACAAATGGCCAACTCATTGTTTTTGTTGAATTCCACAAACCAGAAAACCATTCTCTTCGTTTCATAGCGAGTGATAATTTTAATATCCTGGA
>JAAYKX010000285.1 GCA_012522155.1 Bacteroidales bacterium
CCTTCATCTGGTTCTCAGACAAAACGGGAGTTGCAATGAAAACGGTTTCATACTGGTTCAACATAATCTGAATAATAGGTTTGTTACTGTTTTTAATGATTTTGGGTCGCAAAAATACAATATTTTTGTTTGGAAAAAAATTTTTATTGCGGAAAATACTGCAGACACAGTAAGATATAAGGAATACCGGACTGTTGACAGGAGGGCCGGCAAAGAGCTGAAGGGAATTTCTTCCCTTGCTGTATTGCGGGAAATGTGATTCTTTGCCCCCGGACACACCTTATTTAACTATATTTGCATTACTGATAAACCCGCATTAAAAGTTCTGTCCATTTATGGAAAACTATATTGTTTCAGCCAGAAAATATCGTCCTGCAACATTTGACATGGTTGTAGGTCAGGATGTTATTGTCAATACACTGAAAAGTGCAATAAAAAACAAGCATCTGGCCCATGCCTATCTTTTCTGCGGGCCACGGGGAGTGGGTAAAACCACCTGTGCCAGGATCCTGGCCAAAACAATAAACTGTTTCAATCTGAAGGATAATGTTGAGGCATGTAATGAATGTGAATCATGTGTATCCTTTAACACTCTCAGGTCCTTTAATATTCATGAACTGGATGCAGCTTCAAACAACAAGGTGGAAGATATCAGGAGTCTTAATGAACAGGTCAGGATACCCCCGCAGATAGGAAAATACAGTATATATATAATAGATGAGGTTCACATGCTTTCTTCAGCCGCATTCAATGCATTTCTGAAAACACTCGAAGAACCTCCTGCCCATGCCATCTTCATCCTTGCAACCACGGAAAAGCATAAAATCATTCCGACAATTCTGTCACGCTGCCAGATTTTCGATTTTAACAGGATCAGGGTGGAGGATATTGTTGCCAGACTGATGTATGTTGCAAAAAATGAATCTGTTGAAGCAGAGGAGGAAGCTCTTCATATCATTGCCAGGAAAGCAGACGGTGCCCTTAGAGATGCCCTTTCAATATTTGATCAGACAGTGAGTCTTGGCGGAAGAAGTATTACCTACAGGGATGTTATTGAAAATCTTAATGTTCTTGACTATGAATATTATTTCAAAACGACCGGGGGGGCTGTCAGGGGAGACCTGTCAACTGTTCTTCTGACATTCAATGAGATTCTGTCAAAAGGCTTTGATGCCCATAATTTTGTAACAGGACTCAACAGTCATTTCAGGGATTTGCTTGTAAGCAAGGATGAGGCTACACTGAAACTTCTGGAAACCACTGAATCTGTAAGACAAAGGTATCTCCGGCAAACAGGGGAATGCTCTGCAGATTTTCTCTATAAGGCCCTGGAAGCCGGCAGTTACTGTGATATAAATTACAGAAACAGCAAAAATCCCCGGCTACATGTTGAACTCTTTCTTATCCGTCTGTGCGGACTGACGGAGAAAAGCAACAGGGAAGCTGAAAAAAAAAAGCAGCCGGCTAAACCTCACCCGGTAGAAGAAGGCGATATGCCGCTTCCTTCAAAATCAGAGATAATACGCCAGGCAGACACTGCTGAGGCTGCTGAGAAAAAGATTTCTGCAGATCATTCCCATATAGCTGTTGTGGAAAAAGCTCCCAGAACTTTTTCTATCAGGGATGTGATAACGGATACAAAACCACCGGCTGATTCAAAACCCGCAGAAGATGACAGGGATGCAGCGGATACGGATGTTTCTGATACCGGAATTCCTGCAATGGAACTGAATGAGGATAATTTCGCCCTTGTCTGGAAAGAATTCCGGGAGGGACTAAGTAATGAGGGACCACGAATAATAAGTATGTTAAAGTCGTTGAAATTTACGATAGAAGAAGATAATATAATCAGGATATATTTCAGTAATGCCAGTCAGAAAGATATTTTCAATGAAAATTACAGGCAGAGAATGTTGAAACTGTTGAAAAGCAGATTCCTTGGAGATGAGACAGACATAGAAACAGCTGTTGATATTTCAGAAACCAGGGAAACGCCCTATACGGACGAACAGAAATATAATTATCTGAAAGATAAGTATCCCAAAATGAAAGACTTCATTAAAACATTCAATCTTGATTTTATTTAGTGCTATCGGGAATGAAGGACTGAGGCATAATGCAGAAAGCACCTGACCCTCCGGGCTGAAACAAAAGACCTGGCGGATATGACAAGGATCTCAAATCCATTATCGGAAAAATAGATTAATTTTGCAGTATATTTTGAAAATTTGTAAGGCTGTTAAAAATGAGCATTGTAAATAAAGTTTTGGGACTTTTTCTGGGGAATAAGTACGAGAAAGATCTGAGGGAATTAAGTCCTTATGTGGAAAAAATTCATACTGAGTTTGAAAAACTCCGGGATTTATCTAATGATCAGCTTCGTGACAGAAGTGATGAAATAAAAAAGCGGATAAAGGATTATATCCGTACGGATGAGGATGAGATAGAATCACTCAAGGTGCAGGCGGAAGAGGAAGAGGATGTTTATAAAAAGGAAGAATTATATGATGAGGTTGACAAGGTGGAGAAGCATATCACGGAAAAGCTGGAGGTTTTTCTTGATGAATGTCTGCCTGAGGCATTTGCCCTTGTGAAGGAAACAGCAAAAAGATTCAAGGAGAACACTGTGCTTGAGGTCACGGCAAGGGACTATGACCGTAATCTGGCAGCCACGAGGGAATCGGTTGTTGTGAAGGGTGATAAGGCCTTTTGGGACAACAGCTGGATTGCCGGGGGCAACGAGATAACATGGGATATGGTTCATTATGATGTGCAGCTCATCGGAGGGGTTGCACTCCATAAGGGTAAGATAGCCGAAATGGCTACGGGAGAGGGAAAGACTGTTGTGGCTACCCTGCCTGTATTCCTGAATGCCCTGGCCGGAAGGGGAGTGCATATAGTGACCGTAAATGATTATCTCTCCAGGCGTGACTCGGAATGGATGGGGCCCATATATGAATTCCACGGGCTTACGGTTGACTGTATTGACAAGCACCAGCCCAATTCGGCTGACAGGCGGAATGCCTATAATGCAGATATCACTTTTGGTACAAACAACGAATTCGGATTCGACTACCTGAGGGATAATATGGCTATTAACCCGGAAGACCTTGTTCAGAGAAAGCATCATTATGCCATTGTTGACGAAGTTGATTCCGTTCTTATTGATGATGCCAGAACACCTCTGATAATCTCGGGACCTACTGCAAAAAGTGATAATCTGCAATTTGATGAACTTAAACCAAAGGTGGAAACACTTGTAAGTGCCCAGAGAAAACTTGTTACCCAGATCCTTGCCGATTCAAAAAAACTGATTTCATCTGAAAAGGAAGAAGATGGCGGCATGCTGCTTCTCAGGGCATTCATAGGACTTCCCATAAACAATGCTCTAATCAAATTCCTCAGTTAGGAAGGAAACAGGTCTCTTCTGCAGAAAACAGAAAATTTCTATATGCAGAATAACA
>JAAYKX010000286.1 GCA_012522155.1 Bacteroidales bacterium
ACCCCCGAAAAGAAAAACATCCTGCATCACCACGGCCATCTGTGAACGCAGGGCTGTTATGGGAAAATCCCTGCTGTCGCGGCCGTCAAAAAGTATTCTTCCCGAAGCGGGTTCATAGAATTTCAGGAGAAGGGATGCTATTGTTGATTTCCCTGCACCGCTTGGTCCCACTATAGCAATTTCCTGTCCGGGTTTTATGCTGAAGCTTACATCTTCCAGGACCGTCATCTCATCCCTAGAGGGATAGCGGAAATGGACACGGTCAAAATCGATCTGTCCGTGAATGATATAGTCAGGATCGGGAATATATTGCTCATCTATTTTTTCTGTCGGTTCATCCATCAGCAGCAAAAGATTTTCCGCTGCACCTATTGTTCTTTGAAGTCTTGTGTAAACACCCGCCATCCCGGCTATATTCCCTGCAATGAAGCCTGAATAGATTACAAAGGAAAAAAGCTGTCCGGCCTCCATTTCACCCTTTGCTATTAGAAGGGCTCCCTTCCAGATTACAAGTCCCATGGCAATGAAGAATCCAAGTATTATGAAGGAAACTGCTGCCTGATATTTTCCGCCTTTGATCCCTGTCAGGGCCACTTCATCGGTTTTGTCGCGGTATCTGTTTATTTCAAAGAGTTCATTGGTGAATGCCTTCACATTCTGTATACCCTGTAATGTCTCTTCAACTATGGTATTTGATTCAGCAACAAAGGACTGTGCTTTTCTTGAATATCTGCGTATTGCCCTTCCCGAGAAAAAAGCAAAAAGAGCCATGGGAGGGACCACGGCAAGCATGAAAAAGGTTAATTTAAAGGAAGTCACCATCATGAGCGATACGGCTCCGGTGATTATCAGAAGCTGTGACAGGAAATCCGCAAGGGTTTCAGTTAGTGAATGCTGAAGGATAGATACATCGGAAGAAATACGGCTGTTGAGTTCACCGACCCTTCGTTCGGCAAAAAAGGACATCGGCATTTTTATAAGATGATTGTAAATATGCTGACGTATGGAAGCCAGTGTCTTTTCCGTGACAAAAACGAAAATTCTTGTCCGGGAATAGGAGAATATTGCCTGGATAATCACGATAACCAGCAATATCAGGCCCGTTTTGCTTATTTCGGCAGCAAGGCTTCCCCTGTTTGCAATATCCACCATGTTTCCCAGGTATTTTGGAAACATTAGACTTGCTGCACTTGAGATGAGCAGAAAAAATAATCCCAGGATGAAGATCCAGCGGTAAGGCCTCAGAAACCTGTAAAGTTTCAGAAGCTCCCGCCAGCCTGATGCAGAACTTTTTTCCCTGTTTTCCTTGTTATCCTTCATAATTTCCTGTTACCTTCCCGTTGCCTTTGTTGTCTCTGTTACCTTTCCGTTTTTTCCGGTATCATTGTTACGCCTGTTACTTAGTGTTAGCTTTGTTGCTTCCGGTTCCTTCGCTGCCTCTCCCCGCATTTCTCCGGCCGGGCTTGCTTTGCTGTCCCGCTCAGATCTTCTGCAATCATTTAAACATCTGACATGCTCGTAGGGTTTGAATAATTCTGAATTTTTTTTGTGCAAATATACAAATACAGTGGGTATCATTTCAGTAAGCAGTGGATATTATACAGAGCAGAAGTGTTTAAACAAAGGCAGGATGCTGCAGGGAACAGTACTTGTTTCAGCAAACAGCAGGTTTTGCCGGGAACAGGTTTTGCCGGGAACAGCAGTTGTCGGGAACAGGTGTTGTCGGGAACAGGTGTTGTCGGGAACAGGGCTATTTAAACAAAGGCCGGATTCCGCAGGGAACAGGACTTATTATGAGAATAGGGGTTTATACTATAGTTGATTTTAGAATAAATAAACAAAATTTAACAAATCTTTAAGAATATGGCATATTCAGATATTTCTTTTCAAATGTTAAATTTGTCTGCCGTATTAACTGCCTAA
>JAAYKX010000287.1 GCA_012522155.1 Bacteroidales bacterium
ATTCTGTCAGATAATCATCTTTTCGGGAATGACAAGACTGCTTCAAAATAAAATACCTTTTTTCAAAAACACTAAAACAAGCAATAATCCATATCTTTATTTCAAAAATTTACCAGCTTATGAAAAAATACAAATGGGGGATCCTGGCGCCCGGAAAAATGTCCGCGAAATTTACAAAAGCTCTGAAAACGCTTGACAATGCCGAGCTCCATGCAGTTGGATCACGTAATATTGAAAGGGCAGCACTTTTTGCCAGGGATTACGGTTTCAGGAATTATTACGGAAGCTATGAAGAACTTGTTGCTGATCCGGAACTTGAAATAGTATATATTGCCTCCCCGCACTCCCATCATTATGAGCATACTATGCTATGTCTGAAAAACGGGAAGCATGTGATCTGCGAAAAGGCCTTTGCCATGAATGCCGCCGAGGTGACTGAGATGATTGATGAAGCCCGAAAAAGAAATCTCTTCCTTATGGAGGCTCTCTGGCCTCCCTTTCAGCCTTTTTACCAGAAAGCCAAAGAGATACTCAGTTCAGGAATACTTGGAAAAATTAACCATCTGCACGGATACTTCTCCTTCATACCTGCCTTCGACCCTGAAGACCGCAAATTCAATCTTTCACTGGGAGGCGGATCTCTCCTGGATATCGGCATTTATCCGGTAATTGATGCTCTTACATTTCTTGGAGTCCCTTCCGGCATAAAAGCTTCTGCCGTATTCGGACAAAGCGGTTCTGAGGAATCACTATGTGTGATATTTTCATATTCCGGTAACCGGATGGCCTCTGTCTACAGTTCTTTCAGAACATCAGCAGGTATAGGCAGTGAAATATACTGTGAAAAGGGTAATCTTACGGTATCCCGTGGCAGGGATATGAATCAGTCAGTGATACTGTCCCTCCACGACAGGGAAAAGGAGGAATTCATTTTCAGGCCGCCGGCCATGGGATATCACTGGGAAGCAGCGGAAGTTATGAAATGTCTCGACGAAGGCAGAACTGAAAGCAGCATTGTACCCCTGTCATTCAGTCTTGACCTGATAACGACTCTTGACCGCATCCGGGATTCTGCCGGAATAGAATTTTCCCGAAGCGGATAATGATTTCAGTATGGCCGGAGAAAACGATTCCTTTGTATCAGAAGAAGCTTTTTTAAGGAAAAAATTTCTGCTGAGTCTCATTATTCCGGGAATTTTTGTGTTTTTAATGGCACTGGCCAAAATAATTGAATTGATTTTTGAGACAGATCTTTCCATGCTGGGTATTTATCCCCTGTCATTGAAAGGTGTGCCGGGAATCATCTTATCTCCATTTATTCACGCGGATTTCAGGCATCTGCTGAATAACTCCCTGCCTCTTTTTCTCCTTTCAGTATCCCTCTTCTATTTTTATTCGGAAATTGCCCTTAAGATATTCATCATGACATGGATCTTTACCGGTTTGCTTGTCTGGACCGGCGGCAGGGAGGCATGGCATATAGGAGCAAGCGGGATTGTATACGGACTGGCGGCATTTCTTTTTTTCAGCGGGATATTGAGAAGATATTACAGGCTGACAGCCCTGTCCCTTCTCCTGGTATTCCTTTACGGGGAAATGGTATGGGGATTATTTCCGGGTATATATAAAAACATTTCATGGGAATCCCATATGCTTGGATTCATTTCAGGCATCTTCCTGGCGATAATCTATCGCAGGGAAGGACCCCAGAAACCTGTTTATGACTGGATGGAAGAAGAGGATGAAGATGAAGACTCAGATGGAGAGGAAGGAGCTGGCGGTTCCGTATCCGGCACAGGGAGCAGGGCAAAATCCGGCACAGGAAACCGGAGATCTGATCCCCTGCCGCAGCAGTGAGCCGGGCGAAATCCGGCACAGGGAGCCGGGGGTCTGATCCCCTGCCGCAGCAGTGAGCCGGGCGAAATCCGCTAAGGAAGCATGGACCAAAAGCCAAAGCCGGCTGATCCGTATCCGGCACAGGAAACCGGGGGCTTCGGTCCGTGGAAAAAGATAATAGGACCCGGGTTGTGTTAGTTCACGACAATCGTTACCTTTAGCCCCTGATAACCCGGATAAAACCTGCTAACTTAACCAAAGATGAACAATAAACCTGTAGCAGTTATTACAGGTGCCAGCAGGGGAATTGGAAGAGCAATTGCGATTTCTCTGGCATCTGAAAAATTTGATATTGCTGCTATCGCCCGTACTGTCGAGAGCGAAGGCATGAAGACACTTACAAGGGAAGTGACAGAAAAAAATGCTGCATTTTTCCCTGTAGGCCTTGACATAGCCTGCACAGGCTGCCAGGATGAAGTTGTTAAAAACATTCTCGGGAGATATGGCAGGATAGACCTGCTTGTCAACAATGCAGGCGTGGCTCCCCTGAAGCGTAACGATCTTCTCGACATGACCGAGGAGAGTTATGAGAGAGTCATGAACATAAACCTGAAAGGACCTCTGTTTTTTGCCCAGAGAATTGCCAGGGAGATGATATATCTCAACCGGCAGATTCCTGACTATAAGCCCAGGATCATATTTATTTCATCAATATCATCAACAAGGTCATCTGTCAACAGGGCGGAATACTGTATTTCCAAGGCAGGCCTGAGTATGGCTTCCTCAGTCTTTGCCGACAGACTTGCAGGCGACAATATCAGGGTATTTGAAGTCCGTCCCGGTATTATAGATACCGATATGACTGCCAGGGTTAAAGATACATATGACAAGCTGATTGCCGAAGGCAAAGTTCCTCAAAAACGATGGGGCTCCCCGGAAGATATCGGCAAGGCAGTTGCTTCACTTTCACGCGGCGACTGGGATTTTTCAACCGGTGCAATATTCGACATAAGCGGAGGTCTGAACATTACCAGACTCTGAATCTTTTACAACTTTTTCAGGACATCTGATAGTCCCGGCAAATGGTCCCTGAAAATGACTTTTGAACAATCCTGTAATTATTCTGTTTCTCTCAGAAACCAGCTTAAGGAATATTATGAAACCGTTTTTATTAACTCTTTTAATATTATTGCTTATGGATTCTACTGTTCATGCAGAGCAAAAAAAAATGAATGCAGACACTAAGAAAACAACCCTGAACTGGCATGGGGAAAAAGTTCTCGGGAAACATACGGGAACCATTCTTCTCAAGGAAGGATGGCTACATTTAAATAATAACATGATTACAGCGGGGGAATTTCACATCGATATGACATCAATCAAAGATGATGATTCGAATGAAAGACTTGAAGGTCATCTGAAATCAGACGATTTTTTCGGAGTAGAAAAACACCCTCTGTCAAAAATCGTGATTATCGGCAGTGAAGCCTTTGATAAAGGCAGCAGTCTGGTCAAAGGAAACCTTACTATCAAGGGAATAACATTACCACTTGAATTCATGGTCAAAATGGAGAAGGCTGATGAAGGAATATGGTTCAATACCCATATCACTGTCGACCGGTCAAAATATAATGTACGCTATGGTTCCGGTTCATTTTTCGACAACCTTGGTGATAAAGCCATTCATGATGAATTCAGGGTAAAGGTAAACCTGTATATGAATTAATTATCCTTACAGGATCAGGCGGGAATTGCAATAATTTCCGTATCACCCGATACAGCTTCAGGGTTAAGCACTCTGAAGCTGTAATTGTTTTTTCTCAGAAAAGTCTCGGTAAAATCCCTGCATTCCTTTCCGTGAGTGGCAACCAGCATTTTCGGCTGTTTCACGGAAATGAATTCTTCAAGGTCAGCAAGGACCTTCATCTCACCACCTTCAACATCTATTTTTATAAAGTCGGGAAAGGGAAGCACACCGCGTTTAATCAGCCCGGCTACCGATACCTGCTCAACCTTCAGGTTTCCGTCCCCGCAAACAAAACCTGTTGCTGAGCCGTGCCGGTTGTCAAACTGTACAAAGCCGTCATACTCTCCGGCAGCTGCTTCAATAAGAGTCACATTAGTGAAATGGTTTATTTCAATATGCCTTTTGAAAAATTCAATATTCATAGGCCTGGGTTCCAGTGAATAAATCCACCCTTCCCCCTCGCTTACTGTTGCAGCTATTGACGAATAATATCCAAAATGTGCACCAATATCCAGGAAAATGTTTCCCGGCCTGAAATGTTCCAGGAAGGCATCCGTTTTATAACGTTCATAATCACCATTAAGAAACCTGGAGCCCGAAGCAATGCTCCATTTTTTACCTTTAAGAGGCCCGGAGCGGATATTTACAGATACTCTCCTGAAAAGGATTTTTACGAAATGTCTGAATTTCATGACAAAAAATTAAACGGGCGGAAAGTTAACAAAATTATGTTCCTGCAAATTAAATTTCCTATTTTGGAAAAATATCAAAACCCTTGGAAAAACAAGAAATCCTGACAATCTTGTATTAATAAATCTATTTCAGCTATGATTAATACTGTTTCAGCAAAAGGCGACAGGCAAAAACTTGTCACACAGGGCTATCTCATCCCTTTTATGCTGATTACCAGCCTCTTTTTTCTCTGGGGTTTTGCTCACGGATGTCTCGACGTCCTGAACAAACATTTTCAGGAGCTGCTGGGCATATCAAAAGCAAAATCGGCCCTGGTTCAATTCGTATTTTACGGCGGCTATTTCCTCATGGCTGTCCCCGCAGGCCTCCTGCTGCAGCGCTACGGATACAAAAAGGGAATCATAGGGGGATTGCTGCTTTTCTGTGCCGGATCATTCCTGATGTTTCCTGCAACTTTTATCCAGACTTTCGGCAGTTTCCTTGCCTGCCTTTTCATAATTGCCTGCGGTCTTACCTTTCTGGAAACAGCCGCAAATCCGTATACCACAGTTCTTGGTCCGCCTGAAAGTGCAGAAAGGCGTATCAACTTCTCCCAGTCATTCAACGGCCTGGGATGGATAGCCGGTCCCCTGATAGGAGGACTGCTTATTTTTTCAAACAGTGAAAGTGAAAATAAGTTTTCCTCAACAGCCCTGCCATATATGTTTATCGGCATCCTTGTACTTCTTGTCGCAATACTTTTCTGGCGGGTCACCCTTCCCGAAGTACAGGAGGAATCATTCAGGCCGGCTGATGATGACTCAAAAAATAAAGTCCCGGGTGGTGAAACCTTTGATCACGCAGTCTCAGATTATGACCTAAGCTGGAAAAAACTCTTCCGTCACAGGCATTTCATCCTTGCGGTGATTGCACAGTTTTTTTATGTCGCAGCCCAGACGGGAATCAACAGCTTTTTTATCAATTATGTAACGGAAGAGATGCCTGCCATTAGCAACCAGGCTGCATCCAGGATCCTTGCCTTCGGCGGAATGGGACTTTTCTGGCTGGGAAGGTTTACAGGAAGTACAGTATTCATGCGGCTGGCAAGACCAAACATGCTGCTTGCAGTATATGCACTGATGAATATTTTTACAATGATCATTGTAATGGCCGGTCTCGGATGGTTTTCCGTTGTGGCACTCTTTTCAACATACTTCTTCATGTCAATAATGTTCCCCACCATCTTTGCCCTTGGAATAAAGGACCTGGGACCACTTACCAAGAAAGCATCATCCCTCCTGGTGATGGCAATAGTGGGAGGAGCTCTCATTCCACTGCTGATGGGCCATATTGCTGATATTTCCACTATGGCAACAGGATTCGCAGTACCTCTTGTCTGCTTTGCCTTTATTTTATATTTCGGCCTTAACGGTTACAAAGTAAAAAAGCCATGAAAAAACAACTGCTCATATTAGCCGTTTTTCTGAGCTGGGGACCGGCAAATGTTGTAGATGCATGTACAACATTTATTATTTCAGGAAGATATACTCCCGACGGCAGGCCTGTTCTGTACAAACACCGCGATACCGGGGTTACTGACAATGCCCTGGCAGTTTTCAGTGACGGAAAATATAATTATACCGGTTTACTTAATTCGGATAAAAGCTGGAACACCGAATTATGGGGAGGATTCAACTCTGCCGGCTTTGCAATAATGAACTCTGCTGCATATAACAAGAACATAGGTGATACCACGAGCCTTGTCGATCAGGAAGGAAAGATCATGAAACTTGCCCTTCAGAACTGTGCCACTATTGACGATTTTGAAAAACTCCTGACAGATCTTCCCGGACCCCTGGGGGTTGATTCCAACTTCGGAGTCATTGATGCATTCGGAGGAGCAGCCTATTTCGAGACAGGAAATTTTACTTTTGAGAAGATAGATGCAAATGATCCGGCAGCAGCACCCTATGGTTACCTTATAAGGACAAACCATGCTTTTACCGGACCTGTTGACCAGGGCTACGGCTATATAAGATATTCAACGGCAAATGAAGCTCTGTACAGGGCCGTTGCAATAAACAGGTACGATCCGCAGTATCTCATATCAAACATATCCCGCAACCTTTACCATTCACTTACAGGTGTGAATCTGCGGGATGAGCTTCCTGAAGACAGCAGCCGGGAAAAATTTGTTTATTTCGAGGATTTCATTCCCAGATATTCCTCCGCATCTGCTATCTGTGTTGTTGGCGCCAAAGCCGGTGAAGATCCCTCCAGTACCGTAATGTGGACATTATGCGGATTTCCTCTCACAACTGCCGCTGTGCCGGTATGGCTGACAAAAGATAAAACGCTTCCCGCTGCTGTGAGTATGAAGTCTGATCTTCATTCCCCTCTGTGTGACGCTGCACTTATGCTAAAAGACAAATGCTTTCCGGTAAAAAGAGGATCAGGTTCAAAATATCTGAATCTCACAGCACTGGCAAACCAACGGAATACCGGTATTTTACAGCTTGTTGAAAGATTCGAGGAAGAAATTTTCAAAAAGGCGGATGAGCTGACACGCACATCACCGGGTGGGAAGCCTGATGACAAAAGGATAACGGACTTTTACAAATGGCTGGATGATTATATTACCGTTTCTTACCGTTCGCTGCTCAGAGCTGAAACGGCCCATAAACAGGAACTGCCCCCGGAGTTTCTTGACCCGCCGCGGGAATTCTCAGTTATGCCCTTCTGGTTCTGGAACGATACCCTGAAAGACGAGGAAATCATCCGGCAGATAGCTGATTTCGAATCTCACGGAGTTTATGGTTTTGTCATTCACCCGCGGGTCGGATTGCCCCAAAACGTGAAATGGCTCGGACCCGAAATGATACGTGCCATGAATGTGGCAATAAGCGAGGCTGCCCGCCGTAATATGTATGTGATACTCTATGACGAGGGAATGTATCCTTCAGGATCATCTTCCGGTCAGGTTGTGGAAAAAAATCCTGGTCATGCTGCACGGGGACTTGCAAAAATAGATCTGAAGGAAGGAGAAGAACTCCGGCTTGAAGAAGGCTGGAAGCTTATAACCGTTGCCAACAGACCGGGAAACAGCCGCGCAGCAATAATAGAACGCCCTTCAGGAGGTCTGATCCGTGGTCTTCATTATCTTAATGAAGGTGAGGAAAGGCTTCGTGAACATTCCCCCCCGGCAGGAGACCTGCTCAATCCTGATGCGGTAAAAAGCTTTATTTCACTTGTTTATGACAAATATGCCAGGGAATTCGGAAAATATTTCGGAAATACCATCATGGGAATATTTACTGATGAACCCTCTCCTCTCGGAAGGGATGCCGTCAGGGGAATGGTTCCGGGTAATGCATCCCTCCTTCCCCGGATAAAAAAGATCCTGGGATATGACATCACCCCGCATCTGGCAGATCTCTGGTATAATGACCATCCTGATTCAAAGAGGCACCGCAACGATTATCACCGTGCCATCAATATCTGTCTGGAGGAAATCTATTACAAAAGACTGGGTAACTGGTGCTTTCTTCATAATATATCTCTTATGGGACATCCGGCCGGATCGATGGACATAGGTACACAGCGCTATTTCCAGGTTCCCGGCCAGGACCTGGTATGGAGATATGTGGAACCCGGACCGAAAGCCCTGGAAGGACAGCATTCAACAATGGCCAAGGGGGCTTCAGCTGCCATGATACATAACGGTTACCGGCGGAACTCAAATGAGCTTTACGGTGCATACGGCCATGATCTGACCTGGGAAGAGATGCTGTGGCTTGCCAACTGGTGTTTTGTAAGAGGTCACAACCTGCTCATTCCCCATGCCTTTTTCTATTCGGTAAGGGGACCGAGGATTGATGAGCGGCCGCCTGATGTGGGACCCAACGCAGCCTGGTGGCCGGATTATAAACCCTATGCTGATGCCTGCCGCAGGTTGAGCTGGCTGAATACTGATTCCCGCCATATATGCGATGTGGCCATACTTTGCGAAGCTACATGGCTGCCCGACAGGGCTGCAAAAGTGCTGTACCGGAACCAGCGGGATTTCAACTACCTTGAGATCCGTCATCTGCGTGAAGATGCAAAAACTGATTCCAGAGGGATCCATATCGGGGATATGCTTTACAGGGCACTTATCGTTGACAGCCTTTCACACATTCCTCCCCGGGTTCTTCCAAAACTAAAGAAACTGGCAAAACATAAACATCTTATTCTGAGAAATGACTCAAAACTTGCATCCGTCTGTAACGGAGCACTTGTTTACGGCAGTCCGGGTGAACTCATGGCAGCAGTCAGCAAAATCACCTCTCCCGACATTGTTCTGAACCCTCCTTCAGAAAATATACGCTTCCGTCATGTGGAAAAAGACGGGGATCACTATTTCATGCTCTTCAAT
Organism: Bacteroidales bacterium; assembly: GCA_012522155.1. Classification (GTDB taxonomy): domain Bacteria; phylum Bacteroidota; class Bacteroidia; order Bacteroidales; family VadinHA17; genus LD21. Next base: position 8,670 of record JAAYKX010000287.1, read on the forward strand.
GAGGAAAATTCCGAAGTCACGGCGAAGATCAGTCTGAAAACCGAAAGCGACATCCAAAAAGCCGGACCTGCAAGGCAGTGGATCGATCCTTTCAGCCCTGAAGCAAGTATTCCGGAAACAAAGGAAACAATATATTTCAGACCCTATGAAATGAAAGTGCTGAGAATTGCAGGGAAAAAATAATCATAATATCCCGTCTGAAATCTGAAAAACCCATGGCAGGTAAAATATTAAAAGCTTTTTTTCGCCCCCGCTGCCGGATTCTCCTTTTGCTTTTCCCGGTAATGATGGCCTGTAACAGCAGACAGGCTCCGGAAGGACTGATGGTGGAATTTATCCGCGATCCGGAAGGTGTCAGGATCATGGACCTCCGGCCGGAATTTACATGGATAGTGCCGCAGCATGCAAAGAGTCAGACTGCCTGTGAAATACTGGTATCGTCCTCCCGCAAAAAGCTTAAAAAAGGCAAAGCAGATATCTGGAACAGCGGGAAAATGATCAGCTCATCATCCTGCGAGGTGGAATACGGAGGAACAACTCTTTCGCCTGACAGCAGGTATTTCTGGAAAGTAAGGATATGGGATGAAAAGGACCGGCCGGCCGGATACTCGGAAATCCAGTCTTTTGTAACCGGAAACCCGGTCGCATATACAAGCACTTCCAATAAATTCCAATCATCTTCAATACATCCCGAAAAATTAATAAAACTCAGTGATGGTCATTATTTTGCAGATTTCGGAAAAGATGCTTTCGGGAAACTTGTAATTTCCGGTATCAGACCTCATATTGCTGACACCCTGATCATCCACCTTGGAGAAAAACTTTCCGCGGAAAACAGTATCGACCGGAATCCCGGCGGAACAATCCGTTATTACGAAATCAGAGTCCCGGTGAGCCCCGGGAAAACCACATATACCGCAGAACCCATTCCGGATGAAAGGAATACCGGACCCGCAGCAGTACACCTTCCCGATTCATTCGGGGTTATTGCACCCTTCCGCTATGCAGAGATTGAAAACTGCAGGTTCAGACTGAAAAAAAACAATCTTGTTCAGGAGGCATATAACTATTTTTTTGATGACGGAATGAGCAGCTTCACCTGTTCCGATACGATTCTGAACCGGGTGTGGGACATGTGCAAATATACCATGAAAGCCACATCGTTTGCCGGGATTTATATTGACGGCGACAGGGAAAGGATTCCCTATGAAGCCGACGCATACATAAACCAGCTTGGACATTATTACAGCGACAGGGAGTATTCCATGGGAAGGGTTTCAAACGAATACTTTGTAAAAAATCCTACCTGGCCCACCGAATGGATACTTCATACGGTACTTATGTTCCGGGACGATTACATGTTCACCGGGAATACTGAATCACTCAGGGAACACTATGAGGTACTCCGGCATAAAACCCTTATTTCCCTTGCCAGGGAAGATGGTCTGATCTCATCGAAAAATGTAACTGACCGGATTATGACGGATATCGGCTTTTCAGATTCAGGGGAAAGGATACGCGATATCGTTGACTGGCCTCCGGCACAAAAGGATACAGGCTGGAAGCTTGCGGGACCGGATGGTGAAAGAGACGGATATGATATGGTTGAGATAAATACTGTGGTAAACTCATTCTATTACCGTAATCTGTTCCTCATGTCAGAAATAGCCGGCGTACTAGGGAAAACCGGTGATTCGGCATTCTTTCACAACGAATCGGAAAGAGTAAAAAATACTATCAATACAAAACTGCTTGATTCTTCAAAAGGTATTTACCTCGACGGTGAACATTCGGACCATTCATCGCTTCATGCAAATATGATGCCCCTGGCTTTCGGCATTGTACCGGAAGAGTACAGGAAAACTGTTATTGAGTTTATCAAATCCAGGGGAATGGCTTGCAGTGTTTACGGATCCCAGTATCTGCTGGAAGGCCTGTTCAGGGAAGGGGAAGCGGAATATGCAGTGAGCCTGCTGAATGCAACCCACGACAGGAGCTGGTGGAACATGATAAAATCCGGATCCACTATTGCCATGGAAGCATGGGATATGAAATACAAGCCGAACTCCGACTGGAATCATGCATGGGGAGCGGTACCGGCAAATATTATTCCCGGATATATGTGGGGCATCACACCTGCCGGAGCGGGTTTCGGCAGGGTTAGGATCAGCCCTCAGCTCAGCGGTCTGACTTACAGCAAAATTGAAGTACCCACGATAAGGGGAAGGATAATCGCGGAATTCAGGGTTGACGGGGAATCATCAGAATATACGGTAAACATCCCGGCCAATATGAAGGGCGAACTTATTCTTCCGGACATGGATCCGATTGAACTCAGTCCGGGAGTCAATCCGGTATCCGCTCTGCGGAACGGGTCCGGCAAAGTCAGCCGGGACAGAGAATACGAACCACTTAATTTTTAACAAATTAAATATATTATTTACAAATGAAACCAGCTTCTTTTCCATTACTGATTGCGATTTTTCTATTAACAGCCTGCCAGTCCTGCAGGGATACCGATCTTTACAAGGCAGATATAATCGTTTACGGAGGAACGTCTGCCGCGGTCACTACAGCTGTCCAGGCAGCAAGGATGGGAAAAACGGCAATCATTGTTTCACCTGACAAACACCTTGGAGGTCTCTCATCTTCAGGACTGGGCTATACCGATACCGGGAACAAGGAAGTTATCGGCGGAATGGCCCGGGAATTTTACCAGTATGTTTTTCAGCATTATGAAAAGCCGGAATCATGGAAGTGGCAGGACAGATCCGGATTTGGCAACCGTGGCCAGGGGATCCCGGCTATCGACGGGGAAAAACGCACCATGTGGATATTTGAACCTCACGTGGCAGAAGCCGCATTTGAAAAACTGATTAAAGAGAATAATATAACTGTATTCCGCGATGAATGGCTGGACCGGGAAAAAGGGACAGTAAGAAAAGCCGGAAAGATAATTTCTTTCAGCACCCTCAGCGGAAAAATTTTCAGGGGAAGGATTTTTGTTGATGCCACCTACGAAGGTGACCTGATGGCGGCAGCGGGAGTCAGCTATCATGTGGGCCGGGAGGCAAACAGTGTTTACAATGAAAACTGGAACGGTGTACAGCAAGGAGTGTATCACCACAAACACTATTTCATGGATAATATAAGTCCCTATAAAATACCGGGTGATCCTTCCAGCGGCCTGCTTCCGCGTATCTCGGCGGAGACACCGGGGGAAAACGGTTCCGGCGACAACAAAATACAGGCATACTGCTACAGGCTCTGCCTTACAAAACATCCCGGGAACAGGGTGCCCTTCACCAGACCCGAAGGATATGACAGTACACAGTATGAATTGCTGGCCAGGGTACTGGCAGCCGGCTGGAATGAGTATTTTGAAAAATATGATGAGATACCCAATCTTAAAACCGATGTAAACAACCACGGACCCTTCAGTTCGGATAATATAGGCATGAATTATGACTATCCCGAAGCATCCTATGAAAGACGGCAGGAAATACTGAATGAACACATCACCTACCAGCAGGGCCTGCTTTATTTTACGGCAACGGACGAAAGGGTGCCGGAATGGCTCAGGACAGAAATGAATCTCTGGGGTTATGCCGCCGATGAATTCACGGATAACGCTAACTGGCCATATAATATTTATGTAAGGGAAGCCCGGCGTATGACCGGGGAATATATCATGACCGAAAATGATGTGCTGGTTAAAAGAGCCGTTCCGAACTCTGTCGGGATGGGCTCATATACAATGGATTCACATCACACACAGCGATATGTTACCCCGGAGGGATGGGTACAGAATGAAGGGGATATCGGAGTACATGCACCCAGACCCTATCAGATAGCACTGGGTTCCCTACTGCCGAAGCAGGAGGAATGTTCAAACCTGATTGTTCCGGTATGTGTTTCCTGTTCGCATATTGCCTTCGGGTCCATAAGGATGGAACCTGTCTTTATGATACTGGGCCAGAGTGCCGGGACCATAGCCTCAATGGCCATTGACAGGAACAAGGACATTCACGATCTGTCATATAACGAAATAAGGGAAAAACTGCTGAGCAACGGACAGATACTGGAGTATTAACCAGGGCTTCCGCAAAACTGTTTCCCGGATTTCATTCATATCTGTTTTTTTTGATTTTTCGTCAAATTTAGAAGCCGTTCGTCAAAGATGCTTTAAAAGTCTTTGATTTTGAATTGCCTGTCACCTAATTTTGATTCAGACAATTACTCTTAATCCGGAGGACCGGTCTGAAAGTCCCCCGGTGAGTAATTAATAAAAACAAATAGTGTAAGCTGAAAAACTTAAGAGTAAGCAAAATCAAAAAAACCAACCATGAAAAAAATTTACCTGTGCATTGCTGCAGTTTTCATTTTCGCTGTAGCTCCCTCCTCTGCCCAGTTTGAAAAAGGCAGGATCATTACGGGAGTCAGTTCATCCTTCGGTGTAGGCGACTTTGGAACCGACCTTTTCAGTCTGGGTTTTACCCGTGAAAAACAAAAATCTTCGGGTAGCCTGGGGGTGAAAGGCAGCCAGCTAAGTGACAAACTCTTTAGTTTATACCTTTTACCCCGTGCCGGCTATTTTGTCATTGATAATCTTTCAGTCGGGCTTGATCTGATCATGGGTTACAATTCAAGCAAAAGTCCGGGAAATTCCAAGGGCAGTGATGATAAGGTATCCCAAATCACAGCGGGTGCAGGTCCTTTTATAAGATATTATTATCCTCTGGAAAAGCTGTACCCCTTTGTTCAGGCCAATCTGGCTGTCGGGCTGCTCAGAGGCAAGGGATATTACAACTCTACAGACTATTTTTCCATGTATGGAATAGGCGTGGGAGCCGCAAAATCCCTGGGAGAAAAGGTGATGGTGGATGCTTTGTTAGGCTGGGATTCATCCCGCTGGACAGATGATTATAATGACAAATATATTTATGGTTCATTTGGCGTGCGTGTCGGCTTCTCCTATTTTTTCAGCCTTAACTAACAAATATTGAATCCACGGACAACATTTAAAAATCCTATCATGAAAAAAATATATTTATTTATCGCAGCAATTTGTGTTTTATCAGTTACACATGCCTTTGCACAGTTTGAAAAAGGCAGGATTATGGCCGGTATCTCCTCCCCTGTCGGAACAACTACACCCGGAGTCAGCTTCATGAACATGGGAGCAGGAAGGGAAAAGTACAAGGAAGAGGGAGAATCTGCAGAAAAAGGCAGCAGGTATTTTAATTTTAATATTTTACCCCGTGCAGCTTATTTTATCATGGATAACCTGGCAGCCGGACTGGACCTGGAGATATTTCTGAATACAGAAAAAAATGATTACAACGGAAACACTTACAAAGGCAGGTACACTTTTCTGTCAGCAGGCCCTTTTGTGAGATACTATTATCCTCTTGAGAAAATATACCCCTTTGCTGAGGCAAAACTGGGTTTTGATGCAGGAAAAACAGGAGGAGACTGGAGTGTATATAAATCAAATACACTTATATACGGAGTTGGAATCGGAGCCGCCCTGCCTCTTGGCGAAAACCTTATGCTGGACGGTCTGGCAGGATTTAACTACACCAGCTGGAAAGACGATTACAATGACAAAAAACAGTCTTACCACAAACTTATTTACAAAACAATCGGTGTGCGTGTAGGCTTTACCATGCTGTTCGATTTCCGGAAATAATATCCGGTCTTTGAAATCAAAACAGTAGAATAATGAAACAAAAAGTAACGCTCCTCGTTGTTTTTGCCTTATTCCTGTTCTGCAATATCTCCCCGGCACAGCCTTTTACCCTGAAGCTGTGGCCCGGGGGCATACCCGGCTCGCTTGTCTCACCGGAATATAAAGAAGTCTCCACCGTTGAGGACGGCATTATAACCAGGTGGGACAGGGTAACCGATCCTTCTGTCACCGTTTGTCTGCCCCCGGAGGGAAAAGCAACAGGAACGGCAGTACTTATATGTCCGGGAGGAGGATACGGAACCCTGGCATTCAACCACGAAGGAAACGACATAGCCGGATGGCTGAACAATAACGGCATTGCGGGGATAATTCTCAAATACAGGCTTCCCTCCGATCAGATCATGAAGGATAAATCCACTGGTCCCCTTCAGGATGCCCAGGAAGCAATCCGTATCATACGACGCAATGCCAGGGCATGGAACATTGATACTGCCAGAATCGGTGTAATTGGTTTTTCTGCCGGCGGACATCTTGCTTCGACTCTTTCAACCCATTTCGATGAAAAAGTTTATGAATCAAAAGACAATACAAGTGCCCGTCCTGATTTCTCCCTTCTTATCTATCCGGTGATAAGTATGGATGAATCATTCACACACATGGGATCGCGGAGAAATCTCCTCGGGGAGAACCCGTCCGGTGAGACCCTCCGCCATTTTTCCAATGAAATGCAGATAAGGGAAAACACACCTCCCGCTTTCCTTGTTCATTCCTCTGATGATGCAGTCGTACCCGTCAGGAACAGCATGGCATACTACAAAGCTCTCGTGAAATTCAATATTCCATCCGAGCTTCATATTTTTCAGGAAGGAGGACACGGATACGGCCTGGCTGTCAGTACGGAGACACAGTCAGCCTGGCCCCGCCTGTGCCTGGACTGGCTCAGGGCATCAGGGTTTTAAATATGGGTCATGAATAGAGTCTTTTGCTAAAAATCTTTCGGATACGGGCTCCCTTTCCGGCTGATCCGGCCATATTTCCGTCAGTGATTTTCGTTTTTTTCTGAAACGAATCTTAAATTTTCTGAACATCAGCATGTTGATAACTTTATACTGATGTTAAATAATGTTAATGAAATACCTGCCCCCAGCAGGTATTTTTCATTTATTTTGCATGAATAATTCTGCTGTCTGGATATAATTAAATTGTTTTAGTATTGTAACAAAGAAGCTTAAACAACGTTTAAGACCAAAAATATAAGTTTGCAAAAACAAAGTCTATTGTCTAATTAAATTTTAAATGATGAAAAAACTCTTAGCATTATCTGTTTTTCTGATTGCATTCACTGCTGCCGCATTTTCACAGGTTTCAGCTCAAGCTACCGCCACGGCAACCATCGTAACATCAATTACAATTGCAACCGAAGAAAATTTAAGCTTTGGCAATATCACCCCGAGCATTAGTGGAGGTACTGTTACTGTTCCCCCGACCGGAACACCTTCATATTCCGGTGTTACAGATTCACCGTCTCCTGTAGAAACTGCTGCGATTAATCCGGCAATATTTACGGTCAGCGGGACTCCCGGAGCTGCTTATAATATATTACTGCCAGGAACCATAACACTCACCGGACCAAATGGTTCTATGACAGTTTCTAATTTTACAAGCAGTCCGGATGCTGATACAGGAGGTACTCTGAGCGATGATGGCACAGAAGAACTCAGGGTCGGAGCAAGACTTAACGTAGGAGCAAATCAGGAACCCGGAACATACACATCAGGTTCTTTCGATGTTACCGTCAATTACAATTAGCAGAATAAAGAATTATCAGCTATGTTCAGCGAAAGGCTTAAAAAATATTTTTTCTGCCTTACCGTAATATTGATAGTGTCAGGAAGCTGGATAAGGGCGCAAACCGGGACTTCAGCCAGTGCCACCGGCCATATAACTGCTGAAGTCATTACCGTATATTCAGCAACTGAAATGTCACAGATGAATTTCGGAAGGTTTTATCCCGGTCCCCAGGGAGGCGAGATCATACTCACTCCGGAAAGCACTGTATCAGTGATGGGAAGCGTTTATAAGGAAGTCGGCACCCAGACTGCCGCAAGTTTTTATGTCTCAGGACACACAGGAACTTCCTTTACTATCACTCTTCCCCGTGAGCCCGTCCTTCTCAATCATGTTACAAGTGCAAGGACAATGATAATAAATGACTGGATCTCCAGTCCGGGTACTGAGCCTGCAGCAGGAATTCTGCAGAACGGGGCTCAGATGGTCTATGTGGGAGCAACTCTTAAAATAGGTACACTGGAGGATAATCCTGTTGGTGTATACGCCGGAACCTTTAACATAACCTTTGACTTTAATTAGTGTCCTATAAAATAAATCCAGATGCTGTTGTCCATATTAAATCTTCTCAGGAGGCTGCCTGTTGTCAGGTCAGCCTCGCTTGCTTTCTTTCTGATACTGACCGCCGGTTTTCCGCCTGCTTATTCCCAGGGTGATCTCCTGATCACTCCAAGACGAGTAGTATTCGAAGGATCAGCGAGATCCGTCGATCTCAACCTTGCAAACATTGGTAAAGACAGTGCAAGATATGCCATCTCGCTGGTGCAGATCCGCATGAACGAGAATGGCTCTTTTGAAACGATAACTGAGCCTGATCCCGGACAAATGTTTGCTGACAGGAACTTAAGATATTTCCCGCGTTCAGTAAACCTTGGCCCAAATGAAAGCCAGGTGGTAAAAGTTCAGCTTACCCGTCAAAATGAGCTTTCGCAGGGTGAATACAGGTCACATTTTTACTTCAGGGCCGTCCCGTTGGAAACTCCCCTGGGTGAAGCTGAAACTGTGCAGGACAACAGTACTATTTCCATTGTCCTCAAGCCTGTCTTCGGCATAACAATACCGGTAATTATCAGAGTAGGCGAGTCAACAACCAGAGTAACAATAACGGAGCTGTCCCTAAAAAGGGATAAGGATCAGCCGGTTCTTTCCATGATATTAAACCGTACGGGCAACATGTCCGTTTATGGTGATCTTGCCGTGGATCATATATCCCCTGCCGGAACGGTTACCAGAGTTGGCGTAGCAAACGGTGTGGCTGTTTATACTCCAAACCCAAGAAGAATTTTCTCACTGAATCTTTCAAGAACTGAAAATATCGACCTGGGAAGCGGAAAGCTTCAGGTAAGCTTTTCAGCCCCTTCGGATGTCAAACCCCTGAAGTACGCAGAAAATGAACTCATCCTGCATTAGCGATGTTTTTTGTAAAAATCAATATGTATCTTATCCTGATTGTCCTGACAACGGCCACAGTACTTTCCGGGTTTTTCCTGTATAGATCCAGATCTTCCTGTATAAAATATCTCAGCTCAAAATTTCCATTATTAAGGCAGACAGGAATTAATCTGCTTTTACTCTTTCTTTTTTCGGCAGCATCCTCCGGCCAGGCAGTTGGTGATTTCAGGACAAGGACTACGGGCAACTGGAATAGTCGAAGTACCTGGGAAAGACTTAATTCCCTGCCATCAGGCTGGGCACAACCCACCAGTAGTCAAGGCTATCCCGGACGCTATTCCGGAACCGGAACAGTCACCATCCGGAATGGACATAATGTTACACTGAATGTATCTCCGTCAAATGATATCGGATCCCTGGAAATTGAGGCGGGAAACACTACAAACAATCTGACCTTCAATGGAGGATATACGTTAAAGGTGACCGGTGATGTTAACATCAACAGTACTTCCAATAATGTTGCCAAATATATTGAAATAAACACCGGCACATTGACCTGTACCAATCTTTCCCTGAACAGTATTAATGGAAACAATAACACGGATGCCTATGTTTCTCTGACAAGCGGGACACTGAATATCGCCGGAGACATTTCAATGAACGCTGTAGCACGAAGAACCTATATCTATTTTAACGGCAACGGAACGGTCAATGTCGGCGGTACAATCAGTGGAGGGAATATAACAAGTTCAAGCGGCGGGGGCTCGGCAGCTCCCACGAACGGAACGGTGAATTACAACAACAATGGTGATCAGGACATAGGGACATACACATACTGGACTCTTGTCATATCCGGATCCGGAACAAAAACACTACAGGCAGCCACAAGCCTAAGAAACCTGGAAATAACAGAATCATCCGTACTGGATACACGACAATACCAGATTACCGGTAATTCCTCAGGAACAATGACCATGACCGGGGGAACCGAGCTGATTCTGGGTAATAATACCTCCTCCACTAATATTTTGTTCCCTGCAAGTTTTACTACCGCTAATATAAACCTGCATAATAACAGTACGGTTATTTACACGGCCAATACCAACCAGACAGTTTCCGGGGTGCCGGTTTACGGCAACCTCACCATATTGCCTGGCAACACTGCCGGCCGTACCCGGACATTGTCAGCAAACACAACAATAAACGGCAATCTTATAATAGGGGACGGAACAAATTCAACTTCATTTTTGCCCAGGAACCGCAATATTACAATCAATGGTGCCACCATTATCAATAACAATGGTATTTTCATTGATGACAACAACAGCGGAACAGATATTTTTACCGGTCAGGTAACCATCGCCCCGTCCGGACAGTTTCTAATATCTTCCAATTCTCCCACTGAATTTCGTGGTGGCATTACCAATAATGGAGTGTTTACGAGTTCCGGATCAGGTCAGACCTCTTTTAGTACCAACTCACAAATTATAAACGGAACCAATACTATCGAATTTAACGGGGGTAATATTAACATTGTCAATAATATCACCGTCACCAACCAGGGAACAGTCAGCATATCAGGATCAGCCGCGCTGAACGGTGCAGGCAATAATTCCCGGTGGCTAAATGATACAAACTCAACCCTCAGCTACAGCAGTACCAACACACAACAACCAATGAACACTGGTTTACTGACGGCAACTGCTGAGGGCAACACCGTGAGCTACGAAAGAAGCGGAACTCAAACTGTAAAAAATACCACATACTATAATCTGACACTTTCAGGCTCAGGTTCAAAAACAACAACAGGAGTCGCCGTAAACGGCACTCTGTCCCTGGAGGAAACAGCCACAGTTTCAGCTGCAATAAGCTATGGCCCGCAAGCCGCACTGCAATACAATACCAGTAATACCCGCACAGTTACCAACAACGAATGGCCTGCCACATTCTCCGGAACAGGAGGTGTGAGAATATCCGGTACGCTCCAGATCAGCCTGAACAGAGCCAAAGTACTTGAACAAAATGTACCTCTTATTATCAACAGCGGGGCTTCCTTCAGAACAGCAAATTATGATCTTACATTCGGCGGCAGTTTTATCAACAACGGGGGGACTTTCAACGCAGGCAGCTCGGATATATAGATAACCAACAGAGGAATCCAGAATGTTGCGGGCTTTTCCACAAGAGGCGCAGTAACGATGAACAAATCTTCGGGCACGGCAACATTGCAGGGCAACGTAACCGGAACGGGACTCACGGTAAACGGACCCGGAAGCATTCATCTGGGCAATAATCTGACACATACATTCAGCGGACCTTTTGTATTCTCCGGCGGCAGTATAGCCGGAGGTTCTTCCACACTTCGCCTGGGCGGTACCGTAACGGTCAGCGGAGGGAGCTTTGATGCCGGAACAGGAACTGTTGAGTTTTACGGTGGTGCACAAAATATTCCGGGAACTACTTATCATAATCTGACCATCTCCGGCGGAAACACAAAAACCGTTGTCAACAATCATATCAGGATAAACGGAAACCTGACCCTGAACGACGGAATCCTTTCACTTGACAATTATGATCTTACTCTTGGTCCCGGATCAGGCACAAGCGGATCGTTCTCCGCAAACAGAATGATCAATGCCGGTAACCGCACCATCACCAAAGAAGGTACTTCAGCCACAGACTTTATCCTGACCCTGCCAATTGGAACAGGCACAGTCTATACTCCTGTACAGATCAACTCACTTTCAGCGGCATCTGTCTCTTCTTCTGCAGTATTCAGAGTTCAGACTTTCGATGTTCCCGCTTCCGGAGTACCGGGAAAATATCCTCTTAACCGCCACTGGATCACTTCAACAAGTGGAATAAACGGTCCCCTGCTTGCTGATATCAGTTTTACCTACGCCACAACCGACGTACCGGACGGCGGTAATGCCGGTGCATATGAAATGGTATACCGCAGCACTTCCGGTTCATGGGAAATGCCCGGCGGAGCTTCTGCTGCGGGATCCAATCCGCTCAGGGCTTCTGCTGCCTCAGACCTGAATGCAACATGGACAGGTGCAGAACCGGAGTACCGCAGCTTCTATTCTTTTACAAGCGGCAGCTGGGATGATCCGGGAACATGGACCTTTGATCCCTCGGGAACACAGTGGCTGAATCCGGGCGCTTATACACCATCTACCTCCCCCTCATCCGTGTATGACGATGTAACAATACTTTCGGGACGAACAATAACAGTTTCATCAAATGAAAAAATAAACAAAAACATTACCGTTACCGGTACGCTTGATCTTGGAAATACAACAGGACATGCCTTTACAAGTCTGTCCGGAACCGGACGGATCCGGCTGGCAGGTGATAACTTCCCTTCCGGCGATGCCACAGGCTTCAATTCTGATGAAGAGGGTGAAAGTGTGGTTGAATATTACGGAAACACATATAATGTTACAATTCCCCGTACCTTCTCCAATGTCGAAGTGAACATGACAGGAAGCAATGAACTCATCCTTATGGCAGACTATGTGATAAAGGGTAAGCTCATTGTATCAGGTGGTATTTTAAGTTTCGGCAACAACTCTTCGGCAAACCCACTTAATGTTACGGTACAAGGTGACCTCTCAGTGGAGGGAACGGGAAGAATTTCCACAGGGACCGCCAATACACGTCACCAGTTGAACCTGTATGGTGATTTTATCAATGACGGAGAAGCACGTTTCACAAACCGTACCGAACCCGGATACGGAACACATGCAACGGATGGTATTGTGGATGTTAACTTTCTGAATGCAGATAAGGATCAAAGTATTGTATGCCGGGGTATTACAAATTTTTATCGTATAAAAATAGACAAGGGAACAGATTTTACTTATGTATTGAACATTGATGCCACCAATACAGCCTATTTCAATCTTTATGGTTCTGCGAACGAGAATCACGTTGCTGTTGAACAATTAACTGAAAATAATAACGCACTGGGGCTGATAAGAGGCACAGCAAGAATAGGGAACAATGTTGAGATACCGGTCCTTTCCCGGACAGGCAATTACAACATTTCAGAAGGGGCACAGCTATGGATAGACAGGGGTACGGTCAGAAAAAATTCCGGGTCATCCATTGTCGTATACGGAATGCTGAAAGTAACGAACGGCTCTCTTGAAGCGCTTGTGAACAGCGGTATAACATTCGGGAAAAGCGGAATCCTGAATGTTGAGGGAGGATCAGTAAGTGCCAACCAGATAAGAACCGCCAGGGACGGAACAAATAACTTCGGAGCTTATATACAGACCGGCGGATCAGTGAATGTGACCGGTGGTAATACCGACACTGATTATTATGTATTCACTCTTCCTTACCCTTCCAGTGTATTTAACATGAGCGGTGGAACACTGAAAGTGAACACTTCAGGGAGTAAAGGCGGAATTTTTATAAACTCCTCAGCTGAAAACTATAATATTACAGGAGGTACTGTCATTGCCGAAACCCAGGCTTCACAGGATTTTAAGATTACCTCCACGGCACCTTTCTGGAATCTTGAATTAAGGAATATCACTGCTTCCTCCAGACAATTCACTCTTGGTCCGGCAGAAAATGTCGGTCCTTCACGTATTAATCTGCCTGCACAGCCTTTAAGAGTCCTGCATGATTTAAGGATCTGGGGAAAAGAATCGGGAGGTGAGTCATATCCGGGTATTACCTTTAATCCGGGTACAAATGATGTGCATATTGGTGCTTCCTTTTTTATTGAGAACGGAGCCAGGTATCATCCGGTCAGCGGTGGTACACCTCCGTACGATGCCATTGCAAGTCAGCCCACTTCACGTAATACGACATATTTTGTAAAAACAGCTGCCACCGGAATGAAAGAGGAATTATACCAGGGCAATATCTCTGAACCCCTGGAATTCGGCAATCTTGTCGTCGACCGTTCAAACGGCTATGAGATCAGGCTTACATCAGCTTCCGGACGAATCAATGAATCAGTAATACTGGATATAAATGGCAGCGCTTCTGTTTTATCCGGTATCCTGAACCAGAATCTCTTTACCATTCGTACATGGGGAGCTATTATCAATAACGACCGTATGGGTGTATGGATGCCGGGAGTAACACCCAGCCGTGCGCAAA
>JAAYKX010000288.1 GCA_012522155.1 Bacteroidales bacterium
TATTATTTGATTCAGTAGCTCAGCTGGTAGAGCACATCCCTTTTAAGGATGGGGTCCTGGGTTCGAATCCCAGCTGAATCACACAATTAACAGGAGGAAATAAAATAAGTTTCCTCCTGTTTTATTTTCTCACCTCTCCAATCATCACTTATACGGATCACCAATACGCGACAATTCCCTAATAGACAGGTTTTATCTGTTTATGATAATCACAAGCAGGAAGAGCATCCCGCTTTGCGGGAGGGTCCTGGGTTCGAATCCCAGCTGAATCACACAATTAACAGGAGGAAATAAAATAAGTTTCCTCCTGTTTTATTTTCTCACCTCTCCAATCATCACTTATATGTATTCTGTTTACATACTTTACAGTAAATCACGTGACAAATATTATGTGGGTTACACTAATAATTTGGAAAGGCGTATTTCTGAGCATAACAGAAGGAAAGGAAAATTCACAGATACCGGTATTCCCTGGGAAATTGTATATACCGAACAATATTGCACCAAAAAAGAAGCAATGAACCGGGAGAAATTTATAAAGAGTCAAAAATCCAAAGATAAAATCATTGAAATAATCACAGGCAGGTAGAGCATCCCGCTTTGCGGGAGGGATAATTTTGTATGATAAAATACTGATTGAGTGATACAGGAATCTTATTCAATGGTCCCTGTTTTTGTTGCCGGTCTTCCGGAATAATCCAGAAATGTTTTGCCGCTGTTATCTTTAACATCGGGGTCTGCTTCCCTTTCGAGCAGTAATTTGATTACGTTCTCATGACCGTTCTGTGCAGCAATAATCAGTGCCGTTGCCCCGTCAGTACGCTGAAGATCTATTTTTGCACCTCTTTCAAGCAATAGTGTTACAGTTTCAGCATGACCGTTAAGGGATGCCAGCATCAGGGCACTGAAACCGTCGGCTCTCTGCAGGTCGATCTGCGCTCCTTTGTCAAGCAGTTGAATTACAATGTCTGTATGGCCATTTATGGATGCCAGCATCAGCGGGCTTATGCCTTCATCATTGAGTAAATTAACCTGTGCACCCTTTTCTAAAAGCATTTTAATGATTTCGCTGCTTCCTGACCGGGATGCCATCATTAACAAAGTATATCCGTCGGAATCTTTTAAATCGGGATTTTTCTCCTTTTCAAGTAATATCTGTGAAACTTCACCATGCCCTTTCATGGTTGAAAGAAACAAAGCTGTAGCTCCTGCATTGTTTCTGATTTCAGGATCCGCTCCCCTGTTAAGCAGTAATCTGACAGTTTCAGCATGTCCGTTTATTGCTGCCTGCATCAATGCAGTTGTCTGAAATGATTTTTCCTGCGCATTTATGTCAGTTTCTTTCTCAAGAAGGAAGTTCACTGCTGAATTAAATCCGTTCTGAGCTGCAATTATAAGTGAGGTCATCCCATCGTTGCGGTTCAGGTCCATGTCGGCCCCGTTTTCCAGAAGCAGCTTCATCACTTCGGTATGGCCGCCCTGGGATGCACAGATCAATGCCGTAGCTCCGTCATTACGTTTAATATTTACATCAGCGCCATTTGATATTAATAACCTGACAGCCTCTGTTCTTCCTTTTGCAGCTGCCCAGACAAGTGCATCAGCACCAGTGTTATCCCGTACATGTATGTCAGCCCCATTCTCCAGAAGCAATCTGATAAGATCCGTCTGGCCATTTTGTGAAGAAAAAATAAGAGCTGTTGATCCGTCTGTGCTCTGTGAATTGATGTTGACTCCTTCAGCCAGAATCATTCTTACAATTTCTGAATAACCATTCATTGATGCAACCATCAGCGGATTGAATCTGAATGTTTTATCAATACCAAAATGGAAATCGTTTTTAAGCAGAAGCTTAACAGGCTCGATATGTCCACTGCTTGCTGCACGGACAAAAGCGGTTTTTTTATCTGACTCTGTTTCCAGTCCGATATTTGCACCGGGTTTTATCAGTAATCTGACAACTTCAAGGTTTCCGTTCTGTGATGAAGCTATCAGTGCAGTTAAGTTTCCGAGTGTTTCCATATCCGGAATCTGACCCTCATACAATACGGATCTCAGTGTACGGGAAATATTGTCCCGGGCATTTATCACAATAGCATTTATCCAGTCATTGTCATCCACAAGAGCTCCTCTTTCCAGAAGAAGTTTTACGATCCGTGAATATCCGTTTAATGCGGCTATAAATAGAGCACTTCCTCCATCTGTACATTTCAGGTTCGGGTCCGCACCCCGGTCCAGCAGCAATTTTACAATATTATAATGCCCTCTAAGTGATGCTACAAATAATGGTGTAGAACCATCTGAGTTCTGAAGATTTAAATCCGCTCCGTTATCCAGAAGAAATGTCACGATACCCTCGCGTCCCTCAAGAGCGGCCTGGGTCAGGGCACTTGTGGAATATTGTCCGTATCCGGTTTCGACACTTGCACCTTTGCTGACCAACATCCTGACTATTTCATCATGTCCGTTCTGGGCTGCAATCATCAATGCAGTGAATCCGTCAACTGCCCTGAGATTGGGATTTACACCCCTGTTCAGCAATAGTCTGACGACTTCGTAATGTCCGTTCTGAGCGGCCACCATCAGTGAACTAAAGCCATCAGTTGCCTGGATATCCGGATCAACTCCGTATTTGAGCAAAAGCCTGACAGTCTTTTCATGTCCTCCATATGACGCAAACATAATGGAAGTAATTCCCTCAACCTCTTTCTGATGTGGATCCGCTCCCTTGTTAATCAAGATTTTACAAACTCTGGTATAGCCTCTTTCCGCAGCATACATGATAAGGGATCTGTCAAATTCATCAGTATAATCAACCGAATCAAGGCGGCGGGCATTGACAACAGCGGAATAGCGATTTTTGTCCCTGATCGCATCCAGAAATTGATGTAAATTCACATCCTGCTGAGCCTGAAGCAATATTGTACTCATCAGAAATGTCAGTCCTGCTATGATTTTTAAGTAAAATGTTCTCATTTGACGGTTTCTTGCCGACTGTAAATTTATATATAAAATTAAACATTTATGAATAATCACTGACTCTATCGGATATTCACTGTAGAGACTACTGAAGCTCAGCGAATAAAACAAGAATTATTGTTTTGAGTAATAAACCGCCTGGTTTGGTGAAGAGCGCATTAAAGAGCAAGTGACCATTGTTAAATTGACTGGTCAGTCTTGAGTTGAATGATTTTCCGGGAGATACTCCTGTTTACAGGAATTAAGAACAGTTTTCCTCCGGGAGGAAAAGAGAACATAGTTTTAGGGGTCAGCCTGAAAGGACAGGTATTTGTCTGTTGATTGATTCTTCCAGTGAAATCAGGGTTTCCGTTCTTGTTATTCCGGGAATATTCTGAATTTTATCTGTAAGGATATCCCGCAGATGTTCATTATCGCGTGTATAAACTTTCAGAAACAGGGAATAATTTCCTGTTGTATAGTGACATTCAATTATTTCCGGAATGTCCTTGAATTCGGTGATCACGTTGCGGAAATTTCCCGGATGGTCGAGAAATATACCTATATAGGCACAGGTTTTAAATCCAACCAGTGCTGGATCTACTTTAAATTCGGATCCCCTGATCACCCCCAGGCGTATCAGACGCTGTACCCTCTGATGTATTGCTGCTCCGGAAACTCCACATTCCCTGGCCACTTCCAGATAGGGAATTCTGGCATTCTTGGTAATTATATCCAGAATTTTTCTGTCAAGATTATCAATTTGTAAATTATCACCCATTATTATTAGTTTTAATCAATACTATCAATGAAATCCTGAATTAATTTAAAAAAATCAAGCAAAAGATAACAATAATTATTCTTAATAACAATGTGATAATACCGGAAAATAAAAAAATGGAAAAGAAATGATTCAGAGATTCAGTTTGCTGGAAATTAGTTATTTATACATCCAATTATTTCTCTGATATCTGAAAAGCCTTTTTCATTCAGGTAATTTTCAATACCTCCAAGGATATCTATTGTTACCCCGGGGTTAATAAAAGATGCTGTACCTACCTGGATTGCTGAAGCCCCGGCAAGAAAAAATTCAATTGCATCCTGCGGACTGCTTATTCCTCCCAGTCCGATTACCGGAATTTTAACAGCTTTTGCCACCTGCCATACCATCCTCAGCGCAACGGGTTTAACGGCCGGCCCTGAAAGTCCGCCGGTAATTGTGGCAAGTGCGGGTTTCATCCTTTTAACATCCACAGCCATGCCAAGAAGGGTATTTATCAGTGAAACCGAATCGGCTCCTTCTTCTTCTGCAATCAGTGCTAAATCAACAATATTAGTAACATTGGGAGAAAGCTTTACAATCATTTTTTTCGAATAAACTTTCCTTACTTCCCTTATCACTTCCCGGGCTGATTTCGGATCCGTACCGAAGATCATACCTCCCTTTTTTACGTTCGGACAGGAAATGTTTAGTTCAATTGCCGGGATTTTCTCCAGATCATTGATTTTACCGGCCAGGGTTACATAATCTTCAACATAGCTGCCATTCACATTTACAATGACATTGGTATTGAATTTTGAGACAACAGGATAAATCTTCTGCACAAAATGATCTATTCCCTTATTCTGCAGACCCACTGAATTAAGCATTCCCGATGGTGTTTCTGCCATGCGGGGATAAGGATTTCCTTCCCTGGCTTCCAGTGTTGTAGCTTTGAGAACAATTCCTCCCAGTTTCGAAATATCAATAAAGTCCTCAAATTCAACTCCGTATCCAAAGGTACCTGATGCTGTCAGTACAGGGTTTTTAAAATGAAGACCATTTATATTAAAATCAAGTTTTACCATTTAAGATCAATGATATTGAACACCGGTCCTTCAGTACATGTACACAAATTACCTCTTACTGTTTCAACGGTACAGCAAAGGCATACTCCGAAACCGCAGGCCATGAGATTTTCCAGCGAGACTTCGCATCTTACCGAATTAGTACTGCAGTATGATGCCATTGATTTCATCATGGCTTCAGGTCCGCAACAATGAATAACATCATATATGTTAGTGCTGAGCACGGGAAGATCGGTAATAAAGCCTTTTTTCCCCATTGACCCATCTTCAGTTGTAAGAAATATCCTGCCCAATGCGGCGTATTCATCATATTCCATTACTCTTTCACTGCTTTTGAAACCAAGCAGGATATCGGGAGTAAACCCATTTTCGTTAAGATATTTGCCCAGAAACAACAGAGGTGCTATTCCGCAGCCACCGCCTGCCAGAAGTATATTTTCATTCTTTTGCGGCAGGGAAAATGAATTGCCCAGCGGATATACCACATTCAGGGAATCACCGGTAGAAAGTCCTGACATTGTTTCAGTTCCTTTACCGGCGATTTGAATAAGAAGTTTTAAGGTATTTTCTGAGTAGCTGACGTCATGAATTGAGAAGGGTCGTCTGAGAAATGTTTCGGGACTGCCCTCTACTTTAACCTGAACGAACTGGCCGGGTTTCATTTCCGGTAATCGTCCCGGAGGAGTAAGTACAAGCAGAAAAAAATCCTTGTTAAGTTTTTTGTTATCAACAACTCTGAGAGATTCAATCCTTTTTGTCATTCAGCCGGAACTTTCATGCAAATATACTATTCTTTTTCCGGGTAATATTCCCTGAAGCTATTATTCGTATAGAACCATACAATCTTTTCAACTTCCGGACCAGGGCTTATTTCATTCTGAGGGAGACTTTCTCCGGAAATCTTCTCCTTTTCCGGCTTATTTAAATTTTCTGATTTTTGTAAATCTGTAATACTGCCGTCCGACTCCTGTAATTCCTCCTGAAGCTGGTTAAAAAGATCAGGAACAGATTGTTTCCTGTACATTTTTTCCCTGCCAAAAAGCAGCCATTCGGGAGAAATATAGCTGTATGTATCAAGCATTTTCAAAACAAAATCCAGGCTTGGCTTATTTCTGCCTGAAAGAATATGGGATATTCCGGATGGCTGTACTCCTATTTCTTCTGCAAACTGTGCCGAAGTTTTGTTTTCTGTTTTTAAAAATTCAAGGATTCGTTCTCTCATAGATCATTGATATATTACAAATGTAAACAATAATTAAGTTACATAAGTAACATTTGATTATTTACAGATGTAAATCAGCATAAGACAGCACAAATTAAATATTATTTCCTTCGAATGATTATACTGATATCCCTTACAGATCCAGTCTTATTTATGTAAGCTTCACTTTAGATTAGTTTGATATATTACTGGTAATACGAACATTAAGATACATTTCTAAAGTAATTTTAAGCAAAAGACAACTGATTCGCCTGTTTACTACAGGTGTCACTTCAGATAATTAAGACTAATTAACTGATTATGTTGAATATATACTTAATGTGATAAGGCACCTTGAAAATATTACAGATGTAAAGAGCTTTGTAAATGCCTCTGGGTTACGCTTGTAAACAGTCATGTCTTTATGATGTATTCACAAATGTAAATTTGCCGTTTTGCCATAAATAATAATATTTTCAGAAAGAATTCTGTAAGATTTCAGGGCCTGTAAGTATTATGCCGGCTTTTCGCGTCCGGTTCCCTGACAGGTGGCAAATAATGAATCCTGGATAGCTTAACTTTAGCGCTTATACTTAATACTGGCATATTAAATCCCTGGAACAAAACCCAATAACTTCAGATAACAGCCTACAAAATCCTGCTTGTCAGCTTTTGCTATTTACAAAAAATCTAAAAGGTGAAGCTTATTCTGATATCAGGTGAACGGTACAGTCCGTAAGGGTCGTTCAGGGCCCA
>JAAYKX010000289.1 GCA_012522155.1 Bacteroidales bacterium
CGTTCAACAGGCTTACTGTGATTGACAAAAATAACGGGGGAAAGGCAGACTCGCTCAATGCTGGAATAAACATCTGCAAAAGCTCCCTTTTTGTATCCATTGATGCCGATTCAATAATTGAAGCCGACTCAATACTCAAACTGGTAAAACCCTTCCTTGAAGAGAAGGACAAAAAGGTCATAGGCACCGGTGGAGTTATCAGGATAGTGAATTCATGCGACACCGAACTGGGGCATATACGTCAGATAAATGTTCCGAAAAAGATCCTGCCCCGCCTGCAGGTTCTTGATTACACCCGTGCCTTTCTGCTGGGCAGGATGGCCTGGAGCCAGCTCGACGGACTCATGCTGATCTCAGGGGCAATGGGCATCTTTGACCGTGAAACCGTTATCGAAGCCGGGGGATACAGTACAAAAACAGTGGGGGAAGACATGGAGCTTGTATTGAGAATGAGACGCCACATGTCTGAAAAAGACAAAAAATACGAGGTGACATACATACCTGACCCTCTTTGCTGGACAGAGGTTCCTTCGGACCTGAAATCCCTCCGCAAACAAAGAACCCGCTGGACAAGAGGCCTGGTGGAGTCATTGAAGATACACCGGAAATTATTTTTGAATCCGAAATTTCAGAAACTCGGAATGCTCGGCTATCCCTACTGGATGTTTTTTGAATGGCTGGCACCGCTTCTTGCCTTTGCCGGATTCATTTATACCATCTTCCTTATTCTGACAAGCGGGATCAACTGGCCCTTCTACCTGCTGCTCTTTATTTTCGTCTATTCATTTGCGGTAATGCTCACAACCTGGGCAATACTGTTCGAAGAGATCACTTTCCACAAGTACAGGAGAAAGAGGGACGTCTTCAAACTTATTGCAACTGCATTTATTGAGCCTTTCTTCTATCCTGTACATACCTGGTTTGCAGTACGGGGCAATTTTGAGGCATTAAGGGGCAAGAAAGGATGGGGCAAGGCTGAAAGGAGCGGTTTTGAAAAGAAGAAAAAAGTTGTCCGCCAGCCGTCGGTCCGTCAGTCAGCAAACGTAGCAAAGGCAGCAAGTCCCGCTTCCACAATATGAAAGGATTCCTTGAGCCGGGGAAGGACATCCGGTACCACAAGCCATTTATCCCAGTAATAGCGGCTGGTGGTGGAGGTTACTGAACCGTTGTAATAAACCGAAACGGCAATACCGTCAGATTCCGCAGTATAAATTTCGAATGAACGGCCTCCGTCCCACGACTCTGCACCGTCAACCACTTTTCTCTGTGTGGGATCATAGAAATGAAGCATCGTCCACGGTAGACGTATTTTTACCTTCCTGCCGCTTAATGCTGCTGCTGTCAGTCTGCCCGGTGTCAGATCCCCTGAACTTTCAATGGCAATTCTTCCTATCTGCTGCTCAGTCAGGGTGAAGCCATCATTTATCCATTCCATCAATTTCCATGGAGCACCGTCCGTAACAGTACTCCTGAACTTCTGAACGGAGGGATCCGTGAAATTGAACCTGGGTGTAAAACCCTTCATATTGTAGGCTTCCGTAACGTAATATGATGCGGAATCGCCGCCGGCAACGATCTCGAGCAGGAACTCCGACCTGTTGCCAAGTAATTTCCCGTTGGGCAGGCGGGATTCCCCGGTTCCCGCGGAATATGTGTCAAAGGCAACCATAATGGTATCGCCGGCAGACAAAGTCTTACCAAGCTCTATGTTGAGATAAAAATAATCATTGCCGTGAGTGGCCCCTATTGCTGACACGTCACCGGAATTATTGTCCCTGCTGTATGCGCTAAAAGGAGGCAGCTCCTTCTGCTCAAAAGTCAGCAGGCCGAAATTCTGTTCGGGAGAGACAATATTATGCCACAGCTGCCGCGTGGGGATAAAGTTGCCGCCGGAAAACAAGCCGTAGGCTTCGAGATAGGAAACGATCCATGTGGGCTTAAACCATTCATCCATCCACGAAAACATGAATCCGCCGCCACATCCGGAATCAAATATATTATGCATCAGGCGTATGTTCTTTTCCCCCTGCTGCTGCTCCGAATATCCCCCGTGATGCATATTGCTGTATGCCTGGTGGGCGCTTCCCCAGCTTGAGGGAACACCGAACTCACCTATAACCAGCGGAATACCGTTGTAATGATTTTTCAGGTCTTTCAGATAACCCAGATAGCTGTTTGGTCCGTGATCGTCGGAATATAAACGGTATGACGGCTCCTCGCTGATAAAATTGGGATAATAGGGATAGGCGTGATAGCAGGCAAATATCCCTGCACGGAGATTCTCCCGGCTGATCTTTGTAATATCATAAGTGGCCCTGTCCTCATCAGTATGTATTTCAGTCGGGTGATGCAGGGGATCCAGTGTTGGCCAGCTTGAAATGCTGACCGGCCGGTTAACCGAATATTTCTGATATTCATATGTTACCGTCTCATCAAGCATTTGTGTAACAAAAACCTCGCTGGCAGTGGCTCCTGAAATGCTCAGCTGGTTTCCGGAAAATGATGTCACCGACGGATGTAACTTGTTGGTGGTGTCAACCTCCTGAGGCATTATCTCCCTTCCGATGATATAACCGGCAGTCCACTGCGAAAGATTCGTACGGTAACTACCGTATGCACGTCCCAGCCTGAAGGCGATCTCCTTTTTCCCGTGTATACAGTCAATAACTTCCCGTATCTCGTTACGGAATGCATTTGCCCTGAGCATAAGATCATATTCCGATCTTAACGAGCCATCCTCTATTTCCCCCAGCCATATTCCCTGAAAAAGCAGGAGGGGATTGTCAGGATTCCTGTAATTGTAATTTGCCAGCTTCTCATAGAATTCAGGAGGATGAAGGGTATAAACCCTTATGCTGTTGAAGCCTGCTCGGGCTATCATACTTATCCATTCTTCATACACCTTTTCCGTTATGGCATAGGCTATCTCGCCCGGAAAAGTTCCGGGAGGCGATGACCCCAGGTTTATTCCCTTCAGGTTCAGGGGCCGGTAGGCAGACCCGGTATGCATGGCAACAAAATCATCCGTGGTGTTAAAAGGTATTTCCGGCGAAGCACAGATCTCAAAATTTATCGTCGTATCACCGCCTATCGTTATGTCTGTAAGTCTCAGGGGATAATAATCCCTGCAGCTGACCATGGCTATTACAGGTATCCTGTAGGAATCCGGCACGGACTCACCGGCAGACGGTATCTGGATCTGTTCAAGGACTGATACTGACGACAGGGATGAACCGGAGGAATATTTCACCAGGCGGCCTGACCATGATTTACCGGAAAACAAAATGGTGTAAATGTACAGTCCCTGCCCCGCAGGTGCACCGTTGGCAGTTCTTCCGTCCCATATAATCTGATAGCTGCCAGCCTCCACTGCAGGAAACAGGAACTCCCTTATTTTCTGACCGGATATATTGTGTATCATCAGCCGTACGTCACCTTTACTGTTAATGATAAACGGTATGTTGATGGAATTCCTGAAAGGGTTGGGATACGGGATTCCCGGTTGCAGAAGGTCGGGAACAGATTCATATATTCCCGATATCCTCAGCGAATAACTGCCGTCACTTCTGCTCACTGCAGCATATTCCTCACTGCCGGCCAGCATGGAGATCCTGGCATCCGGAACTGCCCTGCCGGATTTGTCACTAACCGTTCCGGTAACATAATAATCCCGGCCCGACAAATCAGCCGCAGCAATAATTATAATCAGCATGCCGAGACATGCTTTGAGACCTGAGGAAAAACGATTTGCAACTTTCACATTCAGGATGATGTTCAAAATAATAAGTCCAGGATTCAAATCTAATAAAAAGATGCATAATTACAGTCACCCGTGTGACTTATGTTTATAACTCATGAAATTCAGTACGCTCCGTATAAAAAATCCGCTTACTGAAAAAACAGGGAAAAGAAATCAGTAATATTTTAATATATTGCGGCTAAAAAATAATGACATTCCTGAAAAAGCTTGTACCTCCGGACAACTGGAAGCTTCCTGTCATCCTTATACTTGCCGTATTCACCGGACTGGCACTTTTTGTCATTAATATTTCAAATGCCCCTTCCTACCTGGGCGACAAACCGGAAACATGTGTCAACTGCCATATAATGGCCCCACAGTATGCTACCTGGTATCACAGCTCCCACCGTGAAAAAACCAATTGCAATGAGTGTCACGTACCCCAGAATAATATTTTCGCCAAATATTATTTCAAGGCAAAGGACGGATTGCGTCATGCAACAATTTTTACGCTCCGCAGGGAACCCCAGGTCATTTTTATAAAGGAACAGGGACGGAAAGTGGTACACAGAAACTGTATCAGATGTCATGAAGATCTTCTCACCGACAGCAAACTGCTTGCAAGGACTACTGAAACCCACACATTCAGAATGGAAAGGGATTGTATGGATTGCCACAGGGAAACCCCTCACGGAAGGGTAAACAGCCTGTCAAGCGTACCCTGGGCAAGGGTTCCCCTTCCGGGGCCGGTTGTACCCGGCTGGCTAAGGAATATTATGAAAACCAAAGATTAATAAAGACAGGAATGAAGTCAATACAACAACTACTCAGGGAAAAACCATGGTTCGGATGGATCATTTTCACAGCTACGGTATTAATTGTTTTTCTGCTTGGCATGCTTGCATCATCCATAGTGCAGCGCCGTGCAGAAGCGGTCTTTGCCTATAC
>JAAYKX010000034.1 GCA_012522155.1 Bacteroidales bacterium
CTGGCGATAGCACCATAGGAAGTTACTCTCCCGTAGGGGATGAGCTTTGTGATCTCATAAACGAGATCGAAAAAATCATTTTCTGCCGGTGTATTTTGAGATTTCATCTTCAATGATTTTGTTTCCGGGAAGAGTGAAAGCCAGCAGATGGATCTTCCGCCCTTCATTAAGGTAATTATTCTCGTAATACGTTCTGATAAGAAAAATATCATCCGGGTCATCTTCCCCGTACAGATCGGTTGTTGCCATTACCAGGGGGAGCTTATTCTTTTCGGCAAGCGATCTGGTATAATTATATAATTCTGCATTATCGGTTTTCAGCCAGATAGTTCCGTTATCTTTCAGGAAGCTGCGGTAGAGGTTCAGAAACCACGGACAGGTAAGCTTTTTATTGGAGTTCTTTCTCCCGGCATGCGGATCAGGAAAGGTAAGCCATATTTCATCAACCTCATCCCGGGCAAAAAATGATCCGGCAAACTCGATTCTTGTTCTCAGGAAAGCAGCATTCGGGATGTTTTTTTCATGTGCGGTTTTTGCTCCGCGCCACATTCTTGCTCCTTTGATATCCACCCCGATATAATTCCTGTCCGGAAATCTTTCCGCCAGTCCTGTTGTATATTCTCCCTTTCCGCAACCAAGCTCAAGGACTACCGGATTATTGTTATGAAATATATCCTGTTTCCATTTTCCTTTTACAGGATGATCTTCCCCTGTCTGAATACCAGGCTCAGCCTGTATCACATTTTTAAATGTCTTCAGTTCGGCCCAGCGGGCAAGTTTGTTTTTCCCCACCTCAGATAATCAGATAGTGATTTTTTCAATTCTCAGACCAAAATCATATACTCCCCTGAGACCGGTACTGCGCATTCCGTGCTGTATTCTGAAAACATATTCACCCTTCAGCGGAAAGTAAACATTTGATCTCCAGGGTAGTCTGAGTTCGTGAACATCCCCGGATCCTTTTCCGTACCATCTGCCTTTTTCATCGGCCAGATCATATTCAAGAGTGTCGGTAAGGCTCCTGCCATCAGGAGATATTGCCGTCACAAAAAGGAATATATTCCGGTAGGGGAAATCCGAACCTGTGCGGATTATAAATGAAATATCGGTTTTGCCCGTGGTATCGGCAGAGTTGTATCTGAATTCAGGAATGTTTGTCAGCTGCCATGTCTTGTCCGGAATGTCGGCGGAATCGGTGAAAAGGATATTTTTTCCACAGGCAGCAATAAAAACCGTTAAAAAGATAAGGAATATACCCGTCTTAACTTTTTTTCTTCTCATTGGATTTTCTGTTTTTCTTTTTCCGGGAATGGCGGCGTTTCTTTTTCGCCTGCACTGGAGTATCGAACCGGGTTATACTGTACTCTTCATCTTCTTTCCCGGAGAGACCGGATATTTCCGGTCCGGTGGTGGCGGTGGTAAGGATACGCCGGGGTTTCCGGCCCTTTTTGTTCATTTCCTGTATTTCCTTCACCCTGTCAACGGGTACGGGTATCATGTTTGCCGTTGAATCAGGACCGGTTGTGTACCAGTATAATTTTTTGTGGACTTCCATTTTCAGGTAATAGGCTGTTTCATCAGTTGCCTCAAGGGGAATATCCCGGGGAGGAAATCCTTTCTGGGCATCCACATAGCAGTCAAATTCAAAATTCAGGCAGCACTTGAGCTTGCCGCACTGACCGGCAAGTTTTTGGGGATTAAGTGATAACTCCTGGTATTTTGCATGGGTGGTGGTAACCGAGTTGAAATTTGTGATATGGGTTGAACAGCAGAGTTCCCTGCCGCATGATCCTATTCCGCCTATCCGCCCCGCTTCCTGCCGGGCACCGATCTGCCGCATTTCTATCCTGACCCTGAACTCATCTGCCAGCACCTTGATAAGCTGACGGAAATCGACTCTTTCATCTGCAATATAATAGAATATTGCCTTGGTCTTATCACCCTGGTATTCAACATCCCCGATTTTCATGTTGAGATTGAGCTCTGCAGAGATCTTTCTTGACCGCAGCATGGTCGGAATCTCAAGCTTTTTTGCTTCTTCCCATTTCTGGATGTCAGCTGTCCTGGCCTTGCGGTACACCTTTTTGAGATCGTCAGGAGAAGGGGGTATCTTCAGTTCCCTGATCTGTTCCCTTACCAGTCTTCCGGTCATTGATACTCTTCCGATATCATGTCCGGGAGAAGCTTCAACCGCGACAACATCCCCGATTTCAAGCCGCAGGTTGTTGATATTCCTGTAAAAGCCCTTCCGGGTGTTCTTGAACCTTATTTCAACTATTTCATTTTCTGCGGCACATTCCGGCAGGTTGCTGAGCCAGTTGAAGGAGTCAAGTTTATTGCATCCGGGCTTGTATGTGGTATCGGGCAGGAGGAGTTCATCCCCTGCCTGATCCTGTAGTTCTTTATTTTCTGACATATGATGATCAACAGATACTCGGTTCAAAGCGCAAAAG
Organism: Bacteroidales bacterium; assembly: GCA_012522155.1. Classification (GTDB taxonomy): domain Bacteria; phylum Bacteroidota; class Bacteroidia; order Bacteroidales; family VadinHA17; genus LD21. The sequence goes on from JAAYKX010000034.1 coordinate 2,454, forward strand.
TAGTCAATAAATGAATCAATGTCAATTATACTTTTGGTGTTCTTGATATGAGTCTGGTCACTTTAAGGGCAAGATCAAGAAAAATTATCCGGGGATTGCCGTTTGCTTCAACATGACTGAATGCCTGGTTGAATTCATCATTGAGGAAATAAATATTTGAGCGGTTGACAAAAGGGTGAAAATTTCCTGAAAAGGATGCTTCTTCACCTGCAAGGAAAACAATATTGTTTTCCTTCTGGCCCAGACTCAGCATCAGATTTTCCCTCAGCATAGCCAATGAATATGCAAGGAAATTTTTCTGTGCTTCCCTTCCTGTTGTGGAAATATCGTCGGACCAGTTCTGAAGGGATATGACATCGCGTTTCCAGGCAAACCGCATCAGATTCCTGAAACGATCGAGATTCTGAAGGGATGAGTCTTCGTTTTCAAATAGTTCGATTGCTTTTATAATATTGCCGTTGGCTACCCTGGCTGCTTCCTCTGCTTTTTGACTGCCGGCAGTGTATTTGTCTGCCAGATAATCCCTTATCTCTTCATTTGTGAATCCCGGCAGGCGCAGGGGCTGACATCTGGAAAGGATAGTGGGAATGACTTTGTCCGGTTCATCTGATACAAGGAGAAATATTGTCTGGTCGGGCGGTTCCTCAATCAGTTTCAGAAGCTTGTTGGCGGCTGCCGGATGCATTTTCTCGGGAAGCCAGATGATCATTATCTTATAGTCGGACTCAAAGGTTTTAAGATTGAGTTTTCTGATGATCTCCTCAGCCTCGGATGAAAATATAAGTCCCTGGGCATTTCCTACCTCTATTGAATCAAGCCATCCGTTTATTGTGAAGTATGGCGATTTGCTGACAAACTCCCTCCATTCCCCGATAAATGTATCGCTGATGGGTTCGTAATCCTTTCTTCCCTTTTTTATCACGGGAAAAACAAAATGAAGATCAGGATGGATCATTTTTTCATATTTCACGCATGAACGGCAGATACCACATGAATCATCCTCATTCCTGTTTTCACAGCTGATATATTTCGCGAATGCCAGTGCCACGGCGAGAGAACCGCAGCCCTCAGGACCGGTAAATATCTGTGCATGACTGACCCGTTGTTCCCGGACGGACCGGATCAGCTTTGAAATTGTTTCTTTCTGGCCTGGTATTTGTAAAAAATTCATCCTGATTCCATTCCTGCCGGTCCTTCCCCGACAGATACTTTTGCTTTTTCCGGAGCCGGTTCCGGTCTTTCCGGTTTCGGGTCTTCCCGGCCTTGCGGAATTTATTTTCTGACTCCCTTCCTACAGGGCATTCAGGGCTGCGTCATAATCGGGTTCCTGTACAATTTCAGGTACCAGCTCATTGTATTTCACCACTCCGTTTTCATCAATGACAACAATGCTTCTGGCATATAAGCCCGCAAGAGGTCCGTCTTCAATTCCGATTCCGTATGATTTCCCGAAATCAGTATCGCGGAAGCCCGATAAAGTTAGCACATTATTTATTCCTTCCGTTGAACAAAAGCGTCCGTGTGCAAAAGGAAGGTCTTTTGAGATGGCCAGTACTCTGACACCGGGTTTTTCTGCAGCCAGTTCATTGAACTTCCTTACCGAATTAGCGCAAACCGGGGTGTCAAGACTGGGAAAGATGTTAAGTATCAGTTTTTCTCCCCTGAGATCAGAAAGCCTGAGGCTGTCAAGATCTGATTTTACGAGTGTGAAATCAGGTGCCTTGCTTCCCGGTCCGGGAAGACTGCCGGATGTGTTGACCGGATTTCCATGAAATGTAATTTTTGCCATAGCTTTTTTATTTCAAAATTAGTTAAACTTTTACATGCAGTTAACATTATCAGTGAATGAATTGTTCAATTACTTTTCACAGGTAATTATCTGTTTTTGATAAAAAAATACTAGGTTTGTATGCTTTAAAAATTCCGTGATAAAACCTAAAAAATACAGATATGAGAAAGATACAGGATTTCAATTTTAAAGACATAAAAGCAATTGTACGGGTTGATTTCAATGTGCCTCTTGACAAGGAAACACTTGAAGTGACTGATGATACAAGGATAAGGGGTGCTTTGCCAACTATAAGGAAAATAACGGGAGACGGGGGATCATGCATTCTGATGTCACATCTGGGAAGGCCGAAGGGAAGGATGGAGAAATTTTCCCTGAAGCCTGTATTGCCGGTTCTTGAAAAACATCTGGGCATGAAAGTCCTTTTTGCTGATGACTGTCTGGGTGATTCGGCGGTGAAGATGACTGCCGGACTGAAGCCGGGGGAAGTGCTTCTGCTGGAGAATGTCCGTTTTTATCCCGAGGAGGAAGGGAAGCCCGTTCTTCCGGAAACGGCCGGTGAGGAAGAGAAGAAGGCAGCAAAGGCTGAACTGAAAGCAAAGCAGAAAGAGATGGCCGGAAAACTTGCATCTTATGCCGGTGTTTATGTCAATGATGCATTCGGAACGGCACACAGGGCTCATGCAAGTACTGCCGTCATAGCCGGTTTTTTCCCGGACGACCGTAAGATGTTCGGATTTCTGATTGACAGTGAACTGGCAGCAATGGACAGGGTCCTGAAGGATGCAGGCAGGCCGTTCACGGCAGTGATGGGAGGCGCAAAGGTTTCTGACAAGATACTGATCATCGAAAACCTTCTCGACAGGGTTGACAACCTCATAATAGGAGGGGGAATGACATATACCTTTATCCGGGCGATGGGAGGAAGGATAGGTAATTCATTGTGTGAGGAGGATAAACTTGATCTGGCAAAAGCAATCATTGAAAAGGCCGGAACAAAGGGTGTGAATTTCCTGCTGCCGGTTGACGGAGTCAATGCTGACAGTTTTGATGCCGGAGCCGATACTTATGTGTCTGCCATTGATGATGTCCGTGACGGATGGATGGGACTGGATATTGGCGAAAAAACCATCAGTCTTTTTGAAGATGTGATAATGAAATCAAAAACCGTTCTCTGGAACGGTCCTATGGGTGTCTTTGAAATGGATAAGTTTGCTGCGGGAACAACAGCCATCGCCAGGGCAGTTGCCAGGGCAACGGAACAGGGTGCCTTCACTCTCATAGGCGGAGGAGATTCCGTTGCTGCAATAAACAAAAACGATCTGGCCGACAAGGTGAGTTATGTTTCCACGGGAGGCGGTGCAATGCTTGAATACATGGAAGGAAAGACATTGCCGGGAATTGCTGCCATCAGGGGGTGAACAGAAAGTCTCTCCCGGGAGGACTGCAGGAAATAGCTTATCTTTGTTGTTAAATGGGAAAAGCTGTATCAATATTGTTGCTGGCTGCAGTACTTCTGACAGCATGTGACAGGAAAAAAGAACCTGAACGAAGCGGAACAGCCACTATTGACAACGAGCTGGTTATGGATGAGAGCAGGGGGACATGGGTGAATTACGGATTCCTGTTTTCCGAAGCCAGACCGGCATCAAATGTCGATAGTCCGCGCCCTGACATCACGGTTTCCAGAGACGGGGACAACATATATCTTGATGCAAACAATCTGAAGGCTTCGTTTTTCAAATACGGTGAATATGCTGATCAGCAGAAAGCTGAAAATGCTTTCAGAAACCTCAGCTCTGCAAGTGCAGATCAGTGGGAAGAGCGGGCCGGCATACTCATGGAAAACC
>JAAYKX010000290.1 GCA_012522155.1 Bacteroidales bacterium
CATGGAATGGCAGATTAGAATGAAATATGTTACCTCCTTCAATACTTACATGAACATTTTTCTGTCCGTACTTCCACATTGCATTAACATAATCATGTTTGCTGAGTTTCCCGGGCAGGTAAGTGCAATCAATAATATCAGGCAGCCCCAGAAGATAGTTGGCCAGATCAATATCATGAATAACCAGGTCAAATAATGCTCCGCCTGAGCTGTCCATAACGGATTTTTCATTCCATTGTCCCCAGTCCGGTCTTCCGGAAAATCTGTACAGGGAAAGAAATTTAAGATCTCCTAATTCCCGGGTGTCAACAAATTTTTTCAGCTGCCTGTATGGCGGCATAAAACGTACCACATGCCCGGTCATGAAAATTTTGTTTTTCTTTAATGCAAGATCAATCAATTCATTACCCTGGGAAATATCCAGACACATTGGTTTTTCAAGAAAAACATGCCTGTCATGCAACATTGCCTGTTTTGCCATTTCATAATGCAGGAAAGTAGGCACACAGATAACCAGGGCATCCGGTTCTGTTGATTTTATACATTCATCAAGATCAGAGAATTTTTTTATGTTACGAATACTGTCTGAATCCAGATCTCCAGTTTGAATATTCCCTGCATTACTGCTGAGCTTTTTTTCAATCAACCCGGGATCTCTGTTAACTATTGCCACAAGTTCCAGATCCCTGTGGTTAATAATGTTAATTGTATGGGTCAATCCCATAAATCCAAATCCTACAACTGCAATTTTTTTCATTTGCCGATCCTTGGACATTTATTATTATTCGAAGTCATTCACCACAACGAATCTTGCCAGCGGAGCCATCCTGGCTTTATTCAGCGACAGGTATTTTCCATCAGTTGAAAGATTGTCCGCCTCCGAAATAACCTGCAGAAATTCCTGTTCAAGATTATCGGGACAAGCCATCAGGGTTGACAGACCCTGTCCGAACCTTACACGGAATTCATACTGTATTTTGTAGGGGATCCTTAAAATATTACAGTTCATTTTGGCAGAAACAAATCCTTCATCAGAAGAAAAAATCATATAATGGGTTTCCGGCGTACCCTCCACCGGCCTGCCATAAATCTCCACTATCTGCCATCTCTTGTCTTCCATACTGATGTTGCCGTTTTTTATTAAGATATAAAAATTCTCCAGCTCCCCCTTTATTTCCTTTCCTTTCATATCCAGACATCTTACCCGGCCTTCCTCCACTTTAAACCATGGAGATCTTTCATTCTTCGGAATTCCCTCCAGCCTGATATTATTGCCTTTCCAGGTGAAGCTGCCGCTCAAAGTGTCCGTATATTCATTGTCACCCTTTATGGAACTGCTTATCAGAACATAAGTAAGGTCTTCATTTATGGTCAGTTCCGTTTCAATTCTGTCACAATCGGCACAGGGCAGGTTTCCCGAATATGTTCCATGCCAGTCGAGTGATATCTGTGCAGTGTGTCCGTCGGCTGCCTTATCGGTTCCGCTGTTGCTGCAGCTCCAGAAACAAAATGTAAGCATGGCCATTGCCATGACAAGAGTTGTTTTTAAATTTCTTTTTTTCATAATACTAAATAGTTTTTCCAGACTGTAAAACTAATGATTCCGGCATGTTTATTCAAACCACCTCATAAGTCTGTTCCAAAAAGATTATCCTGTTCCGGAAATCCAAGCCTGTTCCGGAAAGATAATACTGCCCCGGAATGAATGTCTGTACTGTTTCTTCTATTCAAAAATTGAATGAATCACCCTGCCGGTCCAGCTTTCGGGAGTCGTACACCCGAACAGGTGAGCAATCACAAACGCAGAGTTTACAGTATTATTCGGCACGGTGATCCTGTGGTTCTTTTTCACACCCGGTCCTGTCAGGCTCCAGGGAACTATCATCTCCGTCGGGGTGACTCCCCCATGGCCCTTGTTCACGCCTCCGTGATCAGAAGTCACAATGATATGAGTGTCATCAAGTATCCTTTCTTTTTCCATTTTATCCAGGAGAGCGCCTATATGAAAATCAGCCCTCTCAATTGATTCAATATATTCGGGAGACATCCAGCCATAAGTATGACCGGCATGGTCGGTGTGAACAGTGTAAAGAAATACGAAGAAAGGTTTTTCCTGATTTTCCATGATGAACTCAAAGGCACGTTCATAGTTTTCAATATAACCATCATTTTCCAGGAAGATAACTTCATCCAGGTAATCACGGTTATACGGGTAAATCAGATTTGCCCAGTTATAGTAAAAAGCCGTTTTGACTTCCGGAACCTGGTCTTTCAAGATCTTGAAAATTGACGGATAATATCCCCTGTCATCCGTTTCTACAGCCGGCAATACATGTTTATCGATAAGCCAGCTGTTGTCGGTTACACCATGCTGTTCCGGGCCGCTTCCGGTCAGATGGCTTGTCCAGTTCGGAAGAGTTACCGAGGGCATCACAACTCTTGTGCTGAACGAAGCTGAACCCTTCTGCATTAATTTGTCAATGTTAGGGGTATTTGCTGTCTGGTAACCTTCTATGCTAATGCCATCCAATGCGATAAATAGCACATGCTCCGGTTTGTCCGATGTGCATGAAGCTGCATAAAATGCAAAGGCTATCAGAATAAAACAAGCCAGGAATCTGTGAACGTTTGTCTTTTTTGTCTTCATCATATTTATTGGTTTAGAGTTATTTTGCCGGGTTAAACAGACATACTTCATAAAAAAACTGCCATCTGTCATTTTCAACAATAACTGAAAATATTATAGCTATGATTACCAGGATCCCGGGAATGGATCTCATCCGTATAATTTTTCAGCTCAATTAACAAAGTTATGTTTATTCCGGAAATTTCACCCTGACTTCCCCCTGAATTTTATTACTGAAGCCTGGTCTTTGCGGACTTTGTTCCGGGATAAAAAATATGCAACGTTTTGAATATTTCTTGAAACACTGTTCCGGGACAGCTAAATTGCTGAAGCAATTGTCCGGTATAATTCTGCCACAGGCACAAGACAGGGACATAAGAGAATTCAGGAATATCAAGGATTTTCAGAATAAACATTTGCATAAACTGTCACGGATAAACGTAAGTGTATGACAATAAAAACCTAACTTGTACAATAATTATAAAATTATTATCATGAAAAAAACATCCCTCGGCCGCAGAAAATTTGTTAGGAACACCTCTCTTGGAGTTGCAGGCGCTGCCCTTTCGGCAAATGGCATGAAATTATTTTATACTAATGCCGTTCAGGATATTGATAAGCCGGCATTGCTCGGAGGTACGCCGGTTCGTCCCAAAGACAGGATTCTTGGATCATCATGGCCAATTTATGATGATTCCGATATTCAGTTGTATCTCGAGGCTTTCAAAAGCAATATATGGTCGGAATACAGCCATATTGAAAGAGAGAGGGTCTTTCAGACCGAGAAGAAATATGCTGCACTAATGGGTGTAAACTACTGTGTTGCCACCAGTTCCGGAACCGCAGCCTTGGAAACTGCTCAACGTGCTGTCGATATCGGTCCGGGAGATGAGGTAATCACCCAGACAAACACTTTTATAGCAACGGCTCTTTCAACATTTAACCTGTTTGCCATTCCGGTATTCATCGATTCCGACCCGGAATCCTTTATGATAAATGCCGATCTTATTGAAGAACGCATCAATGAAAATACAAGGGCAATAATCCCTGTCCATATCGGCGGAGCTGCGGCAGACATGGACAGGATAATGGCAATTGCAAAAAAGCATAATCTCATTGTAATCGAGGATGCCTGCCAGGCACATATGGGTGAATGGAGAAACAAAAAACTGGGCACTGTCGGGGATATGGGATGTTTCAGTTTCCAGGCCGGAAAAAGTCTCTGCAGCGGAGAAGGGGGCGCTGTGGTCGGAAATGATGAATATCTCATGGCTGCAGCCAAAGGATATACTCACATAGGAAAGGATCCGAGAAACAAGGGAAGGGTTTTCACTGGATCAAATTTCAGGATGACACCTTTTCAGGCTGCTATCCTTAGCGGTCAGATAAGGCGGATTGAAGAGCAGAGTACCCTCCGGGATGAAAACGCCGCATATCTTGAAAAACTTCTGGGCGAAATCAAAGGGGTCAGACCAACAAAAAAAAATCCGGGACAAACCAGGAGAGGCTATTACATATACCAGCTGATCTATGACAAGGAATACTTCAGGGGTTTGTCAAAATCCAGGTTCCGCGAAGCCATGAGGGAAGAAGGAATTCCCTTCGGTAATGGTATTGACTCCTCACTTCACAGCGATCCGTTCATCGAAACATATTTCAGCCACAGGGCATTTAAGAAGATCTATTCTAAGGAAAGACTGGACAGATACAGAAGAGAAAATCTCTGTCCCGTCAATGAGATGATTGACAGGGAGACCGGCCTGTCACTGGGTCAGAGAGTATTCCTGGGAACAAAAAAAGATATGGAGGATATAGTTACTGCCATAATTAAAATACAGAAGAATTCATCTGCACTGCTTTGAACGGATATTGACAGGGTTCAGGTTTTCAGGTTTCCTCCGGATAGATAAGCGTCTGGCAATCCAGACATTTCCATCTCGCATTTGGTTTGTCGGCACTCTTTGCCTTACCTGCGGGAACAACCCGACCGGCTTTCAGACCGGCAATCATTTCTGATGATCTGCCGGGCTCACCATAAAGCAACTCAGCAATCAGTACTGATTTACATCTGTGACATTGTTTAGGCTTGTCTGTGGAATAGAAACGTTCTGGTCTGAAAGGCGGTCTGCCATGAGACTGCGATAATTTATTACGGATGGCGTAATCGAGGCTTTCCATATCTCATACTATTGGAATGTAAAGATACAAAAATTCCCGGAATCAAAATTTTATCCTCTCTATTGATGAGTTTCCGGAAAAGCACAGGAACACAGGAAAGGGAATACCGGTTTAGTAAACTGAAGCACCGGAATAACGGGCTGAAACACCGTATTAGTGGACTGAGCCACGGTACAGTAAAACATTAAAATCAAATACCGGTATAACGGGTTGAAACACCGGAATACAGGACAGATAACTTTCAGAAGTGGTTTTATTCCCCGTGCAGTTCAAGTTTTATGTTGTGCTTCAATGCCCATTCATTCAATCCAGTTTTAATTGCTGTAATTGTTTTCGGAGTAAACCTGTGAAAGATCAGTTCACGTTCATCATAAACCCTCACCATTCTTGTTCCGGCCGACTTGTCGATCTCAACCTTATGCCTGTCTATATGTTCCGGACTTGCATTAACATCTGCAACAAACATCTCCAGTTCGGTAAGAAATTTATATACATTCTGAGGAGTGTCGTAGCACAATGTGAAATAATTTTTCAGCGTGGGTAATCTGTCGTCTTTTGCATCAAAAATGACATAGGCAGAAACAAGGGAATCATTAGCGAATGTCTCCATAACACTGATCAGGCAATTGGCACTGTTGAAAATCTTTTCAGTATTTGAGCTTTGAGCCTGAACCACCAGGGGAATAAAAAACAGGAGTGGCAATAACTTTTTCATGTGCTGATAATTTAGATTTATAAAATCCTTCAGAACAGCCATGACCGGCAAGATTCACTCCCGGCGGGATTTTGTCAATCACGGCTTATTCATAACACTTGCTTCAGATTATGGTAAAACCAGTTTGACTCAATCAAAGTTACGAAAGACTACAAAACAAGTCAAGAAAAATCCCGGGGAAATATATCGGAAACATGGACCGAACAGCTGCTGACACAAATTCTGCGGCAATAATAAACCGCTATTTACATTATCCCCTGCAAAGACGTATGTGCTGCAATTCAATCAGAACGAAAAGTTCAGTCTTATATAGAAATTACGGCCGGGTTCCACGCTGATATTACCCCTGTTTGTTGAAAGATGGTTTGTATAGCTTTTATCCAGAATGTTGTCAATACCGGCGAAAAGCTGCAATCCTGTTTTGCCCAGTCTGATATTGTCTGAGCTGACAGTCAGGTCCAGGCGGACATAGCCGTCTGTTTCCTTTTCACCCTCAGCTATTTTTGCCTGTTTTGAAACTCCCGTTACAATAAATTCCGCTGAAGCTATTCCATGACGGGTATAACGAAGTCCCAGACGTCCTCTCAGTGGCGGGATAAGCGGAAGGTTCTCTCCGGCTTCGGTATCCTTCCCCCTCACCCAGGATCCGGTGCTGAACAGAACAAAGTTGTTGTAAAAATTATATTCAAATTCATAGTCAATCCCGTACAGCAATGCCCGGCTGACATTGGAATTTATCAGTGCCGGCAGAGTGTCAACAGTATAATCTGAAGCTCCGGTAAAAGCTTTATAGATAAACTCCCCGGGTACTTCAACTATCATATTGGTCATGTGGTTCAGGAAAACACCTGCCTGAAAATTTAAATCCCTGTTCCATTTTCTTATTCCCAGATCGGCCGAAAAACCGCTTTCAGGAGCAAGGGATGCGTCTCCGAGACGAACATAATTTCCCAGATCAATGTATTTGAAACGTTCTTCAAGGGACGGGGACCTGAAAGAGCGGGCAAGATTAAAAGAAAGATCGGTGTTCCCTGTCAGATTATATAAGAGTCCGGCATTGGCACTCCAGGATATGTTCCTTTCAGATCCTTCATCAAATGTAAGCCTGCGGTCGGGAAAGCTGTTCTCCACATCATTTATCGTGATATAGTCGACATCATAATTTTCCTTGTTCTTTATCAGCACACCGTCAAGCCTGCCCCCCGCTATCAGTGTCAGCCTGTCATTCAGCAAACGGGCCTCATCCTGTATAAAAAGGCCTGCACTGCTGAACGAAGACTCCGGAGTCGGTGTTTCTCCCCTGATGACATTGTTGGTTTTAATAATGTCCCCCGAAGGATTGATAATATCCACAGTAATATATTTTATTCTTTCAGTGGTCAGTTTACGACTCCACACATCCGCTCCAACAATAAATGTATTATCCGGCGACAGATCCCATGTGCTCTGTATCTGACCGCCATTGGTAAGATGCCTGCCTGTGGGGGTAAACAGCTCAGGCTTTGTACGCTGGACATTTCCGTTGGGAAGTGTTGCCTCCGTCACCGTGTTGGGTTTCAGTGAAACATGGCGGTCGATATACTGGTTGAAATATCCGAATTTCAGCGAACTCAGCATATTGCCCAGGTTTTTGATTTCATAGCCGGCCGATACCAGGTCTCTTCCAATACCCGTATAAGTGGCTGTTGCCGGTCCGGGAAAGGCATCACCTCCCGGTATGCCCACATCATTTGCCTGGTAACGCTGAATCTGAAGTTTGAAAATATGATCATTGAAAGGCTTTATTCCGAGTTTAGCCGTTACATTGTTGTATTCATACTGGCTGTTCGGCATTTTTCCTTCGGGTGTACGGATATCACCGGCATCACTGTATGTTCCGCTCAGTCTGAAATACCATCTGGCGGAACCGGTATTCACATCCGCATGCCCCGAAAAAAGTCTGTTGGCTGAAGCAAAACCCGTGCTGACATTTCCCTTCAGATAAGACTCTGAAGAAAAATAACCGTCCTTTGTTATAATATTTACAATCCCGCCCATTGCACCCGAACCGTACAATGACGATTGTGCACCCTTAATCACTTCAACTCTTTCAACATCATACATGTCTATCATACTCATCGATGCCGTCAGATCATTCGCGGTCTCAACCCTGTTTCCGTCTATCAGGGTCACCAGCCGGTTTTCACTCAATCCGCGGATATTGATGTTTGTAGCCCAGACACCGTCTCCGCCCATGGAAATTCCGGATTTCTTGTCCAGCACGTTGGAAAGGGTGAGAG
>JAAYKX010000291.1 GCA_012522155.1 Bacteroidales bacterium
ATGCCGACCATGTACACAATGACGATCAGCGCATCAATGATTGTAAAATTCATATTGCTGTTAGTGTTGAATTATTTATAGAAAGGTTTGTTGTGATTTGCTACTGTACTGAAATATATATTGTTTTCACTGTTTGCCTGAACCCAGGTTTGGATTATGTTCCGTAAGATAATTTTCCAGACCCTGTTTGTCAAGTATCTTCCTGGTATCATCCCAGCTGATATAATCTTTTATTTTAAGTGATTCAAGAATCCGGATTATCGAAAGGGGAACCTCCGCAGTTTCTCCGGCCTCCTGACCTGATATATAATCTATTGAATCAAAGAGTACTGCATTTATTTCGTTAAAAGTAATAGGCTCATGGTAACCATATTTTTCTATCCATTCCTTTTGTGCGATAGTATCATTCACATGACTCATTATCAGGTATGTGGCACGTCCGATCAATTTAAGGTTGCTGGGGTTAAGGGTAGTCATGGTATTACCGATGATTCGTCCCAGTATTGCCATAACACCTGTTGAATGGGCATTAAGCAGCATTTTCAGTGCAATCTGTTTTCTCAGTGTTATTGGATCAGGAAAGGAGGGAAGAGTAATTTCCACCTCTATGTCGGGAATGAAACTGTCGCTGTTTTTAACCTTCCGCTCTTCAGACACTGAAATTATTGCCACACGGCCTCCCTTTTCCCTGAAAAGATCAGCAAATTTCCTGAATTCCGATTCAGGATCATTTATCTCATCCAGTTCATTATCGATACATACAATAACTCCCAGATCGCCGGCTGAAGGACCCCTGTTTTCAATATTCCAGGATGTGAAAGAAAGATCGTACAATTCCTTCTGGTCGTTTCCGGCATTTTCAAGACTTTTCAATGCCACCTCTTTAAGATATGGATCATCAATCTTTTCCCTGAAGGGAGTTTCATAGAAAGACTTTTCAAGACCCCTGAAATCTCTGCCCAGAAAGTTGAACCACGCTTCCCCGGTATTCTTTCCTTTAGCCCAAACCTGTATCCAGGATTTTCTGCTCCGGCTTTTTATTGTGTCAAGAGGAAAAAGTCTGAAGGTAGGACTCCGTTCGGTGATGTCAATAAAAACCGTAACAAGGGCTTCGTTGGCCAGATATGTAGCGAAACGCCCTTTGCTGTAAGTTTCTGCTTCAGCTTCTGTCAGGCTGCAAAGAGAAGCAACGGTTTTGTCCACACTTTCTTTAACTGCACTGAATGAGGCAATTCTTTCCCGAAGCGTTATTTCATCACTGAAGCCGATTGAGGACAGTTCACTTTTGCTGAGATAATTCCCCAGGAACCTGTATAATCCTTCTTCAAGTATTGAACCAAGAACGAAAATCTCGCTTGAGGTGGCCTGCATCCTTGTTGAACCTGTTATTGACTGTGGTCCTGTGGTAAGGTTCAGTTTTGTGATAGCAGGATTTTCAATTACTTTCCTGCTGCGCTCAAAGGGAATCAGGAGCTCGTCAGGATTGTTGTATACAAAATAAAGGTTACGGCGGGCTTCTTCAGACTTTTCTGCTGTAAGCTCCCCGTACTGATCCAGTGCTTTCAGGATGGTTCCGATCACTGATGAAGGCTCTCCGCCTTCTGTTACACAGAATACCACATCCCCCTTTTCTATGCCCCTGTCAAGGAGTTGGAGGCTTCCTATGAGCAGAAGATCTTCGAAACCTTCAAGAGAACTAATAAGGGCCCTGTCTGCCCCGGTCATCTCTCCATTGAGATAATCCTCTATATTCCCGGTAATATGATCCCTGACTTTTACCCATAAGCTGCTTTTCTTCATTTTCCGCCAGAAAGGTCTCCAGAAAGAGCTTTCCATCTGTTTTGCAAGCCTGCCCGTTGATCCGCAGCCATAGTAGTATATTTTCCGGCCTTCCTTTATTGCCCTGTATATCGCATCGGCAGCCTGCTCAGAAAGCCGGATATTATCTGCCAGTTCCCGGGTCTTAAGTGTAATATCTTCATCCACAGAAAGGAGCATTTGCAGACCTTTTGCTGTATTTTCTTTTATGCTTGAACTGAGATTCCATGTTTTGGGATGTCTCTGTTCGGTAAGCAGGGAAAAAAGGTGGAATTGTTTTTTATTTTCCACATAGTCGACTGACTGTTCTGAAGGTTTTATTTTCAGATAATTTTTTGTTAAATCCATAGTTAAGTTTGTTTTATTTCTTCTGAAACGGGTTATCCAATGATTCCGGGCAGCGCCTGCTACGGCCGGACAATTTCTTCATCTCTTTTCCTGAGTAAATATCTTCCCTAAAGTAATCATTTTTTTATTTCTCTTTCAAATTCATGATTCTGTCTCAGATTCATTCTATGAGAATCAATATTCATAAAGTTTTCCTGACTTGTACCCCCTCTTGCAGGGAAAAATATTGATCTTATAGTTCAGTCATTTAAATTGATGCAGAAGTCAATATGAGAATGAAAGCGGGTGCGCTGAAAACGTGCGAGATATCGAATTCAAAGAAAGATTGTCCCTGGAAAGAAGATCAATGACAATGCCAACATAAGGTCAGAAAAATTATTTATTTGCAGGATCAAACCGCGGAGCTGCGGGGATGTTATTTTTATTGGATAGCTGTCATGGTTTCACAGCTTTGTGATACCTGGTACCTTTACGGTCTCCGGTTTTTAGTAATAATCCTTCTTTTACCAGGAAAGCAAGATCTTTCTTCAGGGTGTTCCGTGAGTACTGTTCTAAAGCTTTTTCTATATCACCTACCTGGGCCGGTTCATGCTCTCCAATATAATCCAGTACCTCCTGCTGACGTTTGTTCAGCGCTG
>JAAYKX010000292.1 GCA_012522155.1 Bacteroidales bacterium
CAGGCATACCTACCGGAAAGGCAACAATCTCAACAAGCTGATTTATATAAATATTGCGGTATTTATCATTGTTACTGCCATTTCAATACTGTCTTTCCTTCTCAGCAATCCTTCAATCACATCAAAAACCATTGACCTGATCTCTGTTCCCTCCTCTTTCGACCGGCTTATTCTGAGACCATGGTCGGTAATAACATATATGTTCACACACAAGGACATATGGCATATACTATTCAATATGCTCTGGCTTTACTGGTTCGGAATGATATTCATGCAATTCCTTGATCAGAGAAAGCTTGTGGCGGTTTATCTGCTGGGCGGTTTAAGCGGGGCTCTTGTTTACATTTTATCATTCAATGTTTTCCCCGCGTTCAGGGAGATTGTCCATGAATCGGTTGCAATAGGTGCATCTGCCTCGGTAATGGCTATTGTGATTGCAGTAGCAGCCTATGTACCCAATTATACGATCAGACTTCTGCTAATCGGAAGAGTGAAAATATTCTATGTCGCCCTTGTTATTTTTATTCTGACCTCGTTTGTGGATTTCTCGGTAAATTCAGGAGGCAAGCTTGCCCATATAGGAGGAGCCCTGTTCGGGTATTTTTATTCTGTTAATCTCAAAAAAGGCAGGGATGCCGGCAGGGGAATAAACAGAATAATTGATTCTCTTGCCACATTCTTCAAAGCGCCAAAGAAAATGAAAGTCATCCACAAAAAACCAAAAACCGACTATGAATATAACAGGGTTAAAGCCGAAAAGCAGGAAAAAATAAATATGATTCTTGACAAGATCTCAAAAGGTGGTTATGACAGTCTGACAAAGGAAGAAAAAGACATCCTGTTCAGTGAAAGTCAAAAGAAAAACTGACAAGCATACCTGGCTTTAGTTTGAAAAAAATAATTTATAAGAGCCTCCTCAGTGTGAATCTGTTTTTTGCATTCACACTCCTCCTCTCCTATCTGGCTGTTCATATCAGTCCTGCCAGATTTGCACTGCCGGCACTTTTTGGCCTTGCATACCCCTACCTGCTCCTTGTAAACATAGTGCTGGCATTGACCTGGGCAGTACTTCTGAAATATGAAGTCCTTATATCTGTGATTGTAATTGCCGCCGGCTATGCCCATCTGACAAATTACCTGAGACTGTCAAAACCGGACAGCGACACGGCGGGAACCTTCAAGGTACTGAGTTACAACATAAGGCTTTTCAATGCTTTTGAGAAGGGAACCAGGGGATCGGAAAAAGAAGTGCTTGAATTCCTTAAAAATCAACAGCCGGATATTATCTGTCTGCAGGAATTCTATGGCAGGGGAAATCCTGATCAGAAAGTGAGGGAAATCAGAAACTATCTGGGCGACAATTATCAGTCTCATCTGAAAGTGATGGGGAGCGGCGGTAACAGGTTTTACGGGGTTGTCACATTCAGCAGGTTCCCCGTGGCAGGAAGGGGTGAGATCACTCATCCGCACTCACCGGCCCTCACCATTTTTACCGACGTGATCATCAGCCGGGACACATTCAGGATTTTCAACAACCATCTTCATTCATTCGGATTGAAAAGCATGGAAAAGTCCTTCATAGAGGAAATAATTCAGCAGGAAGAAGGAAAGACCCTGGATGAAATGAAAAACCTTTCCCTCAGTCTTAAAAACGGCTTTGTAAGGCGGGCACAGCAGGCGGAGCTGCTGAAGGGACAAATCAACCTGTCGGCATACCCGGTCATTGTCGCGGGGGATCTCAACGATACTCCCGTGTCGTATACCTATACAAAAATCCGGAAAGGACTGGGTGATGCATTTGTGAGTTCAGGATACGGTGCGGGTTTTACATACAGGGGAAATTACCCGGCCAACAGGATAGATTATATTCTTTATGACAATGTTTTAAAGTGTAAATTTTTTGATATCATCAAGATAAGGCATTCTGACCACTATCCTGTTGTTGCATATTTCACACTTTCCAGATAAAAGCTCCGGAAATCAACATTTCCTCCACTGATTATAAGACCTGTTCTTTTAGCCCTGAAGAATTCCGGATTTTCCATTACGGCAGCAAGCACTGTTGCTGCCGAGGCTTCAGCGATTATCTTCATTCTCTCCCAGATCAGCAGCATGCATTCAATAATGGCTTCCTCACTTACGGTTAGGATCTGATCGGCATTATTCCGGATTATAGAAAAAGTGAGTTCGCTGAGAGATGTAAGAAGACCGTCTGCTACAGTTTGTGGATTTACTGAAGGACACAGAACACCGGTAGTAAATGATTTCCATGCATCATTTGCATTCAGGGGTTCCGCACCCACTATCTTAATGCTTTTCCCGGAAATTCCCCTGGCAGCCGTACATGTGCCGCTCATCAGTCCTCCTCCCCCTACCGGTGCAACAATAATATCAAGGTCACTGATCTCATTCATCAGTTCAAGAGCGGCAGTTCCCTGACCGCATATAACATTGAAATTATCATAGGGATGAATCAGTACGGCACCGGTTTTTTCAGCTATGTCACGGGCGGTATTTTCCCGCGCTTCAGCCGTGGGTTCACAGAATGTGATCTCCGCTCCGTAGCCGGCAACTGCATTCTTTTTAACTTCCGCTGCTGTTTCAGGCATCACTATATATGCCTTTATACCGTTCATTGCCGCCGCCAGGGCAAGCGCTGCCGCATGATTGCCCGAGGAATGGCTTACAACACCTTTCTTTTTCTCTTCATCCGGCAGAAGTCTTACCGCATTCGTTGCTCCCCTGAATTTAAAAGCCCCGACCTTCTGGAAATTCTCACACTTGAAAAAGAGATCGCAGTCAAACATCCTGTTCAGCTGAAGCGATGTCATAACGGGAGTCCGGTGGATAAATGGCTTTATCCGCTCATGGGCACTCCTGATATCTGTAACGGACGGCAGGATCATAGCAAATCGTTTTTTCAAAAATATGAATTAATGTTCAATCTGAACCCATAACCGGTTCAGGAGGAAATACCACCCCTATGCGTAAAAAACCGGCCGGTACCCCTGAAAAACCAGCAGGCACTCCTGAAAAACCAACAGGCATCCCTGAAAAACCAGCAGGCATCCCTGAAAAACCAGCAGGCATCCCTGAAAAACCGGCAGGTACCCCTGAAAAACCAACCAGGATGCGTGAAAAACCAACCAGGATGCGTGAAATAGCAACCAGTACCCTTGAAAAACCAGCCGGCACACCAAAAAAAAGCTGCCCCTCAGGGACAGCTTTTTATATATTATTAACTCAGCAGATCAGCCAAAAAAGCTCCATGCGACTGTAAGACCTGCAAGAACAACAGAAACCATTGACATCAGCTTGATAAGAATATTCAAAGCGGGTCCTGATGTATCCTTGAAGGGATCACCAACAGTATCACCAACAACTGATGCTTTATGAGCTTCACTGTTTTTTCCTCCGTGGTTGCCTCTTTCGATGAATTTCTTGGCATTGTCCCATGCACCACCTGCATTGTTGAGCATGATTGCCAGAACAAATCCTGCACTCAGACCGCCTGCAAGAAGACCAACAACACCTGCCACCCCGAAAAGAAGACCGATAAGCAGCGGAACAGCTATTGCCATCACTGAAGGAACAATCATTTCCCTCTGCGCCCCTGCTGTCGATATTGCAACACAACGGGCATAGTCGGGCTTGCCGCTGCCATCCATAATACCCGGTATTTCACGGAACTGACGCCTGACTTCCTCGACCATATTGCCTGCGGCACGACCCACAGCCTTCATGCTCATTGAACTGAACAGGAATGCCATCATTGCACCAACAAAAATACCGCCCAGAACAATAGGATTAAGCAGGGTAATATCATATGCGGATGTAAAATCCCTGACGGTGGCAGTTCCGATCTGGACTGCAATCTGGCCGTCCTGTACCTGTGGCACGACAGATTTGTAAAAGAGAGTATCACCTATCTGTTTGAATCCCTCAGGAGCTTTGTCTATAACTCTTCCGAGCCACAGTCTCACTTCTTCCATATAGGCTGCAATCAGCGCAAGAGCAGTAAGTGCAGCTGATCCGATAGCAAATCCCTTACCGGTTGCTGCAGTAGTATTTCCCAGTCCGTCAAGAGCATCTGTTCTTTCCCTGACTTCCTTGGGAAGCTCTGACATTTCCGCATTACCGCCGGCATTATCGGCTATAGGACCAAAGGCATTGGTTGCAAGTGTGATTCCAAGCGTGGAAAGCATTCCCACAGCTGCAAAACCAATACCATAAACACCCATTGCAAAATTACTGAAACCACCGGAGAATCCGTAGGCAGCAATAATGCCAACCACTATGGTCACTACCGGAATCCATGTTGAAGCCATACCAACAGCCATTCCTTCAATAATTAATGTAGCAGGACCCTGGTTTGCCTGTTTTGCAATTCCCTGTGTCGGCTTGTTGCCGTCCGAAGTATAGTATTCCGTTGACTGGCCTATGATGACTCCTGCCAGCAGTCCCGAAACAGTGGCACCAAAAACACCCCATGTAATCCAGCCGGCAGCTGCCATTACAGCAAGAACAACCAGTATAAGGAGTGAGCTGCCTCCTGTACCCAGAAGGAGGGCATGCAGAAGTGCTTTGGGAGTAGCTGATTCCTTTGTTCTTACAAGATAAATTCCGGCAATTGACAGGAATATCCCTATTGCAGAAACAAGCATTGGAGCAATGACTGATTTCAGCTGCAGATCGCCTGTTATCCCGGGAAGGGCAGCGCCCAGTGCAGCTGTTGCAAGAATTGAACCGGCATACGATTCATACAGGTCTGCACCCATTCCCGCAACATCACCAACGTTGTCACCGACATTATCAGCAATGGTGGCCGGGTTACGCGGATCATCCTCAGGAATTCCGGCTTCAACCTTGCCAACCAGGTCAGCACCCACGTCTGCAGCTTTTGTAAAGATACCACCACCCACACGTGCAAAGAGTGCCTGGGTTGATGCACCCATACCGAATGTAAGCATCACTGCTGTTATTTCTATAAGCTTTTCATGTTCAGTAGTTCCCGGGTGAACAAATGTCAGTCCTGCAAATTTCCAGCCGGCTGCCATGTGCTCCGGTGTAAATACCCATCCGTTGAGTATAAGAAACCACAGTGCAATATCAAGCAGCCCGAATCCAACCACAACGAGTCCCATGACAGCACCGCTTCTGAGGGCTATCTTCAGTCCCTGGTTAAGCGATTTTGAAGCTGCCCAGGCAGTTCTGTTTGATGCATAGGTTGCGGTCCGCATACCGAGATAACCGCATAGCCCGGAGAAAAAGCCTCCCGTGAGAAATGCCACAGGAACAAAAGGATTCTGAATTCCAAAATATGCAAGCACGAATAACAGTATGACAAGAATCAGGAATACCTTTGCAACAACACCGTACTGACGTTTAATATATGCCATTGCACCTTCCCTCACATAGGTCGCAATCTCTATCATCCTGTCTGTACCCTCTTCCTGTTTTTTCATGTTCCTGTAAAAGATCCATGCAAATAGCAGGGCCGTAAGTGCAGCTACGGGTACAATCCAAAAAAGACTACTAATCATGATATCAGTTTTAAATTAAAATTTGTTGTATTTGATACGTAAAAAAATTCGGATACAAAACTAAATTAGTTTTTCATTAATCCAAAGTAAAAACCGTATCTATTTGACTGTCCAGTGAAAATATTCCAAATGCCATACAGGCTTAATCAGGCAGGTCAGGCATCACCAAATAAGGTCAGGCATCACCGAATAAAGTCCTCCGGATACATCAGGTTCCGTAAATATGTTTTTTTAGATCTTACCATATTATTACATTTGCGGGGAGTTTTCAGAACCATTCAAAACTACAGTCAAAAAATGCCTTATTGTTCTGATGGTTCCTGCAGAAATTAAAAACTCTTTTTAATGTTAATATCATATATGAATTCAATGGAAGACTTTTTTGAAGACAAGATATCTGACAGGCTGGGCGGAAAAAGTTTCGGCAAATCAACAGCTGTCTATAAGTTTGAACTTATCAAAAGGGCCAAGGCTGCCGCCAGACTGGCTCACCCGGATATCAAACTGATAGATATGGGTGTGGGGGAACCTGACTGGCCTGCTGATGACCTGGTGGTAAAAGTATTGTCAGAAGAAGCCGGCAAAGCAGAAAACCGCTGGTATTCCGACAACGGGATACCTGAGTTTCAGGAAGCTGCAGCACGCTATCTTGAAAAAGTATACGGACTCACCGGAATAAATCCGCTGGAGAATATAGTACACGGAATAGGCTCAAAACCTGTTCTGGCTATGCTTCCACTGTGTTTCATCAATCCCGGGGATGTATTGCTTACAACCGTTCCGGGATATCCTGTCACAGCCACATACACAAAATACCTTGGCGGAGAAGTGTTTAACCTTCCCCTCTACGAATCAAATTCCTTTCTCCCCGATTTTGATTCAATTCCCGCAGCTCTCCTGAACAAGGCCAGGCTCCTGTATATTAATTATCCCAACAACCCTACCGGTGCTGTTGCCGACATGGGTTTCTTTGAAAAGACAGTGGCCTTTGCCAGGAAACATGGTATAGTAGTGGCTCATGATATTGCATACGGCGCACTCACCTACGACGGCTACAGGCCTCTCAGCTTCCTGTCGGCTGACGGCGCAATGGACGTGGGAATAGAAATTCATTCATTGTCGAAGGCATTCAACATGACAGGCTGGAGAATGGGTTTTGTCTGCGGAAACAGGAAAGCGGTCAGTGCATATGCAAGTGTCAAGGACAATACTGATTCCGGCCAGTTCAGAGCCATCCAGAAAGCCGGTATAGCAGCGCTTAACAATACCGGGATCACTGACAGGACAGTTGAAAAGTACTCACGCAGATTCGATCTTCTTGTGAATGCACTCAATGAAGCCGGATTCAGTGCCTCAAAACCGAAAGGCTCATTTTACTGTTATGTCAGGGCTCCCGTGGGAACCGGTAACGGAAAAACATTTGGCTCTGCTTCCGAAGTATCCGAATTTCTGATCAGGGAAGCACAGATCTCAACGGTTCCGTGGGATGATGCCGGACCTTACCTGAGGTTTTCCGTTACTTTTGAAGCAGAATCGAAGGAGGAAGAAAAAGAGGTTGCGGCTGAACTTGTCAGAAGACTGAAAATACTGAATCTTAAATTTTAACCCGGAAAAACTGTAGACAGCAGCCTTATCCGTTTTGTCTCAAACATTAATAAACAAGATGTCCAGAATATCCGGTGTTATAATATCCTATAACGAAGAAAAGCACATAGGCAAATGCCTGGCTTCCCTGCAGGGAATTGCTGATGAAATTATTGTAGTTGACTCCTGTTCGGAAGATTCAACCAGGGAAATATGCAGCAAATTCAATGTCAGGTTTATTGAACATCCCTTTCAGGGCTATGTTGAACAGAAAAATTTTGCCCTGAGCTTTGTACAGAACAAATATGCACTGTCACTTGATGCAGATGAGGAACTCAGTGAAGAATTACGGGAATCCATACTTGAAATAAAGGACAATCCTGAATATGACGGCTATAAATTTAACCGGCTGACCAACTATTGTGGCAGATGGATGAAATATTCCGGATGGTATCCCGACCGGCACCTGAGATTGTTTGATACGGAAAAAGGCAGATGGGCAGGCACGAACCCGCATGACAAAATGCAGATGAATCCGGGTTCAAGGATAAAAAGGCTGAAGGGAGATATTCTTCACTGGTACTGTGAAACCTTTGAAGAACACATGGATAAGGCAAACAATTTTTCCTCCATCATGGCAGAAGAATATTTCAGGCAGGGAAAAAACAGCGGGATCCTTACTGCTGCCTTTCACAAGCGGTGGCGTTTTTTCAGAACATATTTTATCGCTGCAGGCTTTCTTGATGGTTTCAGGGGTCATGCAGCCTGTTCCATTTCAGCCCAGGCAAGCTATCTGAAATATATCAAACTGCTTCAAATGAAAAAAGATGCAAAGGAAGAAACAGGCGGCAGGTATTTTTGAGGAAGATATAAAACAGGCGCTGACCGTTCTGGAAAGTGGTGGTGTTATTGTATATCCCACCGATACGGTGTGGGGTATAGGTTGTGATGCAACCCGTGATGATGCAGTTGAAAAGGTTCAAAGTATAAAGTCGAGAAATAAAAGGAAAAGTCTGATTGTCCTTGTCAGCAGCCTTTCCATGCTTGAGCGCTATGTAAGGGATATCCCGCAGATTGTTTATGAACTCCTTGAAGTATCGGACAGGCCTCTTACAATAATTTATCCCGAAGGCAGGAATCTTGCCGGGGAAGTATATGCCAAAGATAATTCCGTTGCCATAAGGATATGCAATGAACCATTTGTTACCGAACTTATTGACAGGTTCCGTAAACCGCTGGTATCCACTTCGGCAAATATAAGTGGCAAAGCATATCCTTCAAATTTTGACGGGATTGATCCGGAGCTGCTGGAAAAAGCAGACTATGTTGTAAGATACCGCCGGAATGACAGGAAACACCACAGCCCTTCACCCGTAATAAGAGTGGAGTACAATGGTGTAATCAAAATTATCAGGCAATAAGCCAGCCGGCTGATCCCATATTCCCGCAAGCTGACATCCCCGTACCAGTCCCGGTATAAATACTGTTTTATTCCCGGACTGGATCATTGAGATCTCTAAGCCCGTCGGGCAGATCCATTATGATTATTTTTTTCCGCTTATCAATTCTTACAATCAGGTCTTCATGAAAGGGAACAAAAACATAACTGCCTGCGGCAGATTGAACCCCAAGAAGAATCTGTCCCGGGTTTTCAATTATCTCCTGAACGCTGCCAAGCGGATCATTGCCTTTGTCCGTGATTTTATAACCCACGAGTCCTCCAAAGTCATTATTTTCCTTTTCCCCGGACCGGGAAGAAAGCAGGAAGATCCTGCAACCTGTAAATTCCCTGATTTTTTCAAGAGAGTCATAGCCCTCAAAAAGAAGCCGCACGACGGTATTGTCAGGCTTTTCAGATGAAGAAACAATGAAAGGAACAGCTTTCCCTTCAATTTCAATGAAAACTGTTGTAAGTTCCGGTAGCCTGTCCTGAAAGGATTTTTCGAGTTTTACAGTGACAGTACCATCAAAGCCGTAGGATTTGATGATTCTCCCCAGCAATATTTTGTTACTAAAAGCCATCGGATCAGTGATCCGGAATACTTATCCTTCCGCAGGTTTTTCGCCGGAAGAACTTTCCGGTGCTGCCCCGGCAGATGAGTCGGGAGCTTCAGGAGCTGCCTCAGGGGCTTTCTCAGCAGGAGGAGCTTCGGGAGCTGCCTCAGGGGCTTTCTCAGCAGGAGCTTCGGGGGCTTTCTCAGGAGGAGCTTCGGGAGCTGCCTCAGGGGCTTTCTCAGCAGGAGCTTCGGGGGCTTTCTCAGCAGGAGCTTCAGGAACTGCCTCAGGGGCTTTCTCAGCAGGAGCTTCGGGAGCTGCCTCATCAGAAGCAGTTTCCTCCTCAGCCTGGCTTTCTGCCCGGGCTTTTGCTTCCAGCTCAGCCTGTTTCTTTGCCAGCTTTGCTGCTCTAGCCTCATTGATCCGTTTTTCAGCTGCCAGCTGTTTGGCTATCTCTTCCTCTTTTGTTTTTTCAAGACCGGATTTCTTTGCATCGATTTTTGCTTCCTTCTGCTTCATCCACTCTTCAAAACGCCTGTCGGCTTCTGCCTCATCAAAGGCACCCTTTTTAACACCTTCAAGAAGATGCTTTCTGATAAGAACACCCTTATAGGAAAGTATTGCCCTGCATGTATCAGTAGGTAACGCGCCTTTTTGCAGCCAACCAAGCGCCTTATCGAAATCGAGTTCGATCGTGGCGGGGTTAGTGATC
>JAAYKX010000293.1 GCA_012522155.1 Bacteroidales bacterium
CTTTTCAAATGTATTTTCAAATGTATAATAAAATAAAGTTTTAAGAAAATGGCAATTTAAATTCACCGGGATATTCCGGCCTGCCGCTCCGCTATTTTCTTCCGGTCATAACTGTAAATTTCTTTTGCAGCTTCATATCCTTTTGTGTGTATGTATCATAAAAATTTCATTTAAAAATAATATATTTAAATAATTGCTATTTAAATGTTTCAAATAACCTGTCCCGATAAACCGGGACAAGCTATCTGACCATTATAATTTAATTACAGACAGATGAAAAATGAAATTATCACCTGTTCTGCCGGTTTGCTGATCCTGGCGGGGACAGTTACAAAAGCACAGGAGGCGCCAAAGGAAAATCCGAATATCATTTTTCTCCTGGTTGATGATCTCGGCTGGAGAGATGTGGGATTCAACGGCAGCCGCTTTTATGAAACACCAAATCTCGACAGGCTTGCTGCCGGAGGTATGATTTTCAATAATGCCTATGCAGCCTGTGCAGTTTCCTCTCCTACCCGTGCATCTATCCAGACCGGCAGATATCCTGCCCGTATAGGAATAACCGACTGGATCCGTGCAAGATTCCAGGTTCAGGACGGAAAAACCGGAACAGCTCCTGCCTGGGAGGAAAACAATGGCAGAAAGCTGAAAACCCCCTCCAATCCCTACCATATGGAGCTTGAAGAAATTACAATTGCCGAATTACTGAAGACAAGGGGTTATTTTACCTGTCATATCGGAAAATGGCATCTGGGACCGGATGATTATTATCCGGAAAAACAGGGCTACGATCTCAATATAGCAGGAAATGACATGGGACAGCCGGTCAATTATTTTGATCCTTACGACAGAAATGGGATCAGCTTCCCGAATCTCAAATCCCGCAGTAAAGGAGAATACCTTGAAGACAGACTTTCGGACGAACTGATACATGTGATCAGACAGCATAAAGAGCAGCCCTTTTTTATAAACATGTGTTATTATGCCGTTCATACTCCCCTGATGGCAAAGCCGGAAACAATTGACAGGTATGAAGCCAAAATCCGTACAGATGACCAGACCAATGCAGTTTATGCCGCTATGATCGAACATCTTGATGATGCTGTAGGGAAACTGGTAAACACCCTGGAGGAAGAAGAATTGACGGACAATACGATAATAATATTCTTTTCTGACAACGGAGGACTTGTGGGGCCTACCAGCAACAGTCCCCTGCGTTCAGGAAAAGGATATCCCTACGAAGGCGGAATAAAGGAACCCATGTTTGTTTACTGGAAAAACGTGATTCAGCCGGGAACAAAATGCGATGTTCCCGTATGCAGTATCGATTTCCTGCCGGCATTATGTGCGCTTACAGGTACGGCTCTTCCCGACAGGATCATCGATGGCCGCGACATAAGTCCACTCTTTTATGGCCGGAAAATGAAAAAGGTGCCTCTTTACTGGCATTTTCCCCATTACCGGATGGATGACATTGTGCCCTACAGCATTATACGCGACGGAAACTGGAAGCTGATCAAATGGTACGAAGGCAGAACCTTTGAACTTTACAACCTGAAAAGGGATGTTTCAGAAAGCAATGATCTGGCCGCATCCAAACCTTCCAGAGTAAAAAAACTCAACCGGAAACTTGAGAAATGGCTGATCCGTACAGAAGCCAGAATGCCCCTGGAAAAATAAAAACATTAAGAAAACCGGTCAATCCGTGGATTAATGAACCAGTCAGTGAATCACAAAACAGAAGTATGACCCAGCCAGTGAACTACAAAATAAAAAAGCTGCACAGAGGATATCTTTTCGCTTTTTTCCTGATATTCAGCTCAGTGTATATTGCACAGGCGCAGGATGACAGTACCGGAAAAAATAAAGAACAGTATATCCGTGAAAAAATATCAGAATATTTCAGTCCCCCGGATGAATACCGTGATAATTACGGAAATTACAGATCCCCTCTGAAGTTTAACAACGGCCACCAGGCAAAAAGTCCGGAAGAGTGGAAAAAAAGACGGAAAGAATTCCTGAAACAATGGAACGGGATGATGGGAAAATGGCCTCCCCTGATCAGGAGGCAGAAAATGGAAATCACAGAAACAACAGGCGAAGACGGCTTTGTACGGCACAGGATAAAATATGACTGGCTGCCCGGACAACAGACGGAAGGCTACCTGCTGGTTCCGCCGGGACCCGGGAAAAAACCTGCTGTCATTGTTGTGTACTATGAACCCGAAACAGCCATCGGCCAGGGAGGGGAATACCGCGATTTTGCATACCAGCTTGCCCGAAGGGGCTTCGTTACCTTATCCATTGGTACTACCGCCACAACAAATTCCAAAACTTATTCCCTGTATTATCCTGATTTAGAAAACTCTGCCATACAGCCACTTTCAGTACTGGCCTGTGCTGCAGCGAATTCCTGGTATGCTTTATCCGGAAAACCTGAAGTGGATGCTGAACGCATAGGCATCATGGGACACTCATACGGCGGCAAATGGGCCATGTTCGCTTCATGCCTGTTTGAAAAGTTCGCCTGTGCCGTATGGTCAGACCCCGGGATAGTCTTCGATGATTCACGCCCCAACGTGAATTACTGGGAACCGTGGTACCTGGGTTACTATCCTCCCCCATGGAGTGGTACCTGGCGCAGGCAGGGATCTGTTGAAGATGCAAAAGGCCTGTATCCGGAACTGCTGAAAAAAGGCCATGACCTACATGAACTTCATGCCCTGATGGCTCCCAGGCCCTTCCTGGTATCAGGCGGCTCCGAAGATACTCCCGAACGGTGGAAAGCACTGAATCATACCATAGCGGTCAACAGACTCCTCGGCCATGAAAACCGTGTTGCCATGCACAACAGACCCGACCATTCCCCAAACGCAGAATCCAATGAAGTGATCTGCATGTTTTTTGAATATTTTTTGAAATACAACAAACAGAAACCTCTGCTTGACTGACTGAACAATCAGCCTTAAAACGCTGAAATCCATTTCCGGTACCTGGTCCGCCCTGTATTAGCAATATTTTAATTACTTTTAAACAACTATAACTAACAATGCCGGTTTTATAAATGAAACGAAGAAACTTTATACAAACTCTTGGTGCGGGTACCGCCGGGATCTGTCTTTCTGCAGCATTACCTGCCTGCACTGAAAAAAAGAAGGATATCAAAGCCATAGAAGGCTCCTGGTTTGAATTCCAGCATCACAGTGCTGCGGAAGGAAAATACTGGAACGCGACACTCGAAAATTTCACAGCCCTTCAGTGGGACCGGAAGGTTAAGGAAATAGCTGAAACAGGCATGAAATACCTGGTACTCCTCAACGTGGCAATATACGGTAAAAGCTTTTATCCCACGAAACTATTGCCCATGCTCTCCCTTGCATGCGAAGATCCTCTTGAAACAGTACTTACTGCAGCCGATAAATATGGCATCAGATTTTTTATCAGTAACGGTTTTTTCGGTGACTGGACCGACCCGGTAAGCCTGATGAAAAATCCGGAAATAAACAGACTCAGACTGAATGCAATGAATGAAATTGCAGAAAAATATGCCCGTCATGAAAGTTTTTATGGCTGGTATTATCCGAACGAAACAGGAATAGAAGGCTATTACGAGGATTTTTTCATCAACTATGTGAATATCTCATCAGCAGAAGCTGAGAAGCTGACTCCCGGCCGTAAAACCCTCATAGCCCCCTACGGGACCCGCAATATAAAAACAGATGATTATTATATCGGACAACTGGAAAAACTGAATGTCGATTTCATTGCATACCAGGATGAAATCGGAGTTGAAAAGACCAGGGTTGAAGAAAGTGCCGCATTTTATGAAAATCTCCATAAAGCACACAGTAAAGCGGGAAGATCAGCTCTCTGGGCCGATGTGGAAGTATTCCGCTTCGAGGGAAAAGTTTATCAGAGTGCCCTGGTACCGGCTCCTCCCGAACGTGTCATAAGCCAGCTGGAGGCAGTCAGCCCCTTCGTGGAAAAGATACTGATCTACCAGTATCCGGGTCTGATCAATAAACCGGATACTGATATCATTGCAGGACATCCGGATTCAATTCAGCTGTACAGGGAACTGGTAAAAAATAAATATTTACAGGTAAAGAAAATCTGACACCTATATAATGAAGCGAAA
>JAAYKX010000294.1 GCA_012522155.1 Bacteroidales bacterium
AGCATCTCCACCGGATCGGTCAGATTCATCAGCTCACTGAAGTCAAACATCAGGGTGAACAACTGCATTCCGAATGACATGATGAAGGCGGTGACGAAAAGAATCATGAATCTTTCCCTGTAGAACATCCACAGGGCACTCATTGCGCTGTCAAGATCATGTTTCCTGTAAAGAGGATGGCTGCTGAAGCTGTTCATTACCGTTATATTATTTCTTCTCAAATCTAATCAATTATTCCTAAGCCGTGACGGCCGGTTGTAATTTCAGGCTCTGAATACCGGATCCCGGGGCAGGCAGACTTGTTCATTTCCCTCTTCTCCATTCTCTGAGGACATTTGACAGGGGGATGACATTCTTTCTTTTCCTCGGATGAAAAATCCCTTCGTTAACGGCTTTTACATCTTCAATCGTGTAAAATGCCCTGGGATTGAAATTGTTGATAATACCCAGAACTTCCACCATTTCGTTTCTCTGTACAATGGTATAAATAAGATGTACTTTTTCCTTGGCTCCCTGGGCCTGCACCGAAGTGGCTCCATAACCCCTGCTGTTCAGTGACTGAACCAGTTCTTCCGCCTTTTTGTTTGTAAAAACCCTTATCATCTGAATTCCCATTGCCAGTCTTTCCTCAATGAGCATACCAACATAATTTCCAGTTGCAAAACCACCTGCATATGCTATATAGGTGAGATAATTATCGAGGTTCTGCATTATTCTGCTTATTGCCACTATCCAGATAAGGACTTCAAAAAAGCCCAGAAACGGAGCAATTTGTTTATTGCCTTTTGAAACAAATATTATCCTGAGTGTACCAAGTGAAACATCACATACCCTGGCAATAAAAATAAATGCCGGCAGAAGGCCGTAGCTGAAAATGTCAGAATTGAAAAAGGAATTTTCCATTTATGTATTCATTTTATAATTACAAAGATGATGTTTATCATTTATTAAGCTGCATTATCGTAACAATCAGCCTGTACGCCTGAGTTTCAGGTTTACTTTCCGCGGAGTTGTGTAATAGCAGGGTTCATCGCAGCTTCTTTTATCAGATTTTACTTTTGGCGTAACGGAGTTAACTACAATATAGGTTTTGTTATCAATTAAATAACTGGCAGCGAAGCTGTATTTTTTATTGACTGGCAAATTAACTTCCACCTCTGTCCTGGTTGCCTGGATTGACTTGAAGATTACATTATCTTCAAGGTTTCCCTCATAAATATCCACGATAATCACTCCGCCTGTTGTTCCGAGCTCATACGGGTTTCTGAGAATAATGGTGATATATGCACTGAGGGGTTCATCTGCAGAACATTCACTGCAATCGACAAAGGAAACCCGGTTCGGTCCCGTCATGTCATATTCACAGGAAAAGGCAAGT
The DNA here is from genome assembly GCA_012522155.1 of Bacteroidales bacterium. Classification (GTDB taxonomy): domain Bacteria; phylum Bacteroidota; class Bacteroidia; order Bacteroidales; family VadinHA17; genus LD21. The sequence goes on from JAAYKX010000294.1 coordinate 1,379, forward strand.
ATGGCAAGCAGAAACATATAAAAAATCCTGTATATTTTCATGTCAGTCAATACCATTTAATGATTTTGCCCGGAGCCCTGTCCGGATCGAAGAATAGATTTGCCGAACATCCTATTCTTAACCACAGCGGGCCGGTTTTGTAAAAGGGAGATCCAATATATTCCAGTCCGCCAAAAACCTGAAATATTCTTTTTTCCCATTTAAAAGATGCTGAAGGTATCAGGCGGAATTTACTTTCAGGAGTAATCTCCGTGCCTTTCAGCCTGTTGCCAAAAGAAAAAGCTGCAGACAGGGATGCATGGAAATATATGTTCCCCCTGAATACATTGTCAGTAAGACGGAATTCCCTGAATATGCCTGCATATGCCAGATTACTCCTGTCCTGGTACTGGTAAAACAGATTTTCGGTCTCTTTTATCATAACGCTGGTATACCACAGTTTTGTATCAATACCGGTGATCAGCCCGGTATTGGTGAGCGGTTCCTTGAATGAAAGGCTCATGCCGCTGTAATAATCCCTTCCATTGAACCTGGAAGAAAAGGACAGTGCCATCTGATCGAACCGGGGCTTGTAACGCCCGGGAACTTTTTCCCTTTCAAGGAGTTCAAGTATTTCTGATCTGCCGTATTTTGCAGCAATATTATAGGGGTTTACAGATTCCCTGGCTTCTTCATGCCATCTCCTGCCTGATCTTAAAAGAAATTCTGCTGCATGGATATGATTCGATTTGATTGCCAGTGCCAGTGCATCCCAGTTGTATATGTTCCTTGCATAAATATCAACACCTCTGGAAGCAAGCATGTTCATTATCAGGGTGTCACCATTCTGAGCTGCTATCAGAAACGGAGTGAATCCTTCATTATCCCTTGATTCCATATTTGCCCCGTTCACAATAAGAAGTTCAGTAACATCGGGATAACCGGTCCATATTGCTGCCATCAATGGTGTGGTGCCCTCATTGTCCCTGGCGTCAATATCTGCATCATAGTAAAGCAGCAGATCCGTCAGATCAGGGAGGCCGTGAACCGATGTAATATGTAAGGGTGTGACAGCCCCGCGGTTCTTAAAGTTTACATCCGCACCATTTCTTATCAGAATCTCGGCAATATACGGGTCTCTGACATTTATGGCGAGCAGAAGCGGATTCTCATTGTATATGGACAGTTCGTTAACATTTGCCCCATGATCAATAAGTGTTTTGACAGCTTCATGCCTTTTGTTGATTATGGCGAAAAAAAGAGCTGTGGCACCTTCAGAATTTTTTGCATCTGTTTCAGCCCCGGCTTTTATCAGTCTTTCTATTTCTGAACTGTATCCTGATGCTGCAGCTATGGTCAGATTGTATTCCAGGGCTCCCCTGTAAATGAGGGGAAGATATCCGGAGGTATCCGGTTCTGTCATCTGTGCACCTGAACGAAGAACAAGACAAGTAAATATTGCTGTTAAAACAAATAGCCTTATTGGATTTTTTTTCGGCATAGTACAAAGTTAATTCTTTGATTTAATTTTCAGATGCGTAAAAACGATGGTTTACAATCAAAATGTGAATAATTTCAGGCGGGTTATTATTAAATTGACAAATCAGCCGGATTAGTTTCAGGAATAGTTTTTATTTTTGTTCACTGAAAAGTCGATACCTTTTGTCAGCTCAAAGAAAAATATTGCTTGTAGTATTTCTGATAACTCTGGTAAACTATAACCCGGGAGCCAGTGATGAAAGTCCTGAACTGACCAATAAGCTGATGCTGGATAATGTGCGGCTGACAAATTCCGCTTCTGAAGGGCAGGAATTCATGCTTGTTGAAAAATACCTGGAATCATTCATGCGTAAATGGGAGATAAGGGGCGCCTCTGTTGCAGTATCGAAAGACGGAAAACTTATTTACGCCAGGGGCTTTGGACAGGCAGATACTGTAACACGGGAAGAAGTGCAGCCATTTTATAAGTTCAGGGTGGCCAGTATCTCAAAACTGCTGACGGCAGTAGCTGTTATGAAACTTGCAGAGGAGGGCCGGCTGTCTCTGAATGACAGGGTTTTTGGCGAAAATGCAATCCTTGATGATGTTTATTTCAGCAATCCCAAAGACAGGAGGGCATATGACATCAGTGTGGCCCATCTCCTGTGCCATGAGGCAGGATGGTCGCAACGCTGGGGTGATCAGATGTTTATGCCGGTGGTGGTTGCTGAGCATATGGGAACAGATATGCCTGTTGATACCAGGACCATAATACGTTTTGCTCTTGACAAGAGACTTCATTTTGCTCCCGGAACAGGAAGAGCTTATTCAAATCTCGGATATGCCATACTGGGACTGGTTATAGAGAAGATATCCGGTATGCCTTATGACGAGTATTGTAAAAAGTCAATACTGGAACCGCTTGGAATTTATGACA
>JAAYKX010000295.1 GCA_012522155.1 Bacteroidales bacterium
GAAGTACATAAAGCGCCTAAAGTTAATAAGGTATTCCTTATAACCTTTTTTTCAGGATATGATTATTGCGAGTTTAGGAAAAAGGAGGGGATAGGGGCAGCCCTGGAAGGGCGGAATGAATGGAAAGGGCAGTTTTAATACAGGTATTTGTCTATCAGTCCGACAAATGTTTTGAACAGCCACCAGGTAGCAAATCCAAAAACAGTTATGATTCCGGCCAGTAATGTAAAGACCAGCACTAATGAACGGGTTTTCTGATAATCTTTTGTAGTATGATGGTAGTTTTGAATCATGCCTTGTATTTCTTTTTTGTTGTAACAGGCTGATAACGTGAGTACTTTCCCGGACCGGGAAATAATTACATTCCTGGTTATCATAAACCTGGGATCAGGCCTGATACAGTTAATCGGTGAACCGGCAGAATGCCGGATAATATCTTGAATAATAATCCGGATTGTTCCGGATGTGTGAATTTAATCCTGCTTTTTCCCTGACCAGCGGCTGCATGGAGTAGCAGAAGTGTAAACATTATAGGTCATAATGTTTTCCGCACACATTTTTACGCCGGGTATGTGGTATTCACAGGAAAAACACAATTTGTTCCTGGGATTTGACGGACAAATACTTTCATGTTTTTGTATCATGCTGTGTTTGTAGTGGCTTACGTCACAAAATCCACATTTCCATATTGGTGTCATAATTACCTCGTTAATCTAAATTATAAATCGTGTAACCATGCCTTGTATATTTCCTTCTGCTCATTGGTGAGATTTGCCCCGTAAAGACCGATATTCTCATAGTCATCAAACAACCATCTGAAGAAATTGGGATTGGCTTTGGACTTATGTCTGGCATAGCTGTGAATATTGAATCTCCTGTTGTTTGATTCGGTCTGAAATTGTTTATTGGTATAGTTCAGCTGCTTTGTCAGTACTTTCCTGGCATCTTCCCTGATTGTTGTTTTGTGCTGCATTGTTTCCTTTTCGTAATTATCTCCCTTTCCTGTTGTAGTCATTGTGTCTGATGGTAGTAATTCGTATTTTTTTTTACTAAAAAAGGGGACTATAAAGCCCCCTTCAGGTGTTCTTTATAATTAAGCTAACTATTTATAATCGTTATCGTATATTTGTACGGCTCTTTCCGTGCTACTGATTTCATTTAAGATTATTTTTTTATCCAGAGTCTCCAATATATAAATCCTTTGTTGATAAAGCAAATATTCCCGACATTTTAGAATGATTCTAATTTGCTGTTATCCTGTTATCACGCTCTTTTTTATTAATAAACCTGATCCGTTTCAGGAAACTTTTATTAAAGTAAATTGTTTAAATAACACAGATCATTTAATAGGGATAAGTAAGTATTCAGGCTTGGAACTTTCTTATCTTTGATAATGGTAAAATGATTTTTCACAGTGTCTGTCAGATCAGACAAAAACAGATAAAAGATGGAAACATATAATGTCAAAATCATGTCAACAGGGCTTATCACCCGTGATGTGCTTCAGATCTTTACCGAAAAGCCTGCTGGTCTGGTTTTCAGACCGGGACAGGCTGTTGATGTTTCGATAAACAGGGAAGGCTGGCAGGATGAGAAAAGGCCCTTTACCTTTACAAGTCTTCCGGATGATGATTTTCTTCAGTTTACAATTAAAACCTATCCGGCAGACAAGGGTGTGACAAATGAACTTCTTCGTCTGAGAAGAAATGACAGTCTGTTTATATCTGAGGTTTTCGGAGCAATTGAATACAGGAATGAAGGATATTTCATTGCTGGAGGAGCAGGTATTACCCCCTTTATATCCATTCTGAGATATCTGAAATCGGAAAATTCCATAGGCAGCAACAAGCTCATTTATGCAAACAAGACAAGGGATGATATTATCCTGAAGTATGAATTTGAACGCCTTCTGGGGAAAAATTTTGTTAACATTCTTTCGGAGGAAGCTGCAAAAGGATATGCACATGGTTATTTAAACAGGGATTTTCTCAGGAAACAATTAACAGATTTAACAAAGGATATTTATCTTTGCGGACCTGAGCCCATGATGGAGGCTGTTGAGAAAATACTGTCGGATCTTAATATTGATGACAGTCAGATTATAAAAGAAGCAGTTTAAATGGGTTTTCATGCCTCTGAAGGGAGGATGAGTGAGAGCCCGGTTCAATAATCAATATATATTATAAGCTATGGCTGTGACAAAGGTATGGATAGAAGAAGGCTGCACTGCATGCGGTGTATGCGAAGATATTTGTCCTGAAGTGTTTAAAGTGGAAGACGAAGCAATCGTTATTGAAGGAGTAAATTATTCCGATTACACTGATGAAATAAAGGAAGCTGCTGAAGAGTGTCCTGTTGAGGTGATAAAATATTCGGAATAGACAGGTATAATATGTTTTGATAATTATGCAGGCCACCGGATAAATGGCCTGCAGTTTCACAAGGCAATTGATTCCGCCGTTTATGAACGGTCTAGGGATACAATCGCATAATATTCCATTTGCCTTTAATGTCGTCTCTTCTGTACACTATCCTGTCATGCAGACGATGTGTCCTTCCCTGCCAGAATTCTATGTATGAAGGGGATAAGTAATAACCGCCCCAGTTGGCAGGTCTTTCAATGATCTTATCTTTCAGCTTGTTTTCCAGTTCCCTCACCCTGTTTTCAAGAGTTTCCCTGTTTTTAAGGATCCTGCTTTGTTCTGAAGCCAGTGCACTGATTTTACTGTCATGCGGCCGGATGGCAAAATATGAATCCGATTCTCCGGAAGGCAGTTCAAAGACCCTGCCTTCAAGCCTGACCTGGCGGAACAGTTCATTCCAGAAAAAAGTCAGTGCCGCATGATTGTTTTCCTTCAGCTCAACACCCTTTCTGCTGTCAAGGTTGGTATAAAAAACAAATCCCCTTTTATCAAATTCCTTGAGCAATACTATTCTTCCGGATGGTCTGCCGTCAGCTCCTGCCGTTGAGAGATGCATCGCATTGGGCAGACCCGTTTTCCTTTTTACAGCCTCTTCAAGCCATTTTTCAAAAAGGTCAAGAGGATCGGCGGGAATGTCTTTTTCATTCAGGCCACCGGAAATGTATTCCTCTCCGGAACCGGCAATTATTTCATGTACGGATTTCACTTCATATCAATTGCCTGTTAAGCTTATCACCATGAATCGCTTTTCTTCCCCCCGTGTGTGGGTACTGATATGGGCATCATGGGACGTCTGCCTGCTTCCGCTCTTTTTGCAGTGAAATTCGCGGAACGGTATTCACCCAGGTACAACACTCCTGAAAATGTATCTCCCTCGATATTTCCGTCAAAGATATATGGTATTGACTGGGCATTTTCCCTGTAGAAACTTTGAAGTTTTACATTTTTACCCTCAACCCTTCCGGATATATCAAGCAATGAGAAGGTACTTCTGTGAGTTCCTTTTATATCATTTCCTTCCTGTTTTCCGAGAAACAGCTTGTGTTCCCCCCTGCCTGAATAAAATTCAACACTTACATCCCACTGGCCGGAAATATCGGCTGCCGGCGGTTCGATGACAACAGTCTTCTTTTCATGCTGCCTTGACAGTATGGAATGAATCCTGTCGGCAACGGTTTTCTCATCTCCCGGCTGCATCATATGAGCACTTATGGATATTGATGTTGTACCGTCCATCGGGTTGGAGCGGCCGCCGCCCAGAACAATCCTCGGTCTGGTTTCAACAAGTTCTTTTGATACTTCCTGGCCGCTTATGTTCAGGTCATTTGGATTCCAGCTTATGGTAAGGCGTGCGCTGCGGTTATCCACTCCCTGCGGTTCCATGATCCTTGTACTTACTCCTTTTACCGTAGTTACTTTCTTTGAAATATGTTCAAGCCATGAGATCCATCTTTTTTCCTTTTCAGGATGATTTGTTTTAACCCATGCTTCAACGGCTGCAAGCATGCCAATATGCTCTTCCCTTCCTATTTTGTTGTCTCTTCCCGGACCGTGGTGAGGGGAGCTTGCCTGCCATGTTGAAAAAAGAAGATCCCTGTTGCCAAGAAGAAGGCCTGCTCCCTGAGGGCCTCTTATGGCTTTTCCTCCACTGTATGCAACAATGGTTGCACCCCTTTCCAGGTGAATATTGGGAACGGTCAGAACCTCTGCTGCCGCATCAACAAGAATGGGAATACCTGTGTCTTTCAGGACTGCAGAAATGTTGTCAATTGACAGGGGCCCTTCACTGTAATCCCTTGGAGCTGCAAAAAGATAAACCATTGCTGTACGCGGATTGATAGCCTTTTTCAGTTCTTCCATGGTCTGAACCTCTATCATTGTTACACCTGCATTTCTGATGGCTGCATCATACTGATTCCTCGAATACCGCGGAATGATGACTTCTGTTTTGGTAAATCCTGTAAGATCAGGTACTCTTACAAGTTTTTCCGGATCACCGTCAGTGATACAGGCTACTGTAACATGTTTCATTCCTGCCGCACAGCCTGAGGACACCATTCCCCATTCGGCTCCCGTGATATCTGCAAGTCTTTTACCCACAGCCATTGCCAGTTCATCAATATATACATAGTTAAGGGCTGCGTATTCTATTGCCTTTTGTACTTCCGGCAATGGAATGGAGCCTCCGATTGCTGTGAAGGTTCCCATACAGTTTATCAGGGGTTCAACACCTATGGACTGGAATATTTGTGGTCCGGGGGCCAGGGCACCCTCTTCAGGGTTGGAAAGGAGGCCCGCTCCTTTTGCAGTTCGTTTTTGTGTGGCTGATGCCATAAGGGGATCCAGAGACATTAAACCTCCTGCTACCGGAATGGCAGACAGGGTCTTTATTACTTCCCGACGTTTCATAGTATTTTTGTTTAAAGATTTGGAATTTAAAATGTTAACTGAAAAACATATAATATGTATGTAAAAGCAGCATAAATCTTCTGACCCGCATGAAAGCGGAAGCTTTCGCAGATAAAAGCAGAAGCGTCTGACAAAAATATCATAAAGATAGAATTTATCAAATTTTTATGACATTCTTATGGATCGGGACCGCAGGCTGTATCTGCCTGAGACAGCTCTGATCAATCTGTCGGGAAAGCGGGAAAAGCAAAAAACGGATCAGCATCCGTAAACGTGGTTCTGCGTTGAGAGCGAAAACTGCCGGGCTGGTCCCGGACAGACTGTAAAGTCCGCAGGTATCAGCCCCCGGGTGTCTTGTCCGGTACCTGGTGTGTATCAGCTTATTACAATCCGTTACCGGGGCTCATAACTACCCGGAGGTGTCCTGAAGCTGATTGCCAGACGGTTCCATCCGTTAATGGCAATGATGGCCATGGTAAGAGCTACTATTTCCTCTTCGTTAAGATGCTCGAGGGTGGCTTTGTAAAGGGAGTCGGACACTTCATCTTCGGAAATCAGCGTAAGAGCTTCAGTCCAGTCCAGTGCGGCCCTTTCGCGTTCGGTGTAAAAAGGTGTTTCACGCCAGGCGGACAGGGCATATATTCGTTGTTCGCTTTCCCCGGCCTTGCGTGCATCCTTTGTGTGCATGTCGAGACAGTAGGCACAACCGTTGATTTGTGATGCCCTTATCTTTACGAGTTCATACAGAGACCTTTCCAGGCCCGAGCCATGAACATATTTCTCAAGCTCCAGCATCCCTTTCAGAGCGCCGGGAGCAGTCTTTGTATAATCCAGTCTTGGCTTCATGAGTGAAAAAATTTATTTGTTTTTTGATCCGTTTAATTCTTCTTCCAGTCTGAGTGCTTCCGGGAAAAGAATGTTGTTTTCCAGATGAACGTGTCTGTGAAGGTCACGTTCAAATTCCTCCAGCTGCCTGTAGCTTGTCCGGAAGCTTGTGCATGCGTCAGCAGGCGGAATGTAATTACCCGATAATTCTGCAATCTTTTCAAACCTCTTTCCTTCGTTTTCATGCTCGGCAATCATCATCCTGACAGGGTTTGCCACCGGACCAAAAGACCGGGGATCATAGGGAGAACCTTCCTTTTTTGATTTCACCATTTTTAGTATACAGGGAAACAGAATGGATTCTTCTTTGTTCATGTGACTTTCCAGTTCTTCTGCAGATTCGGCGAACAGTTTCCTGATCTTAAAGAGCTCAGGATAAGATGAACCGTGAACATCACATATCTTATCCAGGTTTTCACTGATAACGGGAATGTTCTTCCTTACATAGGCATGATGCCTTCTCACTATGTAATCACTTAATTCGTCGGGAGCCAGACTGTTGATATATTCCGTGTCGGGGTCTGAGTTTTCTGCAATATTTTCCAGCTGCGATATCAGAAGGTCTGTGGTAATGCCGGCATCATTGCATGCCTCGGATATTGATTTTTCGCCCCCGCAGCAGTAATCAATATTGTATTCCCGGAATAGCTGCGCTGTCCGGAAATTCTGCCGTACTACTTCTCCTACACCGGTTTTACCTGAAATAATCATGGTGGTTTTTTTAATGTTGTATGTAGCAAAGATATGTATTAAACAATGTAAAGGATAAAAAGATCATTATATATTCTATTAATTGTGATTTTTTCTGCTTTTCGGAATCCCTGCCTTTCGGAACTCCCGGCTGCCCGAATCCTTGTCTGTCCGGGTCCCGGTTTGTCCGGCTTCCTGCCCGTCTTAATTCCTCCCTGTTCGTATTCCTGCCTTTCGGAACTCCCGGCTGCCCGAATCCTTGTCTGTCCGGGTCCCGGTTTGCCGGACTTTCCGCCTTTCGGAATTCCCGGTGTGGAAAGTGTCAGGATTTGTTTTTCAGTATAATTTTCCTGTGGCATAAATGATAATTCTCATATTTTTTTTAAAGCGTATGGAAAGTTAATATATTGAAAAAAATTTAAAGCTATGTCCAGGAATCTGAGAGGTCTCTCATTGAGAAAAGGTCTTACTGACAGCATGTATGAAAAAACCTCGGATGCAGCTCTCAGCGCTGATGATCTGAGGGAAACGAATCTGATCTCGGTCGCCCGCGGGTTTATGACCGGAAATGCCGCCATTCTGAGTGCAAGTTCCTTTTATGATTTCCTTGATCCGGAGCATCAGGGCAAAAAGGTTTTTGTGTGTAACGGAACTGCCTGCCTTGTATCCGGCAGGACGGAAGAAGTAATGCGGGAACTGCTTGAAACATATGAGCCGCATGAGATTGGTACGATGACCTGTCTGGGGCACTGTCATTCCAACGATGCCTGGCTTGCAGACAGCGAAATTCACCTTTGCAAATGCGGGGAGGGCAGGAAAATTCCGGAAGTTTATACCAATGCCGAAAAACCTGTTCTGACTGCACCGGCCGGTGATCTGAAGGAATACTATTCCACTATGGCCGTATTGAATAAAAATGTTGAAGCTGCCCTCCGGGAACTTGAGGCTTCCGGACTTCGGGGCCGCGGCGGGGCAGGGTTTCCGTTTCATATCAAGGTCCGTGCCGCGCGGGATGCAGCTACAGACGGCGGGAAGTATATTGTCTGCAATGGTGACGAAGGTGATCCGGGAGCTTTTTCCGACAAATGGCTTCTTGAGGAGCGTCCGCATTCAGTGCTTTTCGGTATGCTTGCCACAGGTATCATTACAGGGGCCGGCACGGGGGTGGTCTATATCCGGGGGGAATATCCCCTGGCAATAAAAAAGGTAAGGGAGGCAATCCGGACTCTTGAAGAGATGGGAATAGCAGCCGGTGATGAAAATCATGATAAGGATCTTTTCCGTTTCCATGTTGTTCAGGTAGCGGGGGCTTATATATGCGGTGAGGAAACCTCACTGCTCAACTCCATTGAGGGACTGAGGGCAGAGGTCCGTACCCGCCCGCCTTTTCCCGCGGTTTACGGACTCTTCGGTAAGCCGACTGTTATGAGCAATGTGGAGACTTTAGCCAATGTCCGCTCCATACTGGAAGAAGGTGGTGCTGCCTGAGAGGCAATGGGAACGGAAAAATCAACCGGTACAATGCTTGTGTCTCTTGATGGTGCCTATAACAGGCCCGGACTGCTTGAGGTAAAGATGGGAACACCCCTGAGAACTGTTATAGATGAAATGGGCGGCGGAACACGCTATCCGGTAAAAGCCTTTCAGATAGGCGGTCCCCTGGGCGGACTGGTACCTGCATCACGGATCGGCGATCTGACACTCGATTTTGAATCCTTTGCAAGAGAAGGTTTTCTGCTCGGACATGCGGGAGTGGTATCAATACCTGATGATTTCCCGGTAATTAAACTGATTGAGCATCTTTTTGAATTTACCAGGAAGGAATCCTGCGGAAAGTGTTTTCCGTGCAGGCTGGGTTCAGCGCGGGGACATGAACTGGTTTCCGGTGCAGTGGAGCATGGGGAAATTATTGATCGTCAGCTTTTTGATGATCTGCTGGAAGCAATGGAGCTGGGATCCCTGTGCGCACTTGGCAGCGGCCTGCCACTGCCTGTCAGGAATGCCCTGCAGTATTTTGACGATGAACTGAAGGATTATTTTATAAGCACCAAGGAACCACAGTAATGAAAAAGACAGCATATATAGACAACAAGCCTTATGCAATAGAGGCAGGAGAGACTATTCTGGACTTTGTGCGCAGACATCTGGGAACTGAAATGATTCCAACGCTGTGCCAGGCGGATAATCTTGAGAACTACGGCTCATGCAGGATATGCTCGGTTGATGTGGCCCTTGAGGAAAACGGCCCTGCAAGAGTAATGGCCTCCTGTCATACACCGGTGACGGCAGGATATTATGTCTATCCTTCCACGGACAGGATCAGACGCCTGAGGAGGAATATACTTGAAATGGTATTGTCTGAGTATCCGCCCGACAGGCTTACGCCGGAAAGTGGCATGCTTCCCACGGAATTTCAGTCTGTGATTGCCACAGCCGGACCTTCCGGGGTAAGATACAAACGTAAGATAAGCCAGTATGAGAAGGACAGGAGCCGGCCCTATGTATGGTCAGATTTCACTGAATGCATTAAATGTTACCGCTGTGTGAGGGCCTGTGATGAACTGCAGACGGAACGTGTGCTGTGGATACACGGAAGGGCTGACAAGAGCCGTATCATAAAGGATTTTGACAGGTCATTCATTGAATCCACATGCGTTTCGTGCGGGGCCTGTGTACAGACCTGTCCGACCAATGCACTGTCAGACCGTTATTCCGTCAAGACACTTGCGGCAGATGAAACAGTACGTACCACCTGTACCTATTGTGGTGTGGGCTGTAATCTGGATGTAAAGGTGATTGACGGTACTGTAAGAGGTATCCAGGCGCCCCTTGATGCAGTCACAAACAGGGGACATACCTGTCTGAAGGGAAGATATGCATTTGAATTTTACAACCATCCCGACAGGCTGCGGTCCCCCATGATAAGAAAGAACGGAACACTGACGGAGGTATCATGGGATGAAGTCTATGAATATATTGCAGAAAGATTTCGCGGGATAAAGGAAAAATATGGTCCTGATGCCCTTGCAGGAATTTCGTCGGCAAGATGCACAAATGAGGAAAACTATCTGATGCAGAAATTTTTCAGGATAGTTATCGGAACCAACAATATTGACGGCTGTGCAAGGGTATGCCATGCCCCGACGGCAATGGGAATGCAGTGGGCCTTTGGTACCGGGGCAGCCACAAACTCCATTGATGAAATGTACAGAACCGGGTGCATGCTGGTTATCGGGGCCAATCCGACCGATGCCCACCCCGTGACCGGTGCCAGGATGAAATCCGTAACCGAATCAGGTATTCCGCTGATCGTTATTGATCCGCTGAAGATAGGGCTGGCCAGGGTTGCAAAACATTTCCTGCAGATCAAACCCGGGACAAATGTTGCGGTACTTAATCTCTTTGCATATTACCTGCTGAAGGAAGGACTTGTTGATAAAGATTTTATTGCTTCCCGTACAGAAGGCTGGGAGGATTTTAAAGATTATCTTGAAGGACTGGATGTTGGTGAACAGGAGAGGATATGCGGTGTTGACAGGGAAGAGGTAAGGGCTGCAGCCCTTGAATACGGATCAGCATCCGAAGCCATGGAATTTCACGGACTGGGAGTGACCGAACACTGGCAGGCCACCAAGGCAATAACACTTATTTCAAATATTGCCATGATGACAGGGAACATTGGCAGGCCGGGTACGGGAGTCAATCCGCTGAGGGGCCAGAACAATGTACAGGGTGCCGCCGACATGGGAGTTCAGCCACACCAGGGAGCCGGTTATCTTGATGTAAGCAATCCGGAAAATATTGCACTCTATACTTCCTATTACGGTGTTGAGCATCCGTCGAAACCCGGACTGCGTATTCCGGAAATGTTTGCCGCTGCAACAGCGGGTGAACTTAAGGCATTATGGATCATGGGTGAGGACGTATTGCAGACAGATCCCAATACATGTCATGTAAGAAGCTCCCTGCAGGGACTTGAGTTCCTGGTTGTACAGGAGATATTCATGTCTGAAACAGCCCGTATTGCCGATGTGATATTACCTGCTTCATCCTTCCTGGAGAAGGAAGGCACTTTTACAAACGGAGAAAGAAGGATACAGAAAGTCCGGAAGGTGGTGGATCCGCTTGAAGGCACCAGGCCTGACGGGCGGATAGTGGTGGAAATGATGAATCACATGGGTTATCCGCAGGAGGAATACACTGCTGCAGGTGTTCTGAAGGAGATTGCCGGGATAGTTCCATTTTTTAAGGGAGTCAAATGGGAGGAACTCGGAGAAAACGGCAAGCAGTGGCCGGTTCTGGAAGACGGTACAGACACCAGGATAATGCACGTGGGAACATTCAAACGTGGAAAGGGAAGATTCCATTTCTGGGATTATGAGGATTCCCCGGAAATCATTGAACACTCTGAGGAGTATCCCTATATTCTGACCACGGGAAGACTGCTGGAGCATTATAACAGCGGCACAATGACGAGGCGCACACCCAACAGTGAAATAGTAACGGAAGACCTGTTGTTTGTAAATCCGGATGATGCCCGTTCAAAAGGACTGGTAAGCGGTGATTATGCACGTATATCTTCCGCCAGGGGAATCACTACCATGAAGGTTGAAGTGACGGATGTGGTTAAACCCGGTGTGATTTACACTACATTCCATTTTCCCGAGGCAGGAATAAATTTCCTGACCAGCGGAATAGGGGATGAATATACCCTGACGCCTGAGTACAAGGTGGCTGCCGTTGATTTTGAAAAATCGGTTTATGGAATATTTGCACGTGCCGAATGCCGTACGGATCTGAAATAAACGATTTTCAGGACAGAATGATATTCAGGACAGTAGATTTATTTTCCTCTGATATTGTAGGCAATAAGTGCTTTTCCCCTTGGTACGTACAAAACACCCTCATGGATGACCGGATGTGCCCAGTGAGGCCCCGAGCCCCTTCGGACAGTCATTTTGCTGATTATGTTAAAACCGGACGGATCGGGCTTTACAAGGGCTATTTCACCCTTTTCGCTGCAGCAGTACAGCAGGCCGTCAGCTGATATTACCGCTCCCATGAACAGGGATCTTGAAGAATACATCTTTTTTCCGGTGGTCCAGTTGTAACATTGCCATGAAGGGTCGTTGTGCCCGGAACCGTACAGATAGCCGTTTATCAGGACAGCGGCACCCATGCGGCAGTCGAAGGACTGACTGAACCATACCCTGCTTACCGAACTGCCGTCAGGGTTTAGTCTGAGCATCACCGCCCCCATTCCGTAGCCGCTGAGACAAAAAAGTAATCCGTCCCTGTAAAGCGGTGTGTTCTGATGTTCCAGCCGTTGATTTGCCCAGGGATATGACCATAAAAGATTTCCGTTCCTTATGTCAATACCCAGTATGTGCGATTCTGTGTGAGTGACCAGCAGGGTACGTGACGGAAGTTTTATCATCGCCGGTGTGCAGTAGGCCGCCTTTTCACCCATACCCGGACATGTCCAGACAAGATCGCCGGTAAAACGGTTCAGTGCACTGACATTGTTTTTCCTGCCGCCGGGAGTAGTATACAGTCTGTCACCATCAACAAGAATCGTTTCATTATAACCGTAACGGTTTATCACACCGTCAAAATCCCCTGTCAGTTCCTTGCTCCATCTGACTGACCCGTCCCCGGTATTCATGCATACCAGCTTTCCGTTGCCGCTGAGCATGTAGAGCAGATCTCCGGCAATGGTAGCGGACGACCTGGTACCCTGATACTGCCGGGTGAATTCACTGCCGTATTTTGCTCTCCAGATCTCTTTTCCCGACATGCTTAGCTTGAACATATAGCCTTCTCCCTTAATCATGGTCGGGATATATATATGTCCTCCGTAAAATGAAGGTGATGCATAACCTTCTCCGAGCTGTTCAAATGACCACAGCATTTCAGGTCCGTTTTCGGGCCAGACCTTGAGCAATCCGCTGCCGGGATAAATACCTTCGGCATTGGGTCCCCTCCATCTTGTGGCCTGCTGGGATAGCAGCAGGGCGGTTGCTGCCAGAAACAATAGCGGTGTTAAGACTGTTTTTCTCATGGACTCATTATGAAATTGCCGCAATATATTTATAATATTTCATAATCTTTTCAGTTCTTCAAATCCTTTTCCATAAACCCCCATAACGTTGGCTACGGTAATGAAAGCCTTCTTGTCAATACTTTTTATTATCCTGTATACGTCACTTATTTCATTCTTCCTGACCATGGTTATTATAATTTTTTGATTTTCCTTCGTGTACCAGCCGGTGCCGTCGATAACTGTCACACCTCTGCGCATACTTGCAGTTATCTGATCGGCTATGCTTTCAAAATCCCTGGAAAATATAAATATCTGAACTGACTGTTTGTTGCCTGAGAGAATCGCATCCAGAGTATAAGCCTGTATTGCCATGGTGACGAAACCGTATACCATGGTTTCCACTCTCTGTGCCGATTCCAGATGTGTCAGCACAACATATGAGGAGCTGATAATAAACACATCACACAACAGTATGATCCTGCCCGGACTTATATTCCTGTATTTGTTTACTACCAGTGCAATTATATCCGTCCCCCCCGTGCTGCCACCCTGGGTAAAAACTATACCAATACCGGCTCCGCATAACATGCCACCGATGATGGCCGACATAAACTTTTCCTGAACTACGGGAGCGGGAATCAGGGGTTGCAATACGGTGAGCAGAACAGAAGAGAGTATTATTGAATAAATTGTTTTAATACCGAAACCCGTTCCCAGTATCTTCAGAGCTACAACCATCAGTACCACGTTTATTGCAAAATAGGTGTATCCCATCGGTATCCCGGTAGCATAAAAGACAATAGCGCCAATGCCCGTAACACCGCTGCCCGATATCTGATGAGGCAGGAGAAAGGCGGTCCATGCTATCGACAATAACAGCAGACCGGCTGATATCACAGCATAAGTC